>NZ_JBIWAQ010000001.1:829165-962403 GCF_044760155.1 Kitasatospora sp. NPDC098652
GGGGGGGGGGGGGGGGGGGGGGGGGGGGGGCCCGGCGGGGCCGGGGGCCCCCCCCGGGGGCGGGCCCCCCGGGGGGGGGGGGGGGCCCCCCGCGGGGGGGGGCCCCCCGCCCCTCCCCCGTACGCCGCGGCTACTCGGCCTCGACCACGACCGTCAGCTCGGCCAGCGCGGCGTCCAGCGCCCCGCCCACCTCCTCGGGGCCGTCCCCGACCGCGATCACGTGCCCCAGCCGGTCGTACGCCTCCCGCACCGGCCGCACCGCGCGCCCGGCGGCCGCCGTCACGGTGACCCGCTCCACCCCGGCGACCGCGGCCGCCCGCTCGACGCCCTCGACGGCCGTCAGCCGGCCCTGATCGGCGGCGATCAGGAAGCGGATCCCCGCCGAGCGGGACCGCTCCGGGGTCAGGTTCAGCGGCAGCCCGGCGGCGGCCCGGATCTGCTGGTCCAGCAGGTCGATGCCGGTCGCGGGCCGGATCAGCTCCGGGATCATGCCACCGGCCAGCCGGGCGTTGATCTCGATCACGGCCGGCCCGTCGGCGGTCAGCCGCAGCTCGACGTGCGCCGGGCCGCGCTCCAGGCCGACCGCCGCCAGGCTCCGCCGGGCGGTGTCGGCCATCGCCGCCGCCGTCTCCTCGGGCAGCACGGCCGGGAACAGGTGCCCGGTCTCCACGAAGTACGGCAGCTCGCTGACGGTGCGCTGGGTGATGCCGACGCAGTACGTCTCGCCGTCCGCCCGGAACATCTCGGCGCTGAACTCCGGCCCGGTCAGGTACTCCTCCACCAGCACCGTCCCGGCGCTGGCCTGGCCGCGCACGTTGCGGGTGACGGCCAGCAGCTTGCGGGCCTGCTCGGCGACGGTGGCGACGTCCTCGCACCAGAGCACCTCGTGCGAGCCGGACTCGTCCACCGGCTTCACCACGCAGGGCAGGCCCACCGCCGCGACCGCCGCCTCCACCTCGGCCGGGTCGCGCACCTCGGCGAACCGGGGCTGGCGCACCCCGTGCGCCAGCAGGGTGCGCCGGGTCGCCGACTTGTCCCGGCAGGCGGCCAGCGCCGCCGCCGGGTTGGCCGCCACGCCCAGCCCCTCGGCCAGCGCGGCCGACTGGACCAGGTAGTACTCGCTGGTCGTGGTCACGCCCGCCACCTCGCGGTCACCGGCCGCCACCTCGGCGGCCTTGCGCAGCGCCTCCGGGTCGTCGGTGTCGCAGACCACCACCCGGGCGCCGGTCTCCGCCAGGCCCTGGTAGCGGGCCGGGTCCACCACGAACAGCACCGGCTCCAGGCCGAGCCGCACGGCCGTGGTCAGCGCGAGCATGCCGGTGCCGGTGGTGTTGGACTCCACGAAGAACAGCAGCGGGCGCTCCCGGCGGGATATCCGCGCGTACGACCAGGTGCTGACCAGCTCGCCGTAGCGGACGGGGGTGGGCTCGGTGGCGATCACGGGGGCGTCGCCGGTCGTGGCTCCGGCTCGGGCGGCTGCGGTGCCGGACACCGCGGCGTCGGCGGCGTACACCGTGTCCACGTAGCGGTCGCCGCGGTCCGGCATGATGCCGACCAGCTTGGTGCCGGGCGCGGCGTGCGCCGCCAGGTGGGTCAGCACTCGGTAGACCGAGCCGGAGGTGTTCCCGGCGAAGATCTTCTGCTCCCGGGCCAGCGCCCGGGTCGCGGCGAAGGCCTCGTCGTCGGAGAGCCAGTGCACCTCGTCGATCAGCCGGTAGTCGATGTTGTCCGGGTAGAGGCTGTTGCCGAGGCCGGACTGACGCCGGGTCGGCACGTCGGGCTGGCCGAACAGCACACTGCCGACGGCGTCCACGCCGACCACCGTCAGCTCGGGGAAACGTTCCAGCAGGGCCCGGGACGTCCCGCACAGCGACCCGCCGCTGCCCACCGAGCCCACCACCACGTCCACCGTGCCGAGGTCGTCCACCAGCTCCTCGGCCAAGCCCCGGTAGGCCGCCGGGTTCTGCGGGTTGGAGTACTGCTGCGGCCAGAACGCGCCCGGCAGACCGGTCATCAGCTCGGCCAGCAGGTCCAGCCGGGCCGACTGCCAGCCCTGGTCTCCCATCGCCGACACCACGTGCACCTCGCAGCCCAGGGTGCGCAGCTTGGCCAGGGTGATCGGGTCGATCCGCGGATCGGTGACGATGTGCACCGGGTGCCCCAGGTGGGTGCCCACCAGCGCCAGGCCGAGCGCCATCGTCCCCGAGGAGCTCTCCACGATCGGCGCCCCGGGCCGCAGGGCCCCGGAGCGGCGGGCCTCGGTGACGACCTGCCGGGCCACCCGGTCCTTCATCGCGAAGGCGTTCGCCAGCTCCAGCTTCGCGTACACCTCGACGCCCTCCGGCGCGGGCACCCGCAGCCGGACCAGTGGCGTGTGGCCGATGGCGTCGACGATCGATTCATGCCGCATCAGCAAGCTCCATGTCCTGAAGGGTGAGGGCCCGCACCGTGCTGGTGGTGCCGGGCAGGGTCGAACAGGCCGCCAGGGCGGCGGCGAGCCGGGGCCCGTGGTCGGCGTCGCTCTCGTCCAACAGGACACCCAGCAGGGTGCCGCTGTGCGCGCACACCACCCCTGCGGCGCCGACCCGTTCGGCGATCGCCAGCACCGCGTCGAGGTTGCGCTTGGGCGCCAGCCGCTGGTTCAGCACCGCGCTGCGGCTGGTCACCGCCCCCACCCGGGCGAGGTCCCCGGCCCGCACCGCCGCACCCAGCTCGGCCAGCAGCTCCGCGTACTCGGCGCGCTGCGCCGGGGAGAACACCTTCGGCACCCGGTTGAACGCCACCGTGTCCAGCAGCCCGCCCTCGTCCACCGCGACCACGGTCGCCGCCGGCAGGCCGCCCAGGCGCTCGCGCAGCCGCACCTCGCGGTGCTCGAAGGCCACCACCTCGGGGTGCATCACCCCGTCGGTCGGCTCGATCGGGCGCAGCCAGCGCTCCACCTCGGCGGGCGAGGTGTCCAGGCCCACCGCGGCGCCGACCGCCCGCACGGTGGCCACCAGGTCGGCCGAGGAGCTGGCCATGCCCTTGCCGACCGGCAGGTCGCCGTCCAGCAGCAGCACCCCGCCGGCCGGGCGACCGCAGGCCGCGAGCATCGCCTCGGCCACCCGCCGGGTCTTGGTCTTGTGCGAGGGGAACACCCGCAGCGGGCCGCCCGGGTCGAGCCGGAAGCGGGCCCGCGCCCAGCGGTCGACCGGCAGCGTCACCAGGAACTCCTGGCCGCCGGGCAGGGCGCCCTGGAGCAGCTCGCCGAAGGTGCCGAAGGCGCGGGCCGAGCCGGTGCGCAGGTCGACGCCGGGGCGGGGGGAGGCGAAGGACGGGCGGCGCGGCGGCGGGACGGCTCCGGCGGACGGGGCCGCCGCCGGGGCCGGGGCCGGGGCCGGGCGCGCGGAGGAGGGCGGGGTCACCGCTGCGCCGGGGCGTCCGCCGGGGCCCCCGCCGGGGCGACTGCCGAGGCGTCTGCCGGGGCGTCCGCCGGGGCCGCGAGCAGCGCCGCGACCTCGTCCGCGGCCGCCCGTACGACCGCGGCCCGCTTCGCCCAGCACTCGGTCAACCGCTCCTGCTCGGCGCCGAGTTCGGCAAGGGTGGCGCGGACCTGGTCGGGGTGGGTCGAGCCGACCGAGGTCTTGGCGCGCAGGCCCGCCTCGACGCTCAGCGAGGCCGCCAGCAGCTCCTGCGGCCCGGCCAGCCGGTGCCCGGCCTCCTCCGCGACCGCCGCCAGCAGCGCCGCGTCCCCGTCGGCCGGGGCCAGGCCCTTGTCCAGCGCGGCCCTGATGTAGCGCCCGGCGATGATCTGCGCCGTCCGCCAGGGCACGCCCTCGTCCAGGGTCAGCCGGTTGGCCAGGGTGAAGCCGCCGAGGAACTCGCCCTCGCAGGCCGCCCGCATCCGGTCGGCGCGGAACACCAGCCCGGTGACCACGGCGTGCGCCAGCCGCAGGGTCGAGCGCAGCGCCTCGGTCTGCACCCGCAGGTGGGCGCCGGCCTCCTTGGAGACCTCGACGGTGTTGGTGTACGGGGTGTTGCGCTGGGCCGCCGCCAGTTCGGCCGCGCTGCCCGCGACCAGCGCGCAGCGGCCGCGGATCCGCTCCAGCACGGGGAAGTTCTTCTTCTGCGGCATCGCGGCGGAGATCCCGGACAGCTCGTCCGGGAGGTCCAGGAAGCCGTGGGCGCTGCCGCCCCAGGCCATCAGGTCGGTGGTGAAGCGGCTCAGCGCGACGGCGAAGTTCGCCGCCTCGGCCGCGATCGCCAGCGCCCAGCCGCGCGAGGCGACGGCGACCAGGGCGTGCGGCTGGGGCCGGGCGAAGCCGAGCAGCCCGGCCATCCGGGAGCGGTCCCAGTCGAGTTCCTGCCCGGCCATGCTGCCGGCGCCCAGCGGGCAGGCGTCGATCTCGTCGTACGCGGCCAGCAGTCGGCGCACGGCGGTCAGCGTCTCGCTGGACAGCGCGGCCAGGTAGAAGCCGGGGCTGATCACCTGGGCGGCCTGGGCGTGGGTGTAGCCGGGCATCGGCACCTCGACGGCGCCCGCGGCGAGCGCCCGGACGGCCGCGTCGAAGGCCAGCAGGTCGGCGGCCAGCGCCCGGACCTGCTCACGGGCGGACAGCAGTTGGGCGCAGACCTGGAGGTCGTTGCGGCTGCGGTCGGCGTGCCAGGCGGCGAACGGCGCGACCGGGCCGGCCGCGACGTGCCGCTCCAGGGCGAAGGAGATGTCCGACATGTTCTCGCTCGGGTTCGCCCGGATGCCGTCCTGGTCGACCGTGTCCAGGCGGGCGGCGATCGCGGCGGTGCCCGCCCCGTCGACCAGCCCCATCCGCCGGTACTCCAGCAGCAGCACCTTCTCGATCGCCACGTAGTGCCGCAGCAGGTGCTCGGCCTCGTAGGCGAACTGGGGTGCCAGCACCTCCTCGTGCCACACCTCGCTCGGGATGCCGACGATCCGACCGGTCACCGTCATTGCGTGCTCCTCAGAAGAACCGATGGGGCGGACCGGCCCTCGCCCGGACCCTCCGGCCCGGCCGGTCCGAGGCTGCCGGTGGGGAAACTCTCGGCCCGGCCGTCCCGCCGACCGTCCCGCCGGCCGGGGTGCCCGGCCGCGCCGGGTGCCCGGCGGGCGGCGGCCGCCGCGGGCAGCCCGGCCAGCGGGGCGGCCGGTTCGGCGAGGCCAGCGGCGAGCAGCGCCAGGAAGTCGTCGAGCAGTGCGCGCGCGGTGGCGGGGGCGAACAGCTCGGTGTCGTACACCAACCGGGCGGCGCGGTCGGCCACTTCGAGCAGCAGGTCGTCCTCGGCATAGCCGCAGGGGGCGCCGAGCTCGCCCTCGGCGAGGTTGAAGGCCAGCTGGTGGACGGGCGCGCCCGGCGCCTGCCCGGCGGACAGCTGCCCCAACTCCGGTACGGGCAGCTCCTGGTGTTGCCAGGCGGCGGAGGCGACGCCCTGGACGCGCTCCACCAGCGCGGCGAAGGACGGGTCGCCGGAGGTGTCCAGCCGCAGCACCACCTGGCCGGCCAGGGCCCCGACCAGCGACAGCGTCTCGGGCCGGCGCCGGCCCGAGACGGGCACGCCGATCAGGTGGTCGGTCCGGCCGGAGCGGTGGTGCAGCAGCGCCGCGTAGCCGGCCAGCAGCACCGGGGCCGGCGACCCACCGAGCCGGTGGGCGCCCGCCCGCAGCGCGGCCGCCAGGCCGTACGGGAACTCGGCGCGGACCTCGGCGCCCGCGAAGGCCCGGGCGGCCGGGCGGGGCCGGTCCAGCGGGAGGCCGTGGCCGGTCGGCCGGTCGGCCAGCCGGGCGTGCCAGAACTCGGCCGTGTCGGAGGGGAGTTCCCGGCGGAGTTGCTGCTCCCTGTCGAGGTTCCCGTCCCGCTCGTGCTGCCGTTCCCGCTCGTACTGCCGGCCCGCCCGCTCGTGCTGCCGGTCCCGCTCGTACTGCCGGCTCGCCCGCTCGTGCTGCCGGTCCCGCTCGTACTGCCGGTCCGCGAGGTCGGCGAAGTCCAGCAGCCGGTCCGGCAGCACCGGGGCCCGGCCCTGCTCCTCGGCGGCGCACAGTTCGGCGAGCTCGGCGTTGAGCAGGAACAACGAGGCCGGGTCGCAGACCAGTTGGTGGGCGACCAGGACCACCGCCCAGTCCGCCTCGCCGAGCCGGACCGCGACGGCCCGCCACAGCGGCGCCCGGGCCGGGTCGAAGGGCAGCACGGCGGCCTGGTCGGCGAGCTCGGCCAGCCGCTCGGCGCGCTTGCCGTCGTCCGGGCCGCTGAGGTCGGTGAACTCCACCGGCAGCTCGATCGCCGGGTGCACCACCTGCCGCAGTTCGCCGTCCAGCACCCGCACCGAGGTCCGCAGCGCGGTGTGCCGGGCGGTCAGCGCGGCCAGCGCCGACCGGAGCTGCTCCTCGTCGACCGCGGCGTCCAACCGGAAGGTGTCGGCCACGTGCTGGAGCAGCAGGCCCCCGGAGCGGCGGCCGGTCCGCCAGACCAGTTCCTGGCCGTGGGCCGCCCGGGCGATCCGCTCCCCCTCCGCGCCGGGCCCGGCCGACCCGGTGGTTCCATCCGCCATCGCAGTTCCTGACCTCGTCGTTCCAACCGTCGCGGACCGGGGCCTGCCCGTCTCGCGGCCCCCTGCCGGGGCCCGCGGCATCAGGCCACGGGGCTCCCGATCCCGGCACGGACGGCCCGGCCGATGGCGTCCAGGTTGTCGTCGAGGAAGAAGTGACCGCCCGGCAGGACGTGTTGGGCGAATGGTCCGGTGGTGTGCGCGGCCCAGCCGGCCGCGTCCTCGGGTCGGGCCGAGGCGTCCTCGTTGCCGACGAAGGCGGTGATCGGCACCGGCACCGGCGGCTCGTCACCGCAGTCGTACGCGTCCAGCCAGCCGAAGTCGGCCCGGCAGACGGGCAGGACGAGTTCCAGCAGCTCCGGCTCGTCCAGCACGAAGGCGGGCAGGCCGCCACCGCGGACCAGCCGCTGGAGCATGGCGTCGTCGGGCAGCGCCGACAGGCCGTCGAAGATGTCGTCGCCCCGCGGCTGGTCGGGCCGGGGGCAGCCCGACACGAAGAGGTGGACGGGCAGTTCGGCCCCGGCCCGGCGCAGCCACCGGACCACCTCGAAGGCGAGCAGGCCGCCCATCGAGTGGCCGAACAGCGCGTACGGGCGGTCGGTGGTGGCCGCGACGGCCTCGGCGATCCGGTCCACGTCGACGGCCGCGGGCTCACCGAGTCGGCGCTCCCGGCCCGGCAGGGCCAGCGCGGCGACCTCGACCTCGGGGCCGAGCGCGGCGGGCCAGCGCGTGTAGATGGACGTGCCGCCCCCCGCATAGGGGAAGCAGACGAGCCTGACCGGCGCCTCCGGACGCAATTCTCGGGAAACGAACCATTTGTCGGGGAGTATCTGGCCGTTCACGGGCGCCATCCAGGAAGTCCGGCTTTTGGCCCGAGGTCGTCCGGAAAGTCCATGGTCTCCGAAGCGGCCTTTCTGGAAAAGATGTCAGAACTCATTCGATCCGTCACTGGATCGCCGCTCTGCGGAGGCCGGTTGTGCCGCCTGGTCGGTTCTGCCATCGAGGATGATGAATAGTGTGCCGATCAACCGCTGATGACTGTACCTCAGCTGAGTGAGCACGCTCAATAGTTGGCGATAACCGGCCAGCCCCCGGCAGCGCCCCCTCCCGAATGGGCCGTTTCGACAACCCGCCCACCGCGCCCGGGAATCGGGGGCGCAACTCGCGGGGAACTCGCATTGGCTTATCCGGCGGCGCCCGTGCGGTACGGCCCGGCGGCGGGCGGGCACGACCGCGAGGGCGCCGAGCCGGACGGGGCGAGGGCCGCCGCCGCCCGGACGGTCGGTCCACGAACCCGAACTCCCGGGCGACGGCGCGGAGAACGGGCGTCAGCACGCCGGGGCCGGGGGCGGTGGCCGGCCGGTTCAGCCCCCGGCCAGCGGGCCCGGGAGCGGGCGGGTGTGCAGGAGGTCCAGCCGGGACACCGCGCGGGTCAGCACCACGTACAGCCGGTGCAGCCCACGCGGTTCGGCCTCCGCGATGGCGGCCGGCTCCAGGGCGATCACATGGTCGTACTCCAGCCCCTTGGCGAGCGAGGCCGGCAGCAGGGTGACCCGGGCCGCGGGGGCGGCCTCCTCGGCCGGGGCGCTCGGGATCCCGGCCGCCCCGAGCGCGGCGCCCGCCCCCGCCACCGCCGCGTCCGCGGCGATCACCGCGATCGAACCCTCCCGCTCCAGCGCGGCGCGCACCGCGGCCACCAGGGCGTGTCTGACAATTCGCGTCGGATCAGCGCGCGGCGTTGGGGTGCGTGCATCGCAAGGCGGAGGAGGGAGTCCATGCGGAGCATCGGCGACTGACGACAACGCGGCGAGGTGCGTGCCCCAGCGTCGCGCGCCCGGCGGGAATTGTCAGACACGCCCTAGCGCCGCGTCGAGGTCGGACACCGCCCGGACGGCCACCTCGCCGTCCCGGCGCAGCGAGACGGCGGGCGGCACGTCCACGTCCAGGGCCGGCAGCAGCCGGTTGGCCAGCGCCGTCACCGCGGCGGGGACCCGGTAGCCGGTGGTCAGCGGCACCAGCGCGGCCTGCGGCTTGCCCAGGTGGGCGAGTTGCTCGCCCCAGCCGCGGGCCGACCAGGGCGCGGTGGCCTGGGCGAGGTCGCCCAGGACGGTGAGCGAGCCGAAGGCGCTGCGCCGGGCGATCGCCCGGCACTGCATCGGGGAGAGGTCCTGGGCTTCGTCCACCACCACATGGCCGAAGCTCGCCGGGCGCTCGATCAGCCCGGCCAGCTCGTCGAGCAGCAGCAGGTCGGGCTCGGACCACTTGGCGCTCCTCTCCGAGCGCGGCGGCCGACACCAGAGGAGCGCGGCCTGCTCCTCGGCGTCGAACAGGCCCTCCGCCGCCTCGGCCAGCACGGCGGGGTCGCCGAGCAGCGCGGCCAGCACGGCCTCCGGGCGCAGCGCGGGCCAGGCCGCCTCCACGAACGCCGCGACCGGTCGGCAGCGGCCGACCTTCTGCTGCCAGGTGGCGTTCTTGACGTCGGTGCGGCGTTCGGCCTGCTGCTGGAGCAGGGCCACCACCCGGGCGCGGAGGTTCTCCCGCCCGATCGCGTACGGCGGTGCCTGCCCGCGGACCTCGGCCACCAGCCGGTCGAGCCGCTCGGCGGGGACCCGCCAGCGGTAGGAGCCCTCCGGGACGGCCAACGGCTCGGCGCCGGTGGTCCTGATCCGGCCGTACAGCGCCCGGCGCAGCACCTCCGCCATCCGGGCGTCGTGCTTGAGCGCGGCGGCCCGCGCGTCGTCCACCGCGGTGGCCGGGCGGGTGGCGACCAGGTCCTCCACAGTGCGCTGGGAGACGTCGAGCTCGCCCAGCGCGGGGAGGACCTCCGCGATGTAGCGCAGGAAGGTCCGGTTGGGGCCGATCACCAGCAGGCCGCTGCGCCGGATCCGCTGCGGGAAGCTGTACAGCAGGTAGGCGGCGCGGTGCAGGCCGACGGCGGTCTTGCCGCTGCCGGGCGCGCCCTGGACGCAGACCGACTCGGCCAGTTCGCCGCGCACCAGCGCGTCCTGCTCGGGCTGGATGGTGGCGACGATGTCGCGCATCGGCCCGGTGCGCGGGCGCTCGATCTCGGCGGCGAGGAGGCCACCGGGGCGGCCGGGCCCTGACTCGGACCCGGGTCCGGTCGCCGTGTCCAGCCGCTCGTCCTCCAGCCCGGTCAGGTCCTCCGGTCGGCCCGGGCTCGACGGCGCCCAGCCGAAGCGTCGGCGCCCGGCGAGCCCGAGCGGGTCGGTGGCGCTCGCCCGGTAGAACGCCCGGGAGACCGGGGCCCGCCAGTCGATCACCAGCGGTGGCGCCGTCGGGTCCTCGGAGATCCGCTGCCGCCCGACGTAGTAGCGCTGCCCCCGGTGGTCCCCGGCACCGGGCCCGTCGCCGAAGTCGAGGCGGCCGAAGAAGGCGGGGCTGTCCGGCAACTCCCGCATCCGTTTGGCGCGGGTCCGCAGGTAGCGGCCCAGCGCCTCGGCGCTGGCACCGTCGCCCGAGACGTCCTCCCCGGCGACGACCTGGTGGGCGGCGTCCTCGACCTGCCGGGCCATCGCCGCCCGGCAGGCCTCGACGTGGGCCCGCTCGCGCGCCAGCTCACGGTCGAGGTCCTCGGCTCCTGTCGTCATGGCTTCCTCCGCGCTCGACTCGACTGTCGTCCGAAGGATCCAGCTTAGCTTAACCCGGTAAAGATATTAACTTGGTCGGATGCCCGCTCGTGGACGGGTCGGCGGCTCAGGACACCAACGGCGCCTCCGCAACCTCGGTCAGCGTCACCGTGCACAGCCCGCCGCGCTGGGCCTGCACGTCCGTGACCTCCAACTGGGTACCGGGCAGCAGGATGTACTCCTCCTCGCCCGTGAACGCCGAGAACCGCTGGATGCCCGTGGCGCGCAGCGGCCGCACCTCGAACAGCGTCCGCTTGCCCCGGCTGCCCAGGAAGGACTTCGCCACGCCCAGCTCGGACGTGCAGGAGGACACCCCCCACCACGTCACCGTCCGCCCCAGCGGGTACTGCTTGCGCAGGTCCAGCGCCACCCCGCGCCAGAGCGGCTCCGTCCGCACCGGCAGCTGCGACACCGCCGCGAACAACAGCCGCAGGTACGGCAGGTACGGCACCAGCCGGGCCCGGTCCGGGGAGCGCAGCACCGCGTTGATCTCCCGGTAGAACGCCGACTCGCAGGTGTACAGGTACAGCGCGGCGATCGCGTCCGCGGACAGCCCGTCGGGCATCCCCGCGCCGCCGTGCCCGTCCGACCTGCCGGCCACCTGCCCGGCCGCACGCTCGGCCGCCCACTCGTCCGCCCGCCGCTTGCCGAACTCGTGCGACAGCGTGACGTGCCGGTCCAGGCCGCGCAGCAGCTCGGCCACCGGGGCCACCGCCGCCCGGAAGTCCATCAGCGGCGTGTCGAACACCCCGCTGATGGCCGGGAGTTCGAGCCCCTCGTCCTTCACGCCGGCGAGCCGGTCCAGGTACAGCTGGTGCAGCTCCATGGTGGACGCGATGAACGCGCCCATCCGCTCGGCGACGCCGCCGTCCGCGCCCCCGACCGCCGCCGCGCCGGCGTCCCAGCCCTTGCTCGGCAGCCAGTCGATCCCGTCCGCGCCGAGCGAGCCGAGCGCGGCGTTCACCGCGGCGAAGTGCTCGTTGTCGCAGAAGATGTCGCCCTGGGCCGCCGGGTTGGCGTGGTCGATGTGCCGGACCTCGACCGCCGGGTACTTCTTCTCCAAGCGCTGCACCACACTCTTCAAGCTGCGTGCGTGCGCACCCCACCAGGCGAAGACCACACCCCGGTCCTCCTCCCCCGCCTCCTGCTTGGCCCGCAGGATCTCCTCCACGATCCGCTCGGCCACCGGCCGCCAGAACCCGGTGTGCTGCTCCGGGCCCATCGCGCCGTCCGCACTGGCGGTCAGCGCCGCGTTCAGCAGCAGCACGCCCTGGGTCAGCATCGCCTGGAACCACTCCGGCGGCTGGACCGTCTCCTCCTTCTTCAACAGCGCGCGGATGTCCGCGATCGGCGTCTTCTTGGGAATGCCGTACTTCCACATCGCCGCGGCCTTGATGATGCAGCGGATGCTGATCACCCGGCCGAACTGGCTGTCCTTCCAGTCGTGGAAGGCGTTGTCGAACATCGCGATGCCGGTGGCGCTCTCCGGGCGCGGGTACGGGTTCTGCCCGAAGACCACCACCTTCCACCGGTGCGGGGCGTGCGGCTTGAGCGCCTGGAAGGTCAGCTCGCGGACCGGCACGACCTCCGGGCTGCGCGCCGGGCCGATGAACGAGGCCGCACCGGACTGCGCCTCGATCACCGGCTTGAGCACCGGGAGCCACGGCTCGCCCCCGCCGTGGAACAGCTCCGCGAGGGCCAACGGGTCGTTCGGGTCGTGCTTTTCGGGCTGGTTGGTGGCGGAGGTGTCGGCAGCGCTCATGGTGGTACTCCGGCTGGTCGGGTCACGGAAGGCATCGGATGACGGTCCGTCAGCTTTCCGGCGGACGACACATTCCTAACAGTCGGCACTGACAATCCGGCCCGACGGCCCACCTGCCCGAACGACCCCAGACGGCCCCGGGCGGCCCCGGACGGATTGTCAGTGCTGCGCGCTAGCGTCGGGAACGACAGGAAGAACGACAGGGAGAACCCCTCCCCGTACGAAAGGAGTTGCACCATGACGACGAACCGCTCGCAGCCCCTGCTCAGGGTGGTGCTGACGGACCTCAACGCCTCGGTGGTCGAGTCCTGGCGGGCCGCCTTCGCCGACACCCCCGGCATCGAGATCCGGCAGGGCTCGATCCTCACCGAGCAGGTCGACGCCTGGGTCAGCCCGACCAACTCCAAGGGCCGGATGGACGGCGGGGCGGACGCGGCGATCAAGCGCCACCTCGGCGCGGGAATCCAGCTCAAGGTGCAGCGGGCGATCCGCGACCAGCACGCGGGCACCCTGCCGGTGGGCAGCGCGGTCTGCGTGCCCTCCGGTGCGGTCAACCCGAGGTTCCTGATCTCGGCGCCCACGATGCAGACCTCCTCGCAGAACGTGAGCGAGACGCTGAACGTCGCCCTCGCCTGCGCCGCCGCCTTCCAGGCCGTCCACCGGCAGAACCGGCTGGCGCCGGACAGCATCCGCTCGGTGGCCCTGGTCGGCATGGGCGCCCGGACGGGGCGGGTGCCGGCCCGGGTGTGCGCCAACCTGATGTGGACGGGCTACACCCTCTTCAACGACCACCACTTCGAGGACGACGACGAGCTGCGGGCCACCATCCTCGCCCAGCTGGACGACCTGGAGCAGGCACCCGCCACCACCCGGGTCCGCATCGCAACACCCCCGGCCCGCAGCCGCTCCCAGCGGCAGCCCGGCTCCTCAGCAGTCCCGATACGTCAGTAGCCCGGAATCGCCCCGTTCCGTCGGCAGTCCGGCACCGTCAGCAGTCCGGCGCCGAGCGGCGCGCCCCCGCCCGGTCCTCAGTCCGCGACGAGCGCCAACCGGATCCAACGCTCCGCCTCCACGGTCGCGGTCGCCACGTCGAAGGCCTCCGGCGCGGCCGCCGCCTGCACCACCAGCCCCTTGAGCAGCCCCACGAAGGCGAACGCGAAGGCCCCGGCATCCACCCCGGCGCCCACCCCGGCCCGCAGCTCGCCGTCCGCCACACCGTGGCCGATCACGTCCGTCTGGCCGAGCACGTCCACCACCCAGGCGCGCGTCCGGGCGTCCAGCTCCGCCACCGCCGGCGTCAGCTCGGAGGTGCCCGCGAGGGCCTCGGCCCCCAGGACCACGAAGGCCCGGCCCAGGTCCGTCGGGTTCCGCACGCCCTCCAGCACACCCCGGGCGAAGCGGCACAGCTCCTCCGCCGCCCCGGCGCCACTGCGCTCGGGCGCGGCCGCCGCCATCGCCTCGGCCAGCGCCTCCTCCTGGAGCCGGGCGAGCAGCGCGGCCTTGGAGCCGAAGTAGTGGGTGGCCAGGCCCCGGCTGAACCCCGCCTCCTCCCCCACCCTGGCCAGGGTGACCCCGGTGCTGCCGTGCTCGGCGATCAGCCGGGCGGCGGCGGCGATCAGCGCCGCCTCGGCGTGGGCGCGGCGCTCGGCCTGGGTACGGCGGGGCTGGGCGCCCTGCGGAGCGGTCGCGCGGGCTGTCGTCGCGCGGGCCGTCGTCGTACGGGCGGTCGTGCCGGTGGCCGGGTCATCGTGCGTGGGCATGGCACCATGCTAGGGTTGAACTTGCTTGTTGGCTAACAAGCAAGTTTGGGGTGGCGAGGCACTCCCCCGGCCCCGCCACCCCCGGCAGAAGGGAAGTCCCGATGACCGCCACGATGCTCGCCGGCCGCCTCGACGTCACCAAGGGCGCGTTCGCCGTCGAGGAGGTGCCCGTCCCGACCCCCGGACCGGGCGAGGTGCTGATCAAGGTCGAGGCCGCGGGCGTCTGCCTCTCCGACGTCCACCTCATCGACGGCACCCTCAAGCCCTTCCTCCTCCAGGGCGACAAGGTCACCCTCGGCCACGAGGTCGCGGGCACCGTGCACTCCCTCGGCGCGGGCGTCACCACCGCCGCCGTCGGCGACCGGGTGCTGCTCCAGGCCGGCGAGACCCGCAACGGCCGGGTGCACACCCGCGGCGTGGACTACGACGGCGGCTGGGCCGAGTACGCCCTCGCCACCGCCACCACGCTCGTCCCGATTCCCGACGAACTCCCCTTCGAGCAGGCCTGCTTCATCCCCGACGCGGTCTCCACCCCGTGGGCCGCCATCACCGGCACCGGCGCCGTCCGCCCCGCCGAGCCGGTCGGCGTCTGGGGCGTCGGCGGGCTCGGCGCCCACGGCGTCCAACTGCTGCGCGCCATCGGCGCCTTCCCGATCGTCGCCGTCGACCCGCTGCCCGCCGCCCGCGAGCGCGCCCTCGCCTTCGGCGCCGACGCCGCCCTCGACCCGGCCGACCCGCAGTTCGCCGACCGCCTGCGCGAGGCCACCGCAGGCCGCCCCCTCGCCGCCGCCTTCGACTTCGCCGGTGTCGCGCCCGTCCGCGAACAGGCCGTGGCCGCCCTCGGCGAACGCGGCCGCCTGGTCCTGGTCGGCCTCACCGACAAGCCGCTGACCATCACCAAGGGCACCATGGTCAGCTACCTGCGCCAGCAGATCCTGGGCCACTACGGCTCCGACGGCCAGGACGTCATCGACCTGGTCGACCTGGTCCGCGGCGGCCGCCTCGACTTCGCCCGCTCGGTCAGCGGCACCTTCCCCCTCGCCGACGCCGCCCGCGCCGTCGAGGCCCTGGAGCGCAAGGAAGGCAACCCCATCCGCCTCGTCCTCAAGCCCTGACCCGGCACCCCACCCCCGCACCTGCCCGACTGAGCCGGGCAAGGCCCCCGGGTCGGCAGCCGCCCCCACGGCTGCCGACCCACTGGCGTCCTACTCCACCGGCGACACGTGCAACACCGGCTGCACCTGCTGCACGTCCTGCACCGACACGGCCTCGACCGGCCTCCCCGTCGCCTCCCGGTAGTACCGGACCCGGAACACCCCGGACAGGCCCGCCGTCACCGCCAACCCACCGCCCAGGCACACCACCGCGCCCGCGACCAGCAGCGCACCGAGCACCCGGTCCTTCGAGGTGAGGCCCAGGACCAGGACCACCAGCGACGGCATCAAGGTCAGCACCACCGGCAGGGCCAGCCAGCCCGAACCCCGGGCACTCGCCCAACCCTCACGCCGGTACACCTCCCGGGACCTCCGCAGCGCCTCGCGGACCCCGACATCGTCGAGCACCAGCGCCGGCAGCACCAGGTAGCTCGCCATCAACCAGCCGACCCCGACCAGCAGCACCGCCCCCACCAGCATGGTGAGAGCCCCGCCGACCGCCCAGCCCGCGATCACCGGCAACCGCCCCGCCGCCCGCGCACAACTGGAGCCGACCCCCACCGCCCGCCCCCGCAGAGCGTCATCGGCCGCGATCAGCATCGCCGCATTGCCGAAGGTCACCAGGAACAACAGCACCACCAGCCCGGCGACCCCGACCACCAGGCTCCCCCCGAGCAGCACCTCCGCCCACACCACCGACGCGGCGACCCCACCCACCACCGCCACCGTGAGCCCCGGCAGGAGCAGCAGCCTCTTCCGCCGCCACACCACCGCGGCCAATCGCCGATCCACCGGCCGACCCCCTACTCCAGCTGCTCCAACTACTCCCACAATCCGACTACTCCAACAAACTGCCCATGTGCCCGTCGTCGATCCGGATCGGCCAGAAGTGCTCCTCGCTCGCGAAGGCCTCCGGGTCGATCGCCCGCAGCGCCTCCTCGGCCGCGCCGTCGAACAGCTCGCACGGGTCGAACACCGACCAGGGGGCTTCCTTCCGTGCCCGGTACGCCTCCTCCCGGGCGGCCCGCAGCCGGTGGAAGGTCCAGAGCGTGTACAGCAGCGCGGAGAGGTCCTGGTGCAGGTAGGCGGCCGTCCCGCCGTCGCCCCACACATCGGTGAGCTCGACCCGCCCGGTCGCACCGTCGAGCAGTACGTCGAACTCGTACATCCACCCGCCGAGCACCGGGAACCCCCGCTGGTACGCCCGGTCCGAGGGCTCCTCCTCGTCGCCCTCCTCCGGCTCGTAGCCCTCCAGCGGCCCCTCGGCGTCCACGGAGAGCACGCAGTCCTCGGACACCGGCAGCCCGACCTCGACCAGCAGCCGCCGGGTCGGCCCGTGGGTCACGCTCGCGGGCAACTCGTCCTCCCCGAACCGGCGGACGGTCCCCTCCCCCTCCGCCGTCGCCAGGTCCTGCACCAACCCGGGCGTGACGGCATACGCCAACTCCCCCGCCCCGCCAGCCTCGGCACCCCACGCCAGGGCACGGACCGTCAGCGCCGCCTCCCAGTGCGCGGGCCGACCGTCCGTCCGCCGGTACAGCTCCGGATCGGCCTCGCGCAGCCGCTGCCGCCCGGCCGCCACGAGCTCGGCAACCCCCGCCGGCCCGTACTCCCGTCCCCCACCGAGCCCCTCGACCACCCGCGCCAGCGCGACCAGGCACTCCACACGGCTGGCCAGCAAGTCCCGCCGCAGCACCCCGCCGTCGTCCGGCCGCCCGAGGAACACCTCCCCGCTCACCCCGTCCACCAGCACCGCCGCGGGCCCCTCCCAGCCCTCGTACCGGGCCTCCCCCAGCAGGTGCAGCCCCTCGACCACCCGCAGCGGCTCCTCCCCCGAAGCCCCCACCTCCAGGCACGCCCGCCCCCAGCACGCCTCACCAGCAGACAGCAGCTCCCGCCCCACCACGCACCCCTTGCCCCGCCACCGTCACGACGGAAGATCACCCACTACCGCGAGCGACCCTAACCGACCCCACCGACATCCGTTCCCGCCGGAGGCCATCCGCTCCCTCGCCCCGCGGCCCAAGGCTCCCCAACGTCTCTCACCGTCCCCCAACTCCGTTGCATCACCCGCGAAATGGCATGCACGGCACTAGCCAACCGGCCAGTAGCACCCCTACCGTCGACTCCCCGTGGCTTCGACGGAGGAGCTCGCCTTGCCCCCACGCACCCGCCGCCCCCACCCCCTCCGGCTCGCGGCCGTCGCGCTCGCGTCGGCCCTGTTCGTGACCGCCGCCCTGACCGCGCCCGCCACCGCCGCCCCCACCCCGGCCGCCGCCCCCGACTACTGCGGCGGCCACTGCACCGACATCCTCCCGCCCGGCGAGAACGGCAACGCCACCCTCGCCGAGATCCTGCTCAACCGGATGTTCGGCAGCCGCCCCGCGCACACCGACGACCAGCTCGGCCCGTACTCGGCCCTCGCCTCCGGCTACCCGGGGCTGACCGAGGCCGGGTTGCGGAACTTCTTCAACGACGCCTCCTTCGGCGTCCCCGCCGACCAGGTGGCCAGTACCGTCAGCCCCCGCCCGGACGTGACGATCGTGCGCGACAAGGCCACCGGTGTCCCCCACATCAGCGGCACCACCCGCTACGGCACCGAGTTCGGCGCGGGCTACGCCGCCGCGCAGGACCGGCTCTGGGTGATGGACCTGTTCCGGCACGTCGGCCGCGGCCAGCTGTCCGGCTTCGCAGGCGGCGCGGCCGCCAACCGGCAGCTGGAGCAGAGCTTCTGGCAGGCCGCCCCGTACACCGAGGCCGAGTTGCAGCAGCAGATCGACGCGCTCGCCGCCCGCGGCGGCCGGGCCACCCAGGCGCTCGCGGACGCCACCGCGTACCTGGACGGCATCAACCAGTACGCGAGCCAGGCGTACAACGCCCGGACCTTCCCCGGCGAGTACGACCTCACCGGCCACATCGACCCGATCACCAACGCCGGTTCGATCGAGCCGTTCAAGCTGACCGACCTGGTCGCCCTGGCCTCCGTGGTCGGCGCGCTGTTCGGCGCCGGCGGCGGCGGTGAACTCGCCTCCGCCCAGGTGAGGTCGGCCGCCGAGGCCCGGTACGGCAAGGACGCCGGGGACGCGCTGTGGAAGTCCCTGCGCGAGTCCGACGACCCGGAGGCCGTCCGCACCCTGCACGACGGCCAGAGCTTCCCGTACGCCACGGTGCCGGACGCCCCGCAGGGCCAGGCCCTGCCGGACCCGGGCTCGGTGGTGCCGGAGAAGGTGGTCTACGACGCCACCGGCTCGGCGAACTCCGCGACCACGAAGGCGGACGGCGTCCTGCCGGGCAACCTGCTCACCGCCAAGCACGGCATGTCCAACGCCCTGCTGGTCTCCGGCGCGCACACCGACGACGGCCACCCGGTCGCCGTGTTCGGCCCCCAAACCGGGTACTTCGCCCCGCAGTTGCTGATGCTGGAGGAGATCCAGGGCCCCGGCATCAGCGCCCGCGGCGCGGCCTTCGCGGGCCTCAGCTTCTACGTGCAGCTCGGCCGCGGCCAGGACTACGCCTGGAGCGCCACCTCGGCCGGGCAGGACATCACCGACACCTACGCCGTCCCGCTCTGCACCACCGACGGCTCGCCGGTCACCACCGCCGCCAACTCCTACCTCTGGCACGGGCAGTGCCTGCCCTTCGACCGGCTGGAGCGCAAGGACGCCTGGAGCCCGACCACCGCCGACTCCACCCCGGCCGGCTCCTACACCCTGGTGATGTACCGCTCCAACTACGGCCTGGTGACGGCCCGCGGCACCGTCGGCGGGGCGCCCGTCGCCTTCACCTCGCTGCGCTCCACCTACCGCCACGAGGCCGATTCCATCATCGGCTTCCAGGAGTTGAACGACCCCGGCGCCGTGCACGACGCGCCGAGCTTCCAGCGGGCCGCGCAGGACATCAACTACACCTTCAACTGGTTCTACGCCGACTCCCGCGACATCGCCTACTACAACTCCGGCAGCAACCCGGTGCGCGCCCCCGGGGTGGACGCCGGACTACCCGTACTCGCCCGACCCGCCTACGAGTGGGCCGACTTCGACCCGGCCACCAACACCGCCCGGTACACCCCGCCGGCCGAGCACCCGCAGTCCGTCAACCAGGACTACTACGTCTCCTGGAACAACAAGCAGGCGGACGGCTACACGGCCGCCGGCTTCGGCAACGGCTCGGTGCACCGCGCCAACCTGCTCGACGACCGGGTCAAGGCGCTGCTCCAGGGCGGCGGCAAGGCGAGCCGGGTCACCCTCACCCAGGCCATGGAGGGCGCCGCCCTGGCCGACCTGCGGGCCGAGGACGTGCTGCCCGACCTGATCCGGGTGCTGCGCAGCGCCCCGGTCACCGACCCGGCCGCCGCCACCGCCCTCCAGCAGCTGGAGGCCTGGCTCGCCGACGGCGCCCAGCGCAAGGAGACCGCCGCGGGCAGCCACGCCTACGCGGACGCGACCGCGATCCGGGTGATGGACGCCTGGTGGCCGCTGGTCGCCGACGGCGTCATGCGGCCGGGGCTCGGCGATCAGCTGTTCTCGGCGCTGACCGGTGCGCTGCAGATCAACGAGTCGCCCTCCGGCGGCCAGACCGGCGCCACCGGCGGCGGCCCGGTGAGCGCCAACGAGGCTATCCCGCACAAGGGTTCGGCCTTCCAGTACGGCTGGTGGAGCTATCTGGACAAGGACCTGCGGGCCGTCCTCGGCGACCCGGTGGCCGGCCCGCTGGCCCGCCCGTTCTGCGGCGGCGGCGACCTCACGGCCTGCCGCACCGTGCTGCTGACCACCCTGGCCAAGGCCGCCGCCCAGACCCCGGCCCAGGTCTACCCGGGCGACGCGGACTGCACGGCGGGCGACCAGTGGTGCGCCGACACCATCATCCAGCGGCCACTGGGCGGGGTGACGGACGCGAAGACCACCTGGCAGAACCGCCCGACCTACCAGCAGGTGGTGCAGTTCACCACCCACCGCTGAGCCGGGACGAACGGCCGCCGGTGCCCCCTCACACGGGGGCACCGGCGGTGCTCATTCGACCCGCTTGGCCGCGTCCCGCTGATCGCCTCTCAGGTGGCCCGCCTCGTCGCAGAGCCGCTTGCCCGCAAGCCGGTAGGTCTTACGGGTGTCCGGGGTGTTGATGCGGGCGGTCATCGCGGCGGCCAGCTCCCCCGCAGCGTCGACCAGCGCGGCCAGCGATCCCAACAGCTGAGCCTCCTCCGCCGCCGGGACCTTGTCCCGCCCGTTGTCCCGCGCCTTCGGCAGCGCGTTCTCCCGCAGCTGCCGCCGCGCCTCGTCGACCGCGTCGACCATCGCCCGTATCCCGCTGTCCATCTCGCCTCCCGACTCCTGTCCGACCTCGGGCGCCCGACGCCCGAGGTTCGGCACCCCGTGAGTGTCCCCTGCCGAACAGGATTCAAAAACCCGCCCGGTAGCACCCGAAAGCCACCTAGGCTGCTTACATGGCAACCTCGGACTCCCTCGCAACCGGCCAGCGCTCGCTCGGCGACCCCACCCTCGACTACCCCCTCTGGCCGCCGCTGACCTCGGGCTGCCCGCGCACCAGCACGGAGGACGTCTCCTACCCCGTCGAGGTCGACTACGCCTACGACAAGGCCGACCCGGAGACCCTGTTCGCGCCCGTGCAGACCCGCGGCGGCCTGGAGCGCTGGGCCCCGCTGCTGCCCCCGCTGCTCGCCCCCGGCCTCGGCGAGGGCGCCACCCCGCTGGTCGAGCTCGGACCGGGCGTGTACGTCAAGGACGAGTCCCGCAATCCGACCTGGAGCCACAAGGACCGGCTGAACCGCTGCACCACCAGCGCCGCCGTCGGCGTCGGCGCGCCCGGCGTCGCGGTGGCCTCCTCGGGCAACCACGGCGCCTCGGCGGCGGCCTACGCCGCCCGCGCCGGGCTGCCCTGCGTGGTGTTCACCGGCCCGGACACCCCGCCCGCCGTGGACGCCTTCCTCAACGCCTACGGCGCCGTGGTGCTGCCCGTCCCGTGGGAGGCCCGCTGGCCGCTGCTGCGGCAGGTGGTGGAGCGCTTCGGCCTGCACCCGGTCAGCAACCTGACGACCACCCACACCGGCCACGCCTTCGGCCCCGAGGGCTACAAGACCGTCGCGTACGAGATCTTCCAGGACGTCGGCGTGCCGAGCGCGGTGTTCGTCCCCACCGGGTACGGCGAGCTGCTCTACGGCGTCTGGAAGGGCTTCACCGAGCTGCGCCGGCTGGGCCTGGCCGACCGGGTGCCGCGGATCTACGCCTGCGAGTCGGCGGCCTCCGGGCCGCTGCACCGGGCGATCGCCGAGGGCGCCCCGGCGGCGCACGTGACGGTCGGCCCGAGCAACGCGTACTCGATCGCCTCCCCGGTGAGCGGCTACCGCGGCGTACTGGCGGTGAACGGGAGCGGCGGCGCCGCGCTGACCGTGGACGACCGCCAACTCACCGACGCCCAGCGGGAGCTGTCCCGGGCCGGGCTGTGGACCGAGCTGTCCGCGGCGGCCGGCCTGGCGGGGCTGCGCAGCCTCGGCGCCGACGCCCCGGCGGACGGCCCGGTGGTCTGCGTCTCCACCTCCAGCGGCTTCAAGGACAAGGGCATGGGCAGCCGCCCGACCGCCCCGGTCACCCCGACCTGGGAGGAGGTCGAGCGCCGGCTGCGCGCGGCCGGGATCTCCGGCTGACGCCGCGCTTCGAAGTCCACGGAACCGGGCCGGAAGCCTGCTGTTCGTCGTACCGTTCGCTGACGTAGGGTCGGCGTTCGCCCACGCACAGCAGGCTTGCTCCGCCCCAACTTTCCCCGCGCCAACTTCCCCGCGCCAGCTTCCCCACCCCAACTCCCCCGCGCCAACTTCCCCGCGCCAACTCCCCTGCGTCGAAGGGCTGTCACCGTGCTCCTCCCAACCCGCCGTCTGCTGCCGCTGGCCGTCGCCGTCGCGGCGGTCCCGGTGCTCGCCCTCCCGGCGGTGCCCTCCGCCGCCGCCTCGTACGGCACTCCGACGATCACCTTCTCCGCCGGCTACCTGTCCGGCGCGGTGGGCGCCACCGGCGACCCGACGGTGGGCGTCACGGTCGCCCAGAGCGGCGCCCCCGCCTCGGCGCTGACGGTCGCGGCCTCGGCCAGCACCAAGGCTTCGGTGGCCCGGACCGGCGACGTGACGGTCACCGGCGGCGGCGCCACCCGCACCCTGGCGGTCGCCGCCCGGGGCGTCGGCTACACCGACCTGACCGTCAAGGTGACCGGGCTGGGCGGCAAGACCGCCACCCGCACCCTGCACTACGCCGCCTCGGCCGCCGTCCGGGACTCCGCCGCGAGCCGCTACCTGACGGGCTCCAGCGACGCCTCGGCCGCCGTGGACGCGGGCGGCGGCTACCTCCTGGTCGGCGACGACGAGTCCAACACCCTGCGGCTCTACGACCGCGCCAACTCCGGTGCCGCGGTGCGCAGCTGGGACTTCAGCTCGGCGCTCGGCGTCAGCAAGGAGATCGACATCGAGGCCGCCGCGCGGGTCGGCGACACGATCTACTGGACGGGCTCGCTGGGCAACAACAAGGACGGCAAGGTCAAGCCCGACCGGCACACCCTGTTCACCACCAGGGTGACCGGCTCCGGCGCCGACACCCAGCTGTCGCTGACCGGTTCCTACCAGGGCTTGCGTGACGACCTGATCGCCTGGGACAGCGCCCACGGCGACCGCTACGGCTTCGCGGCCGGCGCCGCCGAGGGCCAGGCGCCCAAGCAGGTCGACGGGTTCAACGTCGAGGGCCTGGAGTTCGCCCCGGGCAGCTCCACCACCGCGTACGTGGGCTTCCGCGCCCCGCTCACCCCGGCGGTCACCGGCGGCCGGGCGCTGCTGGTGCCGGTCACCAACTTCTCGTCCCTGTTCGACGGTTCGGGCACCCACGCGACCATCGGCGAGCCGATCGAGCTGGACCTCGGCGGCCTGTCCGTCCGC
The DNA here is from genome assembly GCF_044760155.1 of Kitasatospora sp. NPDC098652. NCBI lineage: Bacteria > Bacillati > Actinomycetota > Actinomycetes > Kitasatosporales > Streptomycetaceae > Kitasatospora > Kitasatospora sp. NPDC098652. The sequence continues at coordinate 851,956 of NZ_JBIWAQ010000001.1, forward strand.
GACCTGCGCCGCAACGCCCTCGGCCAGTACGTGATCGTGGCGGGCTCCTGGGCGGCCGAGGACAACTCCGCCCCGTACGCGCTCTACCGCTGGGACGGCCGGCCGGTCTCCGAACCGGTGAAGCTGCTCGACCTGCCCACCGGCGACGCCGGCGCCTGGGAGGCCGCCCCGGACCTGCCGGACCTCGACGCCCCGGGCGCCCGCGTCCAGCTGATCACCGACAACGGCTCCGCCGACCTCTACGGCGACGGCACCGACGCCAAGGACCTCACCCACCCGGAGTGGAAGAAGTCCCGCAGCACCTGGCTCACCCTGGGCTGACCCGCAGACCCACAGCCTCGCAACCCCACAGACCGGCCCCTCGGCCCCGCCAGGCCGAGGGGCCCTTCCGGTCCCGCTCACAGCTCGACCAGCACCTTCCCCCGGCTCGCCGACCGGTCGACGTACAGGCTGCGGTAGGCGGCCGGGATGCTGTCGAAGCCCTGGTGGACGGTCTGCTGGTAGCGCAGTTCCCCGCGGCGCACCAGGGCGCCGAGGTCCCGGCGCAGCGCGGCCCAGTTCTCCTCGGTGAACCACTCCAGCGCGAAGATGCCACGGATCACGGTGCGCGGGAACATGATCATCGGCAGCAGCCGGGGGCCCGTCCAGGCGCCGCCGACCTGGCTGCCCCACTGCCAGCAGACCGCGACCCGGCTGTCCACCGAGAGCATCCCGAACACCGTGTCGGTGAGCGTGCCGCCCAGGCTGTCGAAGTAGCGGTCGATGCCGTCCGGGGCGAGTTCGGCCAGTTCCTTGGCCAGCCGCTCCGGGTCGTCCCCGTCGCGGTACTCCAGCACCGCCTCGAAGCCCAGCTCCCGCAGCCGGGCGGCCTTCGCCGGGGTCGCGGTGGTGCCGATCACCCGGGCGCCGCGCTGCCGGGCGAGCTGGCCGACCACCGAGCCGACGGCGCCGCTGGCCCCGCTGACCAGCACCGTCAGCCCGGGGCGTACGTCCAGGAACTTCTCCACCGTCCCCCAGGCGGTCATCCCGGGGCCGCCGAGCAGGCCCAGCGCGGTGGTGACCGGCAGCTGCTCGTCGTAGTCGGCGAGGTCCAGCCGACGGAAGGCCGGGAAGACCATCGGGAAGGTGCCGGTCTGCCAGAGCCAGGACGCGCCGTTGCCGATCACGTGGCTGCGCCAGCCGCCGAAGCCCTGCACCAGGTCCCCGACGGCGAACCGCGCGGCGGGGCCGGCCTGCACCACCTCCATGATCGAGTCGGCGCCCATGTGGTCGCCGACCGGGGTGTCCAGCGCGATGCCCTGGAGGTACGGGTCGACCGACACCCAGCGGGTACGCAGCAGCATCTCGTCCTCGGCGAGCCGGACGTCCACCTCCTCGACGACCTTCTCGTACATCCGCTCCACGTCCGGCACCCCGTCCACATGGGCCCGGACGACCCACTTCTCGATCCGCACCTTCCCGGCGGTCGTCACGGCCTCTGCGGTCCCGGCGTACTCGTTCACGGTCTGGCTCACGAAGTGACTCCAAAGTGCCGGTCGTCGGGGCCGACCGGGTCGGTGATCAGGATGGGTGGCGGAGCGTGGTCGTCCACCTCGGCGGTGAACGGCCGGCCGTCGTCGCGGCAGATGAACTGGACGACGTGCCGGCCGGCGGCGGCCGCGCGGATCAGCCCGCCGGTGGTCGCCCAGACGCCGGAGAGGTAGAAGTTGGCCAGGCCCGGCAGCCCGGGGCCGTTGCGCTTGATCTCCTCCTCCAGGGTCTCCCCGCCCTCCACGAAGGGCTGCCAGCCGAGCACCGTGCCGTCGTAGTTGCCGGTGTAGCGGACCTGGGTGAGCGGGGTGGAGACGTCCTTGACGGCCACCGCCTCCCGCAGCCCGGGGTGGTGGCCGTCCAGGAACTCGATGACGGCGTCCCGCACCCGGCGCTTCTCCCGCTGGTACTCCCGGCCCCGGCCGACCGGCAGGGTGTGCAGCTCCTCGCCGCGCCGCAGCCGGACGGCCTGCTCGGGGCCGGTGCTCAGAGCCCGCCACGGGGCGATGTCGCAGAAGTAACTGGCGTAGACGACGGTGGTCCCGGCGGGCGACAGCTCGGGGTAGTGCCGGCTGCGGAACTGGATGTTGATGCTGGGGTGCCGGATGCCGGTGAGCCGGGCCGCGAACTCCTCCTCCAGCAGGTAGGTGGTGCACGGGTCGCCGGCCGGAAACGGCGTGCGCAGGCCGAGGAAGACGGTGAGGTAGCCGGGGAAGACCATGCCCGGCTCGGTCAGCGTCTTGGTGTACAGCCGACGGTAGGTGTCGTTCAGGTACCGGCCCTTGAGCAGGTCCAGCATGGTGGTGCGCCCGTCGCAGGCGGCCACCACCACGTCCGCCCGCACCTCGCGCCCGTCGCTCAGCCGCACCCCGACGGCGGTGTCCCGCTCGACCAGGATCTCGGTGACCTTGGCGTTGTACGTGATCTCGCCGCCGAGCCGCCGGTAGCGCTGCTCGACCGAGCGCGCCAGCCCGAGCGAGCCGCCCTCCGGCACCCCGGCGGACTGCCCGGCGTGCGAGGCGAGTTGGAAGTACGTCGGCAGCACCGGGAAGTTGGGGTGCTTCTCGTACAGGACAAAGTTGAACGCCTCGCGCAGCAGCGGGCTGCGGAACCGCGCCGAGTAGTCGCTCATCAGCACCGAGATGGAGCGCCGGATCACGTTGAAGTACGGCAGGAAGGAGGCGAGCATCCGCCAGCGCTCCCACCGGCCCATCAGCCCGACCGGCTTGAGGAAGGGGTAACGGGTCAGCGCCACCCGGAACTTGCGCAGGCCGGCGCAGAACTGCCGGATCTGCCGGGCGTCCTCGGGAGCGAGGTCCAGCAGGTGGGCCTCCAGCCGGTCCGGGTCGGAGTAGAAGCGCACCGCCCGGCCGTCCCTGGTGCGCACCACGTTGAACACGTCGAAGTTGCGCATCCGCTTGCCCTGGAGGGCGCCGAGCTCGAGCCAGATCCGGTGCATCTCGTTGCCCGGGCCGCTGCCCAGCAGCCAGCTGACGCAGCAGTCGAAGGTGAACTCGCCGCGGTCCCAGGCGGTGCAGCAGCCGCCGGGCAGTTCGTGCATCTCCAGGACCTGGCTGCGGTAGCCGTTCATCTGCGCGTAGCAGCCGGTGGACAGGCCGCCGAGGCCGCCGCCGATGATGACCATGCTCTGCCTGCCGCTCATTCGTCCGCCTCCCGGTCCGGTGCTCCGACGGTGGCCCGGTCGAGTTGCGGCAGCCTGCCCCACTTGCCCGGGTGCCAGGGTTCGCGGTCGTCGCTGGGCCAGGCCCGGAACGGCCGGCCGAACTCCCGGCACAGGTACTGGGCGGCGTACCGGCCGCTGGTGGCGGCCCGGATCAGGCCGCCGAGCGAGGCCCACTGACCGGCCATGGAGAATCCGGCCAGGCCGGGCAGGCGCATCCGGTCCCGGTTGACCAGGCGGTTGGCCGCGTCCTCGGCCTCGGAGAAGGCCTGCCAGGCGAGGATGGAGCCGCCGGTGTTGCCGGTGAACCGCTCGGTGGTCACCGGCGAGGCGACGTCGACCAGTTCGATCCGGGCGCCGAGCCCGGGGTGGACGCGGTCCAGGAACTCCCGGACGAACGCGGCGACTTCCTGCTTGCGCGCCCGGTAGGCCCGGCGGTCGCGGATCCGCAGCTCCTTCCAGGACCGGTAGTCGCTGAAGTAGGTGCAGTGCAGCACGGACTTGCCGGGCGGCGCGAAGCCCTCCGCGTAGTTCGAGCGCAGCTGCACCACCAGGCTCCGCTGGAGCGAACCGGGCAGCCGGGCGGCGTCCGCCGGGCTCAACAGGTAGGTGGTGCAGTGCGGTTCGCCCTCGGGCAGCGGCCCGTCCAGCCCGACGAAGGCGGAGACCACCGCCGGGTAGAGGTTGCCGGGCTTCTCCAGCAGCTCGCCGTACAGCCGGTCGGTGACGGGGCTGGAGTAGCGGCCGCGCAGCAGCCGGTCGAGCACCGTCGGTCCGTCGCAGGCGGCCACCACGTGGTCGGCGAAGTACCGGGTGCCGTCCCGCAGTTCGACGCCGACGGCGCGGTCGTCCTCGATCAGGATCCGGTCCACCCGGCAGCGGTAGTCGATCATCCCGCCGAGCCGGGTGTACCGCTGCTCCACCGAGCGGGCCAGCCCGAGTGAACCGCCCTGCGGGAAGCCCGCGTTGCCGGTGTGGGCGGCCGCCAGGGTGTAGAGGTAGGGCAGCAGCGGGAAGCCGGCCGGCTCCTGGAGGAACATGGTGGGGAAGGCCCGGCGCAGCAGGGGGTCCTGGAAGCGCTCGGCGAACCGGCTCATCGGGGTGGCCGCGGTGCGCCAGAACAGCCGGAAGGCGGGCAGCACGGTGCGCAGGGTGCGCAGCCGTTCGGCGGTGCTGCGCAGCGGCGGCGGGGTGAGGTCCCAGGGCAGGTCGAGGGCGACGAAGCGGCGCAGGTCGCGGCAGAAGGCCCGGATCGGCGCGGCGTCGCCGGGGGCGAGGGCCAGCAGGTGGGCCTCCAGGCGGTCCGGGTCGGTGTGGAAGGTGACGGCCCGGCCGTGCTCGTCGACGACCCGGTTGAAGGTGTCGAAGTGGGTCACCGACTTGCCGTCCAGGGCGCCGAGTTCACGCCAGACCTGGTGGGCGCCGGTGCCTTCGGCGGTGCCGATCAGCCAGTCGATGCAGTAGTCGAAGAGGTAGCCCTGCCGGGACCACGCGGTGCAGCAGCCGCCGGGCAGCACGTGCTTCTCCAGGATCCGGGTCTCCAGCCCGCTCATCTGCGCGTAGCAGCCGGTGGCGAGGCCGGCCAGGCCGGCCCCGATCACGATCACCCGGGGCGGGCCGGCGGCGGTGCGCTCCCGGCGGGGCCAGTCCGGCCCGCGGTCAGCGGCCATCGGCGGTGCCTCCGGCCAGGACGGCGGCGGCCAGTTCGGCGTTGCGGGCGGCGAACTCGCCGTCCAGCATCTCGGCGTGGCTGCCGTGGCCGACGTGCACGGCGGTTCCGGTGATGGAGGCGCCGTGCCAGGAGCCGGGTTCGCCGCCCGTGTGGACGGACAGCCGGTCGCGCTCGCAGACCACGTCCAGCCGGGCCCGGACGCTGCCGCTGTTGGGGGTCCGGCTGCAGAACTCCAGGTAGTCCCTGGCCTGTTGCAGGGTCTCCTGGGCGACGATCCGGGAGCCGGTGTGGCGGTGCAGGTGGTCCCGGAGCTCCCGCTCGAAGACGGCCACGTGCTCCTCGCCCAGGTCGAAGGCGTCCAGGACCCGGTAGGCGTCCACCAGCAGCACCGATTCGACGCTGCTCCCGCGCCGTTCCAGCTCCTTGGCCACCTCGAAGGCGAGGTTGCCGCCGAGCGAGTAGCCGAGCAGCCGGTACGGACCGGCCGGGTGCAGTTCCTCGACCAGGTCGGCGTAGCGCTCGGTCTTGTCGTCGCCGGTCAGGTAGTTGAAGGCGGCGATCCGGTGGCCGGGCAGGGCCGCGGCGAGCTGCCGGTAGACCAGTCCGTGGCCGCCCGCGGGCGGGAAGCAGAAGACCGTACGGCCTTCGGGCGCTTCGGCGTTGAACCACAGGTGGGGCTGGCCGCCGGCCACCTCGCCGGTGATGATCTGCTCGACGGTGCGGGCCATGCCGTGCAGGGTGGTGACCTTGAACAGCAGGCCGACCGGGATGCTGATGTTGAACTCGGTCTGCAGGTGGTGGATCAGCTCGATCAGCCGGATGGAGCTGCCGCCGAGCTCGAAGAAGTCGTGCTGGAGTCCGACTTCGGGCACCCCGAGCAGCTGCTGCCAGTGCGCGGCGACCCGCTGCTCGTAGAGGGTGACGGGCGGTTCGTGGCGCGCGCCGCCGGTGTCGGCGGCGGGCTCGGGCAGGGCGGCGAGGTCGACCTTGCCGTTCGGGGTGAGCGGCAGGGCGGGCAGTTCGGTGAGGTAGGAGGGGATCATCACGGTGGGCAGGTGTTCGGCGAGGTGGCGGCGCAGTTCGCGGCGGTCGAGCGTGACGCCCTCGGCGGGCACCAGGTAGGCGGCCAGGGCCGCTTCGCCCGCGCCGTCCTGGCGGACCGTCACACAGGCCTCGGCGACCTCGGGCCGGGCGGTGAGGTGGGCCTCGATCTCGCCCGGCTCGATCCGGTGGCCGCGCACCTTGACCTGGTTGTCGATCCGGCCGAGCAGGTGGGCGGTGCCGGCGGTGTCCCAGCGGCCGAGGTCGCCGGTGCGGTAGAGCCGCCGGGGCGTGCCGTCCAGGTCCAGCACCCGGAACCGCTGGTCGGTCTGGACCGGGTCGTTCGGGTAGCCGACCGCGACGCCCGCGCCGCCGATCCACAGTTCGCCGGGCACCCCGGCGGGGACGGGCTCGCCGTAGCGGTCCAGGACGTACAGCGCGCTGTTCGGGAAGGGCCGCCCGATCGGGACCATCCGGCCCGGTTCCAGCTCCTCGGCGTCCCCCTCGTAGTAGCTGCTGTCCACGGTGGCCTCGGTCAGGCCGTAGGAGTTGACCAGCCGGGTGGCCGGGCCGCACAGCGCGCGCAGCCGGTGGTGTTCGGCGGCCTTCCAGGAGTCGGAGCCGACCACCAGCAGCCGCAGGAAGTCCAGTCGCAGGCCTTCGCGTTCGCAGTGGGCCAGCAGGGCGCGGGCCACCGCGGGCACGAACTCGCCGCAGTCCACGGCCTCTTCGCGCATCACCCGGTACAGCCGGGCGGTGTCGAAGAGCAGTTCGCGGTCGACCAGGACGAGGGTGCCGCCGGTGCCGAGGGCCCGGGCGAGGTCGCCGGTGAACACGTCGAAGGCGGTGCCGGCCATCTGGAGGTGCACCCGGGCCTCGGTGTCCAGGCGGTACTCGGCCCGCCAGCCCGCCGTGGCGGCGGCCAGCTGCCGGTGCTGGACCAGGACGCCCTTGGGCCGCCCGGTGGAGCCGGAGGTGTGGATCAGGTACGCGGGCCGGTCCGGGTCGGCGGCGGGCAGCGGCCCGGCAGCGGCGGCGGGCCGGTCCAGGTCGGCCGGGGTGACCGGCCGGGCGGGCAGGTCGGCGGCGGCCCGGTACCGCTCGTCGACCACGACCAGGGCCGCTCCGGCGTCGGCCAGCTGGTGCGCCAGCCGGTCCGCCGGGTGCCCGGGGTCGAGCGGCAGGTAAGCGGCGCCGGCCCGCCAGACCGCCAGCAGGGTGGTGACCAGCTCGGGCGACTTGTCCAGACAGACCGCGACCACCGAGCCCTCCCCGGCGCCGAGTTCGCGCAGCCTGGCGGCGGCGCGCTGGGAGCGCCGGTCCAGTTCGCCGTAGCTCAGCCGCCGGACGGCGTCCCGGCCCGGGGCGACCACCGCGACGGCCTCCGGGTGCTCGGCGGCGGCCTTGGCGATCAGCTCGGGCAGCGGCACGTCGTGGTCGATCCGCCGGGCGGCGCCGCTGAACTCCTCAAGCACGAGCCGCCGTTCGGCCGCGTCCAGCATCCGCAGCCGGCCGACCGGCTCGCCCTCCGGGGCCCGGGTCATGGCGTCCAGCAGGTTGCGGTAGTGGGCGGCGAGGCGCTGCACCGTACCGGGCTCGAAGAGGTCGGAGTTGTACTTGAGGACGCAGTGGAAGCAGCCGTCCGCGCGGTCCTCGTAGGCGGACAGGGTCAGGTCGAACTGCCCTTCCTCCTCGGGGAGTTCGATGTACTCCAGGCGGAAGCCGAAGCGCTCCACGGCGACCTTGTGGGTGAGCAGGATGAACATCGCCTGGAACACCGCGGAGCGGCTCGGATCGTGCTGGAGGCCCAACTGCTCCACCAGCAGCGGGAAGGGGTACTCCTGGTTGTCCAGCCCGCCGAGCACGCTCTCCCGCACCCGGGCCAGCAGTTCGGTGACGGTCGGCTCCCCGGCCAGGCTCACGCGCAGCGGCAGCGGGTTGACGAAGTACCCGTAGACGGCGGCGAACTCCTCCTGGGTGCGGCCGGTGACGGGGCTGCCGACCACGATGTCCGGCTGCCCGGACCACCGGTGCAGCAGCAGGTAGTAGGCGCCGAGCAGCACCATGAACGGGGTGGCGCCGTGCGCCCGGGCCAACTCGTGCACCCGGCCGGTCAGTTCCTCGTCGATCCGGAAGAACTCGGAGGCCCCGTTGTGGGTCTGCACGGCCGGGCGCGGCTTGTCGGTGGGCAGCGCCAGCACCGGCATCTCGGCGGGCAGGTGGCCGCGCCAGTAGTCGAGCATCCGCTGCGCCTGCGGCCCGGCCAGGAACCGGTTCTGGTGGTTGAGGAAGTCCAGGTAGCGGGCGGCCACCGGGGGCAGTTCGGGGGTGCGGCCGCTGCGCAGCGCCTGGTAGACCTCGAACAGCTCCTCGATGAAGGTGAAGGTCGAGATGGCGTCCGAGACGATGTGGTGGACGGCCTTCATCAGCACCCAGCGGTCCGGTCCGCGTCGGAACAGCCGCAGCCGCACCAGCGGATCCTCGGCCAGGTCGTACGGCCGCCGGTACTCCCGGACGATCAGCGCGTGGATCTCCTCCCAGGGGCGGCCCTCGACGTCGAACAGCGCGGTGTCGGCGACGACTTCGCTGCGGATCCGCTGGACGGGACGGCCCTGCTCGGCGGTGAAGGCGGCGCGCAGTCCGGGGTGCCGGGCGACCAGGAAGGCGAAGGCGGTGAACATCAGCTCCGGGTCGAGTTCGGCGCGCACCTCGACCGCGCCGCCGATGTTGTACGCGAAGCCGTCCGGGTGGAGCTGGCGCAGGAACCACAGGGCCTGCTGGTTGTGGGTGAGCGGGTAGCGGGCCTCGTCGGTGTGGAGTTCGACCTCGGCGTGCTCCGGGCCGCCCTCGGCGGCGAGCTGTTCGGCCAGGCCGGCGGTGAGCAGCTCGACCAGGTCGGCCACGCTGCCGTTGCTGAGCAGCGCCACCACCGGCAGGGCGACGCCGAGTTCGGCGTGCACCCGGGCGCGCAGCTCCATGGCGAGCAGCGAGTCCAGGCCGTGGGCGCCGAGTCGGGTGTCGGGGGTGATCCGCTCGGCGGCGGTGCGCAGCACGGCGGCGGCGGCCGCGGTGAACCGGTCGGCGACCAGCTGTCGGCGGGTCCGCGGGTCGGCGGCGCGGTAGCCGTCCAGGAAGCCGCCGGTCTCGGCCGGGGCCTGTTCGGCGGCCCCGGCCGCGAGCTCGGCGACCAGGGCCGGCGGGGCGGGGTACCAGGCGAGGAAGGTGGGCCAGTCGACGACGGTGGCGACCAGCAGCTGGGCGTGGTCCTGTCCGAGGACGCGCTCCAGGACGGCGGTGCCGGCCTCCGGGGGCAGCGAGCTCATGCCGCGGGCGTCACGGTAGTGGGCGACCAGGCCGAGTTCCTCGATCATGCCGGTGGCCCAGGGCCCCCAGTCCAGGCTGAGCGCGGGCCGGCCCTGGGCCCGGCGGTGGTGGGCGAGGGCGTCCAGGAAGGCGTTTCCGGCCGCGTAGTTGGTCTGTCCGGCGGTGGTGAGCAGCGAGGCGACGGAGGCGAACAGCACGAAGTGGTCGAGCGGTTCGTCGGCGAGCAGCCGGTGCAGCAGCTGGGCGCCGGCCACCTTGGGGGCGTACCCGGCGTCGAAGGCGGGCCGGTCCATCTGTGCCAGCAGGGTGTCCCTGACCTGTCCGGCGAGGTGGAACACCCCGCGGATCGGCGGGAGTTGGCGGCGGCGGTGGTCAGCGAGCCAGGCCGCGAGGGCCGTCCCGTCGGTGACGTCCACCGCGGCGATCAGCGGTTCGGCGCCGAGCGCCTCCAGTTCGCGCAGGAAGGCGATCCGCTCCCCGGCGGGCGTCGTGGGGTCGACGGCGTGCCAGTCGGCGCGTGGCGGCAGGGCGGTGCGGCCGACCAGGACCAGCCGCCGGGCGCCGCGCCGCACCAGGGTGCGGCAGAGCAGCCGGCCGAGCGCGCCGAACGCGCCGGTGACCAGGTAGCAGCCGTCCGGGCGCAGCACCGGCGGCAGCGGCCGGGTGAGGCCCTCGGCGGGGCGCAGCCGGCTGGTGAGTCGGCGCCCGGCCCGCAGGGCGAGTTCCTGTTCGGCGTCGGCCGGGCGGTCGGCGGCGAGTTCGGCGAGCAGGTCCGCGGCCTGGTCGGCGGCCGGCCGGGCCGGGTCCAGGTCGATCAGGCTGCCGCGCTGGGCGACGAGTTCCTGCTGCCAGAGCACCCGGCCGATGCCCCAGGCGGGGGCGCCGAGCGGTTCGACCAGGTCCTGCGGGCCGGTGGCCTGGGTGCCGCGGGTGACGATGTGCAGCCGGCTGTCGGGGCGGGCGGTGGACAGCGCCCGGGCGAGGGTGACCAGCGAGTAGGCGCCGTGGGTGGCGAGCCGGTCGAGCTGCCCGGGGTCGAGGTCGTCGAGGGTGGGCAGGTCGAGGTTCCACAGGTGGACGACGGTCCGGTGGGCCGGGTCCAGTTCGGCGAACAGCCGCTCGAGGTCCTCGGTGGAGTCGGGCCGTACGGTGGTCCCGCCGTCCCCGGTGGCGTACGAGCTGCCGGGCCGGACGAGGTGGCAGCGGGCGCCGCGCCCGACGGCCAGGGCAGCCAGCCGTTCGGCGAGGCCGCCCGCGTCGGCGAACAGCAGCAGGTCACCGGTGGGGGCGTCCTGCGGCGCGGCCGGGGCGTCCTGCCAGGCGAGTTCGGTGAGCCAGCCGTCGATGGTGGCCAGGCCGACCGAGGCGGCCGCCCGGGCGACATCGGCGACCTTGAAGCCGGTGATCCGGCCGAGCGGGGTGCCGTCCTCGGCGTACAGGGCGAGGTCGCCGACGAGTTCCTCGGCGCTCTCCCGGGTGACGGTGGCGTGCGCCCAGATCGGGCGGTCGCCGATGGCGTCGAGCCGGACCTCCTCGATCGAGACGGGCAGCCGGACGCTGCCGTCCTCGGGGGCGTGCAGCCGGGTGGTGAGCAGGGTCTGGAAGCAGGCGTCGAGCAGCACCGGGTGGAGCTGGTGGTCGGCGGCGCCGGGGCCGAGCCGTTCGGTGGGGCGGATCCGGGCGAGCGCCTCGCCGGGCCCGGTCCAGACCTCGGCGACGGCGCGGAAGGCCGGCCCGTAGTCGTAGCCGCGCTCGGCCAGGCGCCGGTAGCAGTCCGGACCGTCGAGGTGCTGCCCTTGCCCGCGCAGCGCGTCGAGGTCGGCGGCGGGGCCGTAGGAGCGGCGCTGGCCGGTGCGGACCCGGCCGCTGGCGTGCACGGTGGGTTCGCCGTCGGCCGGGGTGGCGGCGATGGTGAAGCGGGCGTCCTCGGGGGCGTAGCCGAGTTGGACGGGGACGGGTTCGGTGTCGGAGAGGAACAGCGCCCGGTGCAGTTCGACCTCGGCCAGGACGACCTGGCTGCCGCCGGTCAGCGCGCGGACGGCCTGGGCGGCCATCTCCAGGTACCCGGCGGCGGGGAAGACCGCCCGGCCCTCGATCCGGTGGTCGTCCAGGTAGGGCAGCCGCTCCGGGTCGAGCGCGGTGCTCCAGGTGGGTTGGGCGGCGGCGGTGCGGCGGCCGAGCAGCGGGTGGTCGAGCTGCCCGAGCCGGACCTGCTCGACCGGCTTGGGCTCGGCCCAGTGGCGCTCGCGCCGCCACGGGTAGCCGGGCAGCGGCACCGGGCGCCCGGCCGGGTGCAGCGCGTCCCAGTTCAACTCGACGCCGAGGGTGTGGAGTTCGGCCAGGGTGCGGGCGATCCGCTCGGGTTCGTCCTGCTGCCGGCGGATCGACGGCAGGGTGTGCGCCTGCTCGGCGCACTCGCGGATCGCGTGGCCGAGCACCGGGTGCGGGCCGATCTCCAGGAACAGCCGGAGCCCGTCCTCGGCCATCCGCTCGACGGCGGCCCGGAAGCGCACCGGGTGGCGGACGTTCTCCCACCAGTACCCGGCGTCCAGTTCGGGCCCCCGGGCCAGGCCCTCGCGGGCGGTGAGGTGGAGCGGCAGCCGGGCGCGCTGCGGCTCGATCCCGGCAAGGGCGGCGGTCAGTTCGGCCCGGATCGGGTCCATCCGCACGCTGTGGTAGGGGACTTCGACGTCCAGCAGGCGGGCGAAGACGCCCTGCTGTTCGAGGTCCGCGGCCAGTTCGCGCAGTGCCTCGGTGTCCCCGGCGAGGGTCACCGCGGAGGGGCTGTTGACGGCGCCGAGCGAGACCAGGTCGCGGTAGGGGCGGATCCGCCGCTCCGCCTCGGCCTCCGGCAGGCCGACGGCGAGCATCGAGCCCGTCCCGGCCAGCCGCTGCTGGAGCGAGCTGCGGGCGAGCACCACCCGGACGGCGTCGGCCAGGTCGTAGACCCCGGCCTCGTGGAAGGCCGCGACCTCCCCGGTGCTGTGGCCCACCACCGCGTCGGGGTGCACGCCGTGGCTGTGCCAGAGCGCCGAGAGCCCCAGTTGGACGGCGAAGTTGGCGGGCTGGGCGAGCCAGGTCGCGGCCATCCGGGAGTCGGCCTCGTCCCGGCCGAGTTCCTCCAGCAGGGACCAGCCGGCCTGGGCGCGGATCTCGGCGTCCACCGCCCGGACGGCCTCCCGGTAGACCGGTTCGCTCTCGTACAGGCCCCGGCCCATCCCCCACCACTGCGGGCCCATGCCGGTGAACACCCAGGCCAGGCGCCGCTGTTCGCGCTCCCGGGCCAGGCCCCGGACGACCCGGGGGTGGGCCTCGCCGCGTTCGTGGGCGGCCAGCGCCTCGGCCAGGTCGGCGGGCCCGGTGTGCACCACGGCGAGCCGCTCGGGCAGGTGCTCGCGGCGGTGCGCCAGGGTGTGGCCGAGGTCCGCCGGGCAGGCTCCTGCGGCGAGCTCCTGCCGTACGGCGGCGGCGAGTTCGGGCAGTCCGGCGGCGTCCCGGGTGCTCAGTGGCAGCACCGTGACGGCCGGTCGCCGGGCGGGGGCGACCGGGGCGGGCGGCGGCGGTTCCTCCAGCAGGACGTGGGCGTTGGTGCCGCCGAAGCCGAAGGAGTTGACGCCCGCGCGGGCCGGCCCCTGGTGCTCGGGCCAGTCGACCGGGGCGGTCGGGATGTCGAAGGGCAGCGCGGACAGGTCGATGGCCGGGTTGGGCCGCTCCAGGTTGAGGTGCGGCGGGATCCGGCGGTGCCGCAGGGCGAGCGCGGTCTTGATCAGCCCGGCGACCCCGGCGGCGGCCTCGGTGTGCCCGATGTTGGTCTTCACCGAGCCGACGTAGCAGCGCTCCCCCTCGCGGCGGCCGATGCCGAGCACCCGGCCGAGCGCGGCCGCCTCGATCGGGTCGCCGACCGGGGTGGAGGTGCCGTGCGCCTCGACGTACTGGAGGCTGCCGGGCAGCACCCCGGCACCGGCGCAGACCCGTTCGATCAGGGCGGCCTGGGCGTCCGCGCTGGGGACGGTGATGCCGTTGGTGCGCCCGTCCTGGTTGACGCCGGTGCCGAGGATCACGGCGTGCACCGGGTCGCCGTCGCGCAGCGCGTCGGAGAGCCGCTTGAGCACCACCACGCCGACCCCCTCGGCCCGCACGTAGCCGTCGGCGGAGGCGTCGAAGGCGCGCGAGCGGCCGTCGGCGGAGAGGAAGCCGCCCTTGGTCTCGGCGATGGTGTACTGCGGCGCCATGTGCAGCAGGGCGCCGCCGGCCAGGGCGAGTTCGGTCTCACCGCGGAGCAGGCTCTGGCAGGCCAGGTGGACCGCGACCAGGGAGGAGCTGCACGCGGTGTCGATCGAGACGCTGGGGCCGCGGAAGTCGAAGCAGTGCGAGATCCGGTTGGACACCATCGTCATCATGGTGCCGGTGGCGGTGTGCGCGGCGATGGTGGTGAAGTCCAGGTCGGCGAACTGGAGGATCTTCCAGTCCAGGGTGAAGGCGCCCATGTAGACGCCGACGTCCCGCCCGGCCAGCGCACCGGGGCGCAGCCCGCCGTCCTCCAGCGCCTCCCAGCTCACCTCCAGGAGCTTGCGCTGCTGCGGGTCCATGTGGGCGGCCTCGCGGGGGCTGATCCCGAAGAAGGCTGGGTCGAAGGTGTCGAAGCCGTCGATGTAGCCGCCCCGGCCGCCGATCAGCCGCCCCGGCTTGGCGCGGTCCCGACTGCCCAGGGTGCCGGTGTCGTACCGGTCGGCGGGGGTGTCGGTGAGACAGTCCCGGCCCTCGATCAGGTTGCGCCAGTAGGTCCGGTGGTCGTTGGCGTGTCCCGGCAGGCGGCAGCCGATGCCGGTGATCGCGATCCGTTCGCAGGGCACGGCGAAGGGCGAGGTGGTCATGGTCCTATCCGAGGGTGGTGGCGGGGACGGCGCGGGCACGGGCAGGGGCGGCTGCCGGGGACCGGTCGGAACGGAACGGGTCGGCGAGTCGTCGGGCGGGGACTCGCCGAAGGGTGGAACTCGTGCGGCGGAACTCGTCGGAGGCGGAAATAACTCGTCGGGCAGGGACTCGTCGGGCGGGGACTCGTCGGGCGGGGACTCGTCGGGCCGGCCCGACGGTCCGGGCCGGTGGGTGTCAGACGGACTGCTCGGTGGTCTTCATCCGGCGCCAGGGGTGCAGCAGGGTGGCGCCGAGTTCTCCGGTGGTCGGGAACGCGGCCGGGTCGGTGAGGCCGACGGCTTCCGGGATCCGACCGGGCCGCCAGGTGAAGCTCCCGAACACGTGGTCCCACAGCGAGAGGTCGGAGGCGTAGTGGCCGGCTTCGGCGAGGTCGGTGCTGTGGTGCAGGCGGTGGAGTTCCGGGCCGGCCAGGACGTGGCCCAGCCAGCCGATCCGGACGTCGATGTTGGCGTGGACGAAATACCCCTGCGCCATCACGAATATTCCGACCACGAACACTGAATCCGCCGAGAATCCGATCATCGCCAGCAGAAGTTGGACCACGGACTGGGCGAACAGCACGTCCAGGAAGTGGTTGACGCCGTTGTTGGCGACGTTCACCTTGTCCGGCACGTGGTGCACGCCGTGCAGCCGCCAGAGCCAGCGGTTGCGGTGCGACCAGCGGTGCACCAGGTAGTCCCCGAGCGAGCCGATCAGCAGGGCGAGCGGGATCTCCAGCGCGAAGGGCAGCGCCGGACGGGCCGGCCCGAGCGCCACCACCAGGGCGGACACCAACCCCTGGGCCAGCCCGCCGCCCACCATGCTCAGCACGAAGTACACGCCGTACCACCGCAGTTCACGCCCGCTCGGATGCCAGTCGGTCCGGTACGGGATCACCCGTTCCAGCACCGCCAGGTAGCAGATGACGGCGATCAGCAGGAGCGGGGAGACCTGGTCGGGCGCCCAGTGGAAGCGCAGTGTCGCGACGGCAGTGCACAACACCCCCAGGAGCAGCAGCGGATGGGCGAGCCGGCGTGCGATGGCGGACAGCACGCTCCCCCTAGTTATTCGCGGACCAACGAACGGAAACGTCAGAGACTCTAGCGGGAGACGCTGACGGGGTCAGTCATTCGACGTGTTAACGCCATGAATAACCCGATCGGCGGAAGATCTGCGCACGAAATTGACAAATCGAGGGCGTGAACGGGGCGCAATCGGGGGCGGTGCGGAATAGGCCGGAGTACAGCGCGCGCGATACCCGTACGGTCCGCCGCCCACGCCCCCTCCGGCGCTCGGCGGGGGGTGGAGGGGGATGGAGGGGCCGTCGGGGGCTCAGGACCCGGCCAGCTCCGCCAACCGGTCGGCGGCCCGCGGCCCGTACCGCGCGAGGCGCTCGCGCAGCCCGCGCAGCTCGTGCCCGACCAGCGCGGGCAGCGCGGCCACCGGCACCGACTCCAGGGCGGGCGCCAGCAGGTCCACGGCCGTCCGCGGATCGTGGGCGCAGGCGTGGCAGTCGGCCGCCCGGACGGTGAACAGCAGCCGGCTGGACGGCAGCTGGGTCGGACCGAGCAGGCCGAGCGCGGTCTCGGTGGCCGCCAGCGCCCGCCGGGCCAGCCGGGGATCGTCCACCGCGGCGGCGAGGTCGCGCAGCGCGGCGGCCGCGGCGGACTCCACCCGCAGCCGCATCGAGGCGATGGACAGCCACGGCACGTCCGCCTCGTCCCGGGCGTCGATGTGCTCCAGGTCCGCCCGGGCCAGCGCGATCTCGCGGACGGTGCCGCGCACGTCCCCGGTCAGGGCCCGGGCCCGGGCCCGGCTGATCCGGCCCATCGCCCCGGCCCAGGGCCGCTCCGGGGCGACCCGGTCGATCTCCCGGGCGTAGCCGAGCGCCGCCACCGGGTCACCGTCCAGCCGGGCCAGGATGCTGAGGTCGCTGAGCGTGCCGACCTGGGTGGCCCGGTCCCCGGCCAGCCCGGCCCAGGTGAGCGCCCGGTCGAAGCAGGCCATGGCGGTGGCGTTGCGGCCGTCCTGCATCCGCAACGCCCCGGCGGCGTGGGCGTGTTCGGCGGCCAGTCGGGCCAGCGGGCGGCGCCGGGCGGCGGGCGCGACGGCCAGCCGGGCGAGCACCACGTGCAGGGTGCGTTCGACGGCGGCGACCAGCCCGGCCAGGGCGCCGGTCTCGGCGGCCCGCAGCTGGGCCGCGAGCAGCCCGGCCAGGGCGTGCGCGGTGGCGGCGTCCAGCGGCGGCGCGGTGGCCGGGTCGGCGGTACGGAACTCGTCGTACAGCAGGGCGAGTTCTTTCGGCGGTGGGACGGCACAGCCCTCGGCGTCGTGCAGCGGGCAGAGCAGTCCGTAGTCCGGCAGTCGGGCCGGGGCGAGCAGGACCGGGTCGAAGGGAACGGACCCGGGAGCGGACGCGGACCCGGGAACGGGCCCGCGAGCGGACCCGGGAACGGACGCGGGCCCGTCCGGCACCCCGCCGGGCAGCGGCGGCCGGAGCAGGCCGGGGGTGAAGGGGGCCGGCAGCGGCAGTCCGGCGGTCTCGGCGTGCAGGCAGGCTGCCACCAACTCACCACCAGCGCCCAGTAGTTCGTCGATCCGCTCGGCCATCCTGGGAGCGACCCGACGGGAACCGTGCTCGATCTTGCTGACCGCGGTGTGGTCGTAGCCGATGCCCGCGCCGAGCTGCGCCTGGGTCAGTCCGGCCCGGCGCCGCCAGTGCCGCAGCCGGGCGCCGAACTCCCGCCAGGCGCCCGCCTGCTGGACGTCCGGGGGCGAGGCCTGGGCCGAACGGTTCCGGTGCACGGCTGTCCTCCCCCTGTACGCCCCCGACACGGGGCCCTGGGACGAGTCCGACGAGGAGGACGGTACTCGATGGCTCCCCGTCCCGTACATGAGGTGGTCTCAACCACTGGCGGGAAAGCCCAGCTTGACGCGAAACGGCACCCGCACCTTGACGGAATTTGCCAACCCTATGCAGAGCCTGCACCAGCCATTGACCCGGGCATGACGCCATGTGAGTGTTCGGGCACCCGAGCGCGGACGGCCCGCACGGCCGTCCCCCAAGAAGCGGCCCGCGGTGCGCCACCAGCCCCTTCCGTCCGCGGTCGAGGACCCCCACTCGCGAGGAGCGTCGATGCAACGCAGAGTTTCCCCAGGGCGGTTGCTCACCACGGCGACCACCCTGACCGTACTGGCCGGCCTGATCGGCGCCACCGCCGGGACGGCCACCGCCGCGCCCACCCCCTCCCCCGCACCACCCAGCGCCCTGGCCGCCGCCGTGAACGCCGCCGACGCGGCCGCCGCGGCCGGCACCGACGCACTGGCCAAGGGACCGGGCGAGACCTACGAGCGCAAGGCCGTCACCCCCTGGCTGAACGGCCTCTACTCCGTCTCCTACGAACGCAGTTACCGCGGTCTGCCCGTGGTCGGCGGCGACGCCGTGGTACTCGCCGACGGCAGGGGCACCGTGCGCGGCCTCCAGTCGGCCGCCACCGGGCCGGTCGGCGGCTCGATCACCCCGCAGATCAGCGCGGCCAACGCGGAGAAGACCGCGCGGACCAAGCTGCCCGTCGTCGACCAGGTCGAGTCCCGCCGCCTGGTCGTCCGGGTCAAGGACGGCGCCGGCCGGCTCGCCTGGGAGACCGTGCTCAAGGGCCGCACCGAGACCGCGCCCAGCCACCTGCACGTCTTCGTCGACGCCGCCACCGGCGAGGTCGTCGACAGCTACGACGACGTAGCGGCCGGCACCGTCAACAGCAAGTGGAACGGCCCCGGCCCGCTGACCATCAGCACCACCAGTTCCGGCGGCTCGTACGCCCTGCGCGACCCGAGCCGGCCCGGCCTGTCCTGCTCCGACAACGACACCGGCCAGGTGTTCACCAAGTCCTCCGACTCCTGGGGCAACGGCAACCCGTCCAGCCGGGAGACCGGCTGCGGCGACGCGATGTGGGCGGCCCAGAAGGAATGGGACATGCTCCGCGACTGGCTCGGCCGCAACGGCCACGACGGCAACGGCCGCAGCTGGCCGATCAAGATGGGCCTCAACGACGTCAACGCCTACTGGGACGGCAGCTCCGTCTCGATCGGCCACAACCAGGCCGGCGAGTGGATAGCCGCCCAGGACGTGGTCGGCCACGAGTTCGGCCACGGCATCGACCAGTACACCCCCGGCGGCGCCAACAACGAGAACGGCCTCGGCGAGGGCACCGGCGACATCTTCGGCGCGCTCACCAAGGAGTACAACAACGAGCCCGCGCCGTACGACTACCCCGACTACCAGGTCGGGCGCGTGATCAACCTGGTCGGCCAGGGCCCGATCCGCAGCCTGTACCAGCCCTCGCTGGTCAACAACGACCCGAACTGCTACTCCTCCTCGATCCCGAGCACCGAGGTGCACGCGGCCGCCGGACCGCTGAACCACTGGTTCTACCTGCTGTCCAACGGCTCCAACCCGGGCGGCGGCAAGCCCAACAGCCCGACCTGCAACAACTCCAGCGTCACCGGCATCGGCGTCAAGCAGGCCGGCCAGGTCTGGTACGGCGGCATGCTGCTCAAGACCAGCGGCATGACCTACAAGCGCTACCGCACCACCACCCTGACCGCGGCCAAGAACCTCGACCCGAGCTGCACCTTCTACAACCGCACCAAGGCCGCCTGGGACGCCGTCAGCGTGCCCGCGCAGAGCGGCGACCCGACCTGCACGCCGTCCGGCAACAACGACTTCTCGCTCGCGCTCGGCCCGGCCGCCGGCTCCGTCCAGCCCGGCTCGTCGACCACCGCGACGGTCTCCACCGCCGTCACCTCCGGCACCGCGCAGACCGTCAACCTGACCGCCACCGGCGCCCCGACCGGGGTCACCGCGACGCTCAGCCCCTCCTCCGTGCAGACCGGCGGCTCCGCGACGCTGACCCTGTCCGCCTCCTCCGGCGCCCCCGCCGGCACCTACGTGATCACCGTGACCGGCACCGCCGGCGCGGCCACCCACACCGCCCAGTACACCCTGACCGTCGGCGGCGGCACGCCCGGCGGGCCCGCCCCGGACATCGACGTGGCCAAGGTCCAGGCCGACCTGGCCCAGCTGAACACCATCGCCAACCAGAACGGCGGCAACCGCCGGGCGGGCAGCGCCGGCCACAGCCAGTCGGTGGCGTACATCAAGGGGAAGCTCCAGGCGGCCGGCTTCCAGGTCAGCGAGCAGACCTGCACCTCCTGCAGCTACCAGTCCAACAACCTGATCGCCGACTGGCCCGGCGGCCCGTCCGACCAGGTCACCATGCTCGGCGCCCACCTGGACAGCGTCTCGGCCGGCCCCGGCATCAACGACAACGGCTCCGGCTCCGCCGTCCTGCTGGAGAACGCCCTCGCGCTCGCCCAGCAGAACCCCACCCTCACCCGGCACCTCCGCTTCGCCTGGTGGACCGGTGAGGAGCAGGGCCTCCAGGGCTCCCAGTACTACGTCGGCCAGCTGGGCTCGACCCAGCGCTCCGCGATCAAGGCCTACTACAACTTCGACATGGTCGGCTCGCCCAACGCCGGCTACTTCATCAACAACCTCACCTCCGCGGCCTCCGCGCCGATGAAGGCCTACTGGGACTCGCTCAACCTCCAACCCGAGGAGAA
Source organism: Kitasatospora sp. NPDC098652 (assembly GCF_044760155.1). NCBI lineage: Bacteria > Bacillati > Actinomycetota > Actinomycetes > Kitasatosporales > Streptomycetaceae > Kitasatospora > Kitasatospora sp. NPDC098652. The sequence goes on from NZ_JBIWAQ010000001.1 coordinate 871,740, forward strand.
CGTCGAGGGCCAGGGCCGCTCCGACGACTACTCCTTCCAGCAGGCCGGCATCCCGACCTCCGGCTACGCGGCCGGCGCCAGTGCCGTCAAGACCTCCGCGCAGGCCGCCAAGTGGGGCGGCTCGGCCGGGCAGTCCTACGACTCCTGCTACCACCAGTCCTGCGACACCACCTCCAACGTCGACGCCACCGTGCTCAAGCGCAACGCCAACGGCGTGGCCTACACCATCTGGAAGACCTCGGTCGGCGGCACCACCCCGGCCAACGACTTCTCCGTCTCGGTGAACCCGGCCACCGCCACCGTCAAGCCCGGCGCCTCCGCCACGGCCACCGTCGCCACCGCCACCACCTCCGGCTCCGCCCAGACGGTCAACCTGACCGCCTCCGGCGCCCCGGCCGGCGTCACCGTCTCCTTCAACCCCTCCTCCGTCCAGTCCGGCGCCTCCGCCACCATGACCGTCGCCACCGCGGCGAACACGGCGGCCGGCACCTACAGCATCACCGTCACCGGAACCGGCTCCGCCACCCACACCACCAGCTTCACCCTGGTCGTCGGCAGCGGAACCCCCGACCCCGGCAACGCCTGGACCCCCGGCACCACCTACCAGGCCGGGGACGTCGTCACCTACAACGGCGTCAGCTACCGCTGCGTCCAGGGCCACACCGCCCAGGTCGGCTGGGAGCCGCCGATCGTGCCCGCCCTCTGGCAGGAGGTGTGACCCGCCCGGGCCGCGCCAACTGACCGCCCCTGAACCGCTGCGCCGCGATCCGTCGAGGGGGACGGACCGCGGCGCAGCCGTACGGCTCCGGTTCCTCACCCCGGATGGAAGGCCACCCGGACGCCGGAGTCGAGCGACAGGACCAGGACGTTGCCGGTATCCCAGGTCCAGTCGCGCGGGATCAGGAACATCCGGCTCCCGGACTGCGCCAGCAGCCGGAACCCGTGATAGCGGTGATGGAACCGCTGCCCCTGACCGGCGTCGGCCAACGGGGCCTCCCGCACCGCGGGCCAGGTCAGGTAGAGGGGTTCCGTGGTGTCCACGATCATCGCCGGACGCTCGTAGAGCTGCGAGCCCAGCCTGCGGGCGTCCTCGGTCCCCTTCGTGTGGGCGTAGCCGGTGGCCGCCCAGAAACAGCACAGGACGACGATCGCCACGATCACGGCGACGGCGGCGCGCTCACCGCGGAGCGGGTAGGGGCTTCCTGTGGTGCGCACGAAGAGCATCCGGGCCAGGAGGGCGAGGAGCAGGGCGCCGCCGATGAACAGCGGGGCGGCATCCGGACCCAGGTCCACCGCCTCGAATCCGGTGAGGAAGCCCAGGACCAGCAGCGGAACGACGGCCACCGCGAGCACCAGGCACACCCGGCGGACCCAGCCGGAGCCGCCCCGCCTGGTCGCGAGGTGGTAGACGAGCGCGACGAGCAGCATCCCGAACAGCAGGCCCCCGACCGGGACGAACAGCGCGGGGGAACCACGGACCAGGAAGTCCGGCGTCGAGAAGCCGAGCGTGGCGGCGTCCAGGCCGAAGTAGTGGTAGAAGGAGTCGGTGTAGGCGAAGCCGAGGAAGAAGAGCAGCGCGGTGACGAAGGTGGTCGGGGCGACGACCGAGGTCAGCACACCGACCCAGTTGAACCGGGTGTCGACCGGCGGCGCGGCATCGTGATCGGCGGACCCCTCCGGCACCGTGCTCAGGGGGTGCTCCCGGTCGAGGCCCCCGTGCCGCCGCCGGTCGGGGCCCCGCTCTGGTCGGTGTTGCCGGTGTTGCCGGTGTTGCCGGTCTCGCCGGTGTTGCCGGTGCCCTGGATCATCCCGCCGGCCATGATCTCCCTGCTCTCACTCCCGATGGTCACGGTCAGGCAGATCTTGCGGGCGGCCGAGCTGCTGGACGGCAGCGTGAACGGCTCCAGCGGGCTGCTGCCACCGGTCACGGTGACTTCCACGCTGAGCGGAGTCGCGTACTGCCCTCCGGAACTGCAGTCATGGACCTTGCTGAGGATGGCCTTGAACGTCGCGGTGGAGGTGGTCGTCAGCCCCACCTGGGCGAAGGTGTCACTGCCGCTGGCGGACGCCGACACCTCACCCGCGTCCGCGAACCCCCCGCCGCCCCCGCGGCCCGTGGTCCGCGTGTCCTCCGTACCGCCCGTGCCGCCGTTCTGACCGGTCGAGCCGCCTCCGCCCTGCCCGGTCGATGCGGTGCTGCCACCACCACCGCCGCCCCCGCCGCCCCCGCCACCGCCACCGCCACCGCCACCGCCGGAGCAGGCCGCGAGGGCCGGTACGAGCAGGGCGGCTGCCAGCCATCGGGCCGCTCGACCGGTCCTGCTGCCTCCGATGTGCCGGGTCCCGGGCATCCGTTTCTCCCATCAGCGCGGTGAGCCGGGGCCTGACGGCCCCGCCGCACGGTACCCGTTCGCACACGACAGACCTGGTTGCCGCGCGGCCCCCGGTCGGGCCCGTCACCCGTTCGGTGCAGCCCGACCCCCGTCCGCTCTGGCATAGAGTCGAAACGGACGACCCGTCAGCAGAGCGGAAGGACATCACCCGTGACCACGGACACCGTGCCCGTGCCGGAACTGGCCCCCGAGGCCGTCGAGGAGTGGCGGGCCGAGGAGGCCGAGCTGGTCGAACTGCTCGCCCGAGCGCAGCGCGGCATCGGCGGGATCGCCGCGTTCCGGCTCGGGCCGACGCCGACCGTACTGGTGACCGATCCGGCCGCGGTGCAGCACGTACTGGGGCGGCACCCCGACCGGTACGTGAAGCGTTCGCACCGGGCCCGGATGCTGGTCGGCGACGGCGTGCTGTCCGCCACCGGGGAGGCCTGGAAGCGCCAACGACGGCTGCTGCAGTCCCAGTTCACAGGCACCGGGATGCGCCGCTACGAGCAGCGGATCGCCGCCGCCGCGCGCCGCACCGCCGAGCGCTGGGAGGGGTACCGGCGTAGCGGGGAGACCTTCGACGTGGCCGAGGAGATGCGCGGCTTCGCCCTGGACACCGTCTGGCGGGCGCTCACCGGGCTGCCGCTCGACGACCGTACGGACGCCGAACTGCGCTCGGTGGAGCGGGTGGTGGCCGCGATGCCGAAGCTGCCGACCAACGCCGCCGACGCCCGGGACACCGTCGCCGAGGACCTCGCCCGGATCGACGCCGTCGCCCAGGCCGCGATCGACGCGGCCCGCGCCGCCGCCGACCTCCCGGAGCCGGGGGTGCTGCGCGTCCTGCTCGACGCCGCCGACCGACACCCCGAGTACACCGACCGCTTGATCCGCGACGAGCTGGTCACCCTGCTGGTCGCGGGCCACGAGACCACCGCCACCACGCTCACCTGGCTGTTCCTGCTGCTCGACGACAACCCCGGCGCCCGGCACGCCGACCCGCACGCGCTGGTCAGCGAGACCCTCCGGCTCTACCCCTCCGCCTGGCTGCTCCCCCGGCACGCCGTCGAGGACGACGTGATCGCCGGCCACCACATCGCTGCCGGGACGGACGTGCTGGTCTGCCCCTACCTCACCCACCGCGACCCGGCGCTGTGGCCGGCCCCGGAGCGCTTCGACCCCACCCGCTTCGCCCCCGGCGGCGCCCGCCCCACCGAGCTCGGCGCCTACCTCCCCTTCGGCCTCGGCGCCCGCGCCTGCCTGGGCACCCAGTTCGCCCTCCGGGAGAGCACCGCCCTGCTGGACCTCCTGCTCCCGCTGGGCCCGCTGGAGTTCCACTCCCGCCCGAGCGGGGCGGCCTACAGCATCACCGTCCGCCCGAACGGCCCGACCCCCGCGGCCTTCCGCCGGTAGCCCGGCTCCCCGGCACGGGCCGTGGCCGCCCCCGGGAGCGGGAGCGGCCACGACCGTGCGTGAGGGTCAGCTCGGGGCTCAGAAGCCGAAGACGTCCCCGGTGTACTTGGTCAGCGCGCTGCCGTTGGCGTAGGTGTGCGACCAGGTGACGGCGGTGGCGCCCCAGTTGCCCTGGGCGGCGGCGGTGACCGGCGCCTCCTGGACCGTGGGCAGCCAGGTCGGGTGGACCAGCAGCTTGGCGAAGTCGCCGTTGACACCCGCCAGTTCGTTGCAGGCGGCGGTCGGGGCGGCGACCGTGCCCGTGCCCGTGACGGTTAAGCCCGCCCCGGACTGCACGGCGGTACAGGACAGGTCCGCCGAGGTGGTGTTGCCGGCGGCGTCGGTCCTGGTCAGGTGTACCGAGCCGAGCCGGGTCACGTCCGTACCGAGCGCCTGGGCGGTCCCCGCGGTGAGGACCGCCGCGGCCGCGCCGGCCGCGAGCAGACCGATGACCGTCATGGCGATGCGTCGCATGAGCAGTGCCTTTCCTTCGTGCTGCCCGAACCATCCGTGCCCGGGCAGGCTGTGGGCACCACACAACCAGCCGGAGGTGTGCGAGGAGTGAAGATCGCCCGAACTTCCGTGTCAGGTTCACGCCAATTTCTTGGCCACCCCACGGCGGGCGCGGCTCAGGCCTCGAGGCGCAGGGCCGGAGTGCCCGCGTTGCGGGTGAGGAAGTGCAGCAGGTGGGCGAAGCCCCGGGCATCGTCGATCGCCTTGTGGGTGTGCGGGACGTCGCCCAGCCAGTGCGGCGGCAGCATCGGCGAGGCCAGGTCCGCCGGCGGGCGGCCCGTCAGGGCCGACGTGTAGGTGCGCAGGCACAGCGCCGGCCCGTCGAAGAGGCGGTCCTCCTCGTACGGCCCCTGGTGCAGGCCGTACGGGGTGAACCGGCGCAGGTAGTAGTCGATCCACGTCCCGTCGAAGGACAACGGCGCGGCCGCGAAGGCCCGCGGCCCGGGCAGCGACCGGACCCACTCCACGTACCTGCCCATCACCGCGGCGACCGGCTCCGGGTCCGTCGTCGCGGCCTCCCAGGTGCCGGGCTCGGAGTCGAACCACTCCTTGGTCCACGGGTTCGGCGCCGCACCGGGGAGCGGTTCGAGGACGGCCTCGAACTCGCCGAAGGTCCGTCCGTCCGCCGTCGTGGCGACGGAGGCGAAGGAGCGCATCGAGTTCGGGCCGGCCCAGGGGCCGTCCACCTCAATGTCCGTCACCACGTACGTCCAGTCGCTGAGTTCACTCATGTGGTCGACGCTACCGCGCCGGTCCGCCGGCGCTTTGGCGCTCCGGGGCTCCCGCGCTCCCGCGCCCGTCAAGCGTCCAGGGCGTGACCGGTGGTCGCGTCGATGTGGGCCGGGACGGGGTCGTGGCGGTCGCCGACGGTGGGCGTGCCGGTGGGTTCGAACATCAGGATCGCGGCGCCGTTCGGGGCCTGCGGCCTGTGCTCGGTGCCGCGCGGGACGGTGAAGACGGAGCCCTTCGGGAGCAGCACGGTGCGTTCGCCGCCGGATTCGCGCAGCGAGATGCGGAGTTCGCCGTCGAGGACGAGGAAGAACTCGTCGGTGTCGTCGTGGGCGTGCCAGACGTGTTCGCCGTGGACCTTGGCGATCCGGACGTCGTAGTCGTTGACGCGGGTGACGATACGGGGGCTCCACAGGGCGTCGAAGCTGGCCAGGGCCTGGTCGAGGGCGATGGGTCGGTTGCTCATGCGCCCATCCTGGGCCGCCCCGCCCGCCCGGCGTGAGTGCTAGAAATGGCACATGTCGCAAGGATCCTCGCAGCCTCCGCCGCACTCCCCGACGGCCGGCCCGACGGCCGGCCCGCACCGGGTCGTCGTGATCGTCGACGCCAACTCGAACCCCTTCGAACTGGGCTGCGCCACCGAGGTGTTCGGCCTGCGGAGGCCGGAGGTCGGCCGCGAGCTGTACGACTTCGGGCTCTGCTCCCCCGAGCCCAGCACCCTGATGCGGGACGGGTTCTTCACCCTCACCGGAGTCGCCGGCCTGGAGGCGGCCGACACGGCGGACACCCTGATCGTCCCCAACCGGCCCGACGTCGAGGTGCCGCGCCGCCCCGCCGTACTGGAGGCCGTCCGGCGGGCGCACGCGCGGGGCGCGCGGCTGGTCGGGTTCTGCAGCGGCGCCTTCACGCTGGCCGAGGCCGGGGTCCTGGACGGGCGGCGGGCCACCGCGCACTGGCAGTGGGCGGACGACTTCCGGGCCCGCTTCCCGTCCGTCCGGCTCGAACCGGACGTGCTGTTCGTGGACGACGGCGACATCCTGACGGCCGCGGGCAGCGCGGCCGCGCTCGACCTGGGCCTGCACGTGGTGCGCCGCGACCACGGCGCCGAGATCGCCAACGCGGTGAGCCGCCGGCTGGTCTTCGCGGCCCACCGGGACGGCGGACAGCGGCAGTTCGTGGAGCGGCCGGTGCCCGAGCGGCCGGACGAGTCGCTGGCGCCGCTGCTGGCCTGGGCGCAGGAGCGGCTGGACGCACCGCTCACCGTCGCCGAGCTGGCGGCGCGCGCGGCGGTCAGCCCGGCCACGCTGCACCGCCGGTTCCGCGCCCAGTTGGGCACCACGCCGCTGGCCTGGCTCACCGGGGAACGGGTGGCCCTGGCCTGCCGGCTGATCGAGCGGGGCGAGTCCCGGATGGAGGTGGTCGCGCGCCGCAGCGGGCTGGGCACGGCCGCCAACCTGCGGGTGCTGGTGCGCCGGGAGACGGGCATCTCGCCGTCGGCCTACCGGCACCGGTTCGGGCCGGAGGCGAAGCCGAGCTGACGGTGGGCCGTCGGGCCCTCTGCTGATTTTGCCATGGACATGATGATGGCTGATTCTCCACATTGACGCTACGGAACGTCGCAACAAGACTCCATCCCGTCAGCAGTCCACTGCTGCGAACACCACTCTGACGAGGAGTCGCCCGATGCGATCCAGAATCACGGTGTTACTGAGCGCTGCCGTCCTGGCGTTCTTCCCAGCGCTGATCGGCGGCGGCCAGGCCACCGCGGCCCCCGGCGCCGCCGCCTTCACCGCCCAGGCCCGAGCCGCCGGACTGACCACCGACCAAGCCGCCTCCCTCCAGGAGAAGGCCGACAGCTACCTCGCCACCACCGGCGGCACCCAAGTCGCCCCCAACCGGATCCAACTCGACGGTGCCACCATGTACTTGACCGTGCCCGGCGAGGACCACCCGCGCGACCTCACCGGTGGCGGGGCCCTCGCCTACGACCCGTGTGCGGGCGGCGGAGCGGACTACAGGCACATGTGCGCCTACCGCGGCACCTGGTACTCCGGTGACGAGGTCGACATGTACAACTGCGGTCGCTACTACTTCAGCACCTGGTCCGGCCCCGGCTCCTGGGACAACAACCAGACCACCAACACCGTTGCCCGCATGTACGGCCCCAGCGGCGCCTGGGTGTTCTCCACCGGCCCCGCCCACAGCCAGGATCCGAACGGCAACTGGTCCCCGGTCCACAGCGTCGTCAACTGCTGACAGGTGACCGCTCGGGCGCGCCGCCGCCGCAGCCCGGTCGTACCGGGCCACGGTCCGCCGCCTGAGGCGCTCACGAGACGGATCCGTCGCAGGGCCGGGCCCCGACTCTCACCGAGCCGGGGCCCGGCCGTGGCTGCGGTCGCCGGCGCCCACGCCCACGCCCACGCCGTACGCGACGCCCGCCGCGATGAGCAGCACAGCGGCCGGTACCGCCAGGTTCAGCAGCTGCCGGATGCCCGACGGACGCGGCCGGCAGCACCCCGCACACCAGCAGCGCGAACCAGTAACGCCGTGCCGTTTCCATCCGCCCACCGGACCTCTCAGCCGATACCGTCGAGGAACTCCGCGAGCACCCCGTGCAGCGCCTCGGGCCGCTCCAGGTGCAGGTCATGGCCGGTGCCGGGGATGCTGACGGCCATGGTGGCGGGGCCCCGCCGGAGCATCTCCTCGGCCTCCGCCGCCGGGACGAACCCGGACTGGCCCAGCACGACCAGGGTCGGGCAGGCGATCCGCGCCCACTCCGCCAGGTAGGACCGCTGGGTGAGCTCCGCCAGTGAGTCCACCATCACGTCCCGGTCGAACCGTGGCCACCAGCCGCCGTCGCGCTCCTCCAGTCCGGCCGCCCAGCCCGCGCCGACCGGCCCGCCGCCGAGGAACTCGACGGCCGCCTCGCGGGCGGGGAACGGCGTCGGCCAGGAGTCGAGCCAGCCGCCGACCTCCACGGCCACGTCCGGGTTCGGCCCGCCCGGGCCGGCCTCCACGAGCACCAGGCCGCTGACCAGTCCGGGGTGCGCGGCGGCGGTCAGCATGGCCGTGTGCCCGCCCAGCGACTGCCCGGCCAGGACCGGGCGCCGCAGCCCCAACTGCTCCACGACGGCCACCACATCGGCGACGTAGGCGGCACGCGAGACCTCCGGCGGGCGGCGCTCGCTCGCGCCGTGTCCGCGCTGGTCGACCGCGACGACCCGGTACCGGGTGCTCAACTCCGCCGCCAGCGCGTCCCATTCACCCGCGTGCCCGGCCAGCCCGTGCAGCAGCACGACGGGCCGGCCGGGCCCGCCCCAGTCCCGGCACACGAGCCGGACACCGTCACGCTCCACCAGCCGCTCGGCCCACCCGACGTCGGCCCTCGCCACCTCGGCCCTCGCCACCTCGGTCCGTACCGAACCGGGCCGTACCGCACCGGGCCGTACCGCGTCGGTCGGTGCCTCGGTCGGTGCCTCGTCGGACCACGCCAGCTCGGGCCGTGCCACGTCGTACCTCCAGGAAATCGGGCGGACCTCGATCATGTCGCACCGCCCGACGCCGCTCAACGGAGGTACCCGTTCCGCAACGCCCGGCCGCCCGGACCGGCACTCCGCCGGTGGGCCAACCAGCCGGCCAGCACCACGAGGGCGGTCACCGGCCAGGTCGAGATGCTCAACGGGCCGGCGAGCAGCGGGTCGACGATGCGGCCCGAGACCTCGCGGGTCAGCGGCAGCGTGAACTCGTTGAGCGACAGGTGCGCAGCGACGGCCGCCCACACCGACCCGGTCGACAACCGGATGGAGGCGATGACCGTACCGAGCAGCATGGCCGTCACCACCGCGACGGGTATGCCCAGCAGTACCGAATGGCCGGGGTAGCTCCCGCCGAGCGCCGTCATCGGGACGTGCCAGGCGCCCCAGATCGCGCCGCCGATCAGCAGTCCGCGGGTCCGGCCGTACCGCAGCAGCCGGGGCAACAGGTAGCCCTGCCAGCCGAGTTCCTCGCCGAAGTACAGCGGTACGGACACCAGCGCGCTCAGCACCAGCGGCACGACCGTGCCGGGCCCGGGCAGGTGCGCGGGGGTGTACCAGCCGGTGAGCGTGGCGACGCTCAGGCCGGCCGCGGTGAGACCGAGCGGGATCGCCAACGCGACGGAGACAGACCGGAGTTCGTGCCGCCAGGGGGTGGACCGGGTGAGCCCGAGCAGCCGCAGGGCCTGGCGCGGGCCCCGGCCGCGCACGGTGAGGCCGAAGGCGGTCAGGGCCGGCACCAGCATCATCAGGACCATGCACACCGCCGCCAGCCGTGGCGTCCCCTGCGCGGCGCTCGTCCGGCGGAGTCCGTCCAGCCAGAGCGGGATCATGGTGATCCAGGCGCCGACGAAACTGATCGTCAGGAAGAGCACCAGCTCGGTGCGTGAGCCGTCCGAAGTGTCCGTTCGTTCCAGGTGTTTCATGCGTTTCATGGCCGTGACGCTACGAACCGCGAGCGGGCCGGGACGATCGTGCAGGCGCGTCGACCGATGGTGTAGCACGCTCCACTGCGCCGGGAGCCCGAGGAGGGGAGACTGACCGCCGTGAACGACACTTCGATGACGAAGCGGGCGTCGCGGGTGGCACGCGCGACGCGGGCGGGCGCTGCGCGTTCGACCCGTGCCGCCGGGTACTGTGCTGCGGTGTTCGTCCGCGGACTGGCCCTGCTCGTGCTGGTGCCCGTCCTCCTGTACTCGGCGGCGCTCTGCCTGGTCGGCGTGGGCCTGCTCGTCCTGCCGCCCGAGCTCCGGCTGCTGCGGTGGCTGGCCGACGGCGAACGCGCTCTGCTGGGACGCTCCGCGGCGCGCTCCACGACGAGCTCGACCGCCCGCTCGACCGCCCGCTCCACGGCACCGGCCGGACCGCACCCGCGAAAGCGCCTGGCGGCGATCCTGGCCGACCCGGCGACCGGCCGGGACCTGCGCTGGGCGGTCGTCATGGCGGTCGCCGGCACCGTGCTCGGGCTGCTCGGCACGGCGCTGTTCCTGTTCCCGGCGGTCGTGCTCGCGCTCATCGCCCTGTGGTGGCTGTTCCCCACCGACGATCCGATCCGGCCGATCCTGAACGTCCCGGTCGACAGCTGGGGGTCCGCGTTCTACGCCGGGGTTCCCCAGTTCCTGCTGAGCGTGCTGCTCGCCCTGTTCGGGCCGCCCCTGCTCGCCAGGACGGCGGCCGCGCTGAGCCGGTGGCTGCTCGCCCCCTCGACCGCCGCGGTCCTCGCCGAGCGCGTGTCCACGCTGGACCGGACCCGCACCGGCGCGATCGTCGCGCACGGCAACGAGCTGCGCCGCATCGAGCGGGACCTGCACGACGGCACCCAGGCCCGGCTGGTCACCCTCGCCATGCAACTCGGCCTCGCCGAACGGACACTGGGCTCCGACCCCGCCGCGGTGGGCCCGCTGCTGACCCGGGCCAGGGAGGGCGCCGAGGAGGCGATGGCCGAGCTGCGCGACGTGCTGCGTTCCGTCTACCCGCCGGTCCTCGCCGACCGGGGCCTGGCCGGCGCGGTCTCGGCGGTCGTCGCCCGCTGCCCGGTGCCCGCCACCCTGGAGGTCGGTGAACTCGGCGACGTACCGGCCCAGATCGAGGTCGCCGTGTACTTCGCCGTCACCGAGGCACTCACCAACGCTGCCAAGCACGCCGACGCTGGCGCCGTGACCGTCACCCTGGCCCGGACGGGCGCCACCCTGCGGGCGGAGGTCACCGACGACGGCCGGGGCGGCGCGACCGAAGGCGGCGGCGGTACCGGACCACAGGGCACCGGACTGCGCGGCGTGCGGCAGCGCGTCGAGGCGGTCGACGGCGTCCTGCTGGTCCGGAGCCCGGCCGGCGGCCCCACCGTGATCACCGTGGAGTGCCCGTGCGGATCGTGATCGCCGAGGACAACGCGCTGCTCGCGCAGGGGCTCACCGCCCTGCTGGAGGCCCTGGGGAACCAGGTGCTGGCGACCACCGGGGACGCCGGGTCCTTCCTGACGGCCGCCGTCACCCACCGGCCGGACGTGGCCGTGGTGGACGTCCGGCTCCCACCCTCCTTCACCAACGAGGGCATCAGGGCCGCGCTGCACGCCCGGGAACGCGTCCCGGGGCTGCCGATCCTCGTACTCTCCCAGTACGTCGAGGACACCTACGCCCGGGAGCTGCTCGCCGACGGCACCGGCGTCGGCTACCTGCTCAAGGACCGGGTCGCCCGCGTCGACGACTTCCTCGACGCGCTCCACCGGGTGGCGGCCGGCGGCACGGCGCTGGACCCGGACGTGGTCCGGCAGCTGCTCGCGACGCGCACCGACCCGCTGTCCCGGCTCACCGAGCGCGAACGCGAGGTCCTCGCGCTGATGGCCCAGGGGTACGGGAACTCCGAGATCGCCGATCGCCTCGTGGTCACCGAGCGGGCCGTGCACAAGCACGTCGGGAACATCTTTCTGAAACTCGACCTCCCGCCCGAGGACAGCGGCGACCGGCGCGTCCTCGCCGTCCTCACCCACCTCGGCGCTCCTCAGCGCCGCGCCCGCTGAGGCTGTCGGCCAGTGGGGTCGAACCATGCGACGAGACTGCATGGTGCTGTGTGTCGGCTGCGCCTCCGTGGTGGAGGCCGACCTGATCCACAAGACACGCCCCAGGACCTTGCTGCGGTTGGCAGTAGGCGGTAGGCGGCTGGGCCCCCGGGTGGGGCCCAGCCGCTTCAGGGCCGCGGGTCGATCGGGGTGAGGGTGCCGAGGCGGTCCTCGACGTTCTGGGCGGCGGCCAGGCAGAGATCCTCGCGGAACGGCCGCCCGACGAGTTGCACGCCGGTGGGCAGACCGTCGGCGTCCGGTCCGGTGGGGACGGCGACGGCCGGGACGCCGACGAAGCTGGTGACCGAGCAGAGCCGCCTGGCCGCGTCGAACCGGTCCCGGCCCGCCTGGTCCCGGGACTCCAGACCCGGTTCGACCGGCGGCTCGGTGAAGACCGGGCCCAGCAGCAGCGGGTACTCGTCGAGGAACTCCGTCCAGGAGCGGCGGATGTTCATCCAGGTGCCCATCAGAGCGATCAGCCCGGGGGCGTCGACGGGCGGGGCGCTGCGCATGGCCAGCTCGATGAAGCGGTCACCGCCCTCGCCCAGCAACTGCCGTACGGCGGGCCAACTGGGGGCGAACTCGGTGTGGGTGAGCCGGAGGTAGGCGTCGAGGGCCTCGTCCAGCCGGGGGACGTCGGGGACCTCGCGGACCTCGTACCCGGCGTCGCGCAGCGCCTCGGCGGCGGCCCCGACGGCGCGGCGGACGGTCGGGTGGACACCGTGGCTGCCCGGGTCGGCGACGACGGCGACCTTGGGCTTGCCGTCGAGCGGGTCACCGTACAGCGGTGCGGGTACGGCGCGCGGGTCCCGGGGGTCGGGGCCGGCCAGGGTCTCGTAGGCGAGCCGCAGGTCGGCCACCGTACGCGCCAACGGGCCGTCGGTGACGAGCAGTTGGGAGGCCGGTCCGGGGTCGTCCGGGCCCAGCATGCGCTGGTCGGCGGCGAACCGGCCGGTGGTCGGCTTGAGCGCGGCGACGCCGCAGAAGGCGGCCGGGATCCGGAGCGAGCCGCCGGAGTCGTTGCCGAGCCCGAGCGCGGCCATGCCGGTGGCCACCGCCACGCCGTCCCCGCCGCTGCTGCCGCCGGGGGTGCGGGTGGCGTCCCACGGGTTGCGGGTGTCGCCGTACAGCTCGCTGCGGGTGTGCATCCCGGCCAGGATCAGGGTGGGCAGGTTGCTGTGCCCGATCGGGATCGCCCCGGCGGCGCGCAGCCGGGCGACCGGGATGGCGTCGGCGGGAGCCGTGAGCCCGCGGAAGCGCGGGGTACCGAAGGTGGTCGGGACGCCCTCGATGCGGATGCACTCCTTGACCGTGAACGGCACCCCGGCGAGCGGGCCGAGCCGCTCGCCGGTGGCGCGGAGCCGGTCGGTCTCCCGGGCGGCGGCGCGGGCGCGGTCGGCGAGGACCTGGGTGACGGCGTTGACGTGCGGGTTGACCTCGGCGATGCGGGCGAGGTGGGCGTCCATCACCTCGAGCGCGGACACCTCGCCGCTGCGGACCGCGGCGGCGATGGCGGTGGCGGGGAGTTTCCACATGGGGGGCTCTCCTGACGTGTTCCGATGCGGTTGTATCGGGACCTTAGCCGGGGAACCGATACGATCGCATCGGAATAACGGGATAGCGGGACAACGGGTTGGGAGGCGAGTGGCGGATGCCCAAGCAGGTGGACCACGAGGAGCGGCGTCGACGGATCGCCGAGGCGGTGTGCGCGCTGATCGACGCACAGGGGCTGGAGGGCGTCACCCTGCGGGACGTCGCCGTCCGCGCCGAGGTCTCGGTGGGCGCCGTCCAACGCTGCTTCCGCACCAAGGAGGAGATGCTGCAGTTCGCCCTCGGCCACATCGGCGAACGCGTCACCGAACGGGCACACGGCCGGGTGCTGGGCAGCCCCGCACAGTCCGCCGCGAGCACGGTGGGCCACGTGGTCGGCGAGGTCGCATTGCTGGGCGACGAACGCCGGGCGGAGGCGCGGATCTGGCTGGCCTTCCTCGCCGCGGCCGCCGTCAACCCGGCACTGGCGGCCAGCCTCCGGAACAGCTACACGGGCCTGGAAGGGCTGCTGGCCCGACTGGTCGAGGAGACGGGCGTCGACGCCGAAGGCGCCCGGCGCGAGGCCCGCACCCTGCTCGCCCTCGCCGACGGACTCACCGGACACGTGCTGGTCGGCCACCGCACGGCGGCGGAGGCCGAGGAACTCCTGCACGCGCACCTGGCCGGGCTCTGGGATCGGGCCGGGGAGTAGGCGGGCCCGACACACGCACTCGCGCGACGGGCTTCGGTTCAGGGTCCTCCTGGGCGGCAACGCTCAGTTCACTCCAGCGTTGGCCTTCGCGATCAACTCCGCCAGCTCGCTGAGCGAGTCGATCCGGAAGTCGCCCGGTCGAACACCACTGCACGAATCATGGCGGCAGCCTAACGAAGCCACCTTCCTGCCGCGCCCGGGGGCCGGGCGCGGCAGGGGCTTCGACCCGGCGGGTCAGTGGCGGTGGTGGTTGTCGGGTTGGGCCGGGTCGCCGGGGTGCTCCAATCCCTCGACCAGGGTGAGGCGTTGGGCGCGTTCGTGGTCGAGCCAGCGGACGAACTCCGCCCTTCGTGCGGCTTCCCGGGGTGCCAGCGGGTGGTCACAGTCGCACCGGCCCGCCGAGCACACTGCTCGGCGGGCCGGCAACCGCGCTCCCCGATCGCCCATACGTCGCCACCGGTGTCGTCCAGCGATCTCGGCCTGCGACGAACCCGGCCACCACCCCGGCAGCGAAGACGGGCCCACCGCATCGGCCTGGCAGCAGTGACGGAGACGCGGCGGACCGCCTGGGCGGCGGGGGCATCACGCCACCGACTGCGGCGAAAGGAGGTCGTACACCGAGCCCCAACCGTGCGTGAGGTCCTGCGCCTCACACGCTCCCAGGATCTCGAACCACACGACCTTGCCCTCCCCCGCCGGGTGCCAGCCCCAAGCGTCGGCAAGCGCCTCAACCAGCATCAACCCACGTCCACTGGTCGATTCCGGGTCCGCTGCACAGCGTTCGAAGTTCGGGACGGGATCCTCGACCTCGACTCGCAGCCGTTCGCCGACTCGGCGAACGGTCACCGTGCACCTCGCCTTCGCGTGCTCCATCGCGTTCGCGATCACCTCACTCGCGCAGAGCTCCAGTTCTTGTAGTGCTTCTGCGGAGAACGGCATGCCCCAGACGCGCGCGATCTCCAACACCAACCTCCGTGCCGGCGGGACCGCCGCACCGTCCGGCGGCACACCCCACTCCAACGGCACGGGGAATCGAGCTGTCTTGAGCGGGCTGACGATGAGCCCTCGATTTGCCATGTCAGGCATGTGATCCCACATTCCGTAGTCGCTCCGCGCCAGGCGGTGATGTAGGAATCGTCGGCTCTCACCCAGGTCCCCCTGAACCCCCTTGATGCGACCTCTGGGGGACTTTTGAGAGCCTTTCACCGTTCACGAGGCGAGTGAGAGTCTTGCATGCGTCCCTGCCAGCCGTATGGTTGATGTGGCATCAGAAGCTCGGAGGACATCATGCCCCGGTCCATCGGCAACACCGCCCTCAAGGCCGCCCGCCAGGCTCGCGGCCTCTCCAGCCAACAGGCGCTCGCAGCCGCCCTGCATGACGCAGCCCGCCAGCTCGGCCTTGGGGAGATCGTCGTCAGTCGCAAACAGATCGGGCGGTGGGAGTCTCCCAATCCGCCCTGGCCGCGCGATGACCACCAGCAGCTTCTCACCTACGTCCTGCGCCTGCCGATCGAGGACCTCGGGTTCCGGGCGCCGTGGGACGACAGCGTCCGGCCGGGGCCGGACGGGGCCCGGCCGCTCACGGGCCGTCGCCCTTCGGCCGCCCATGCGCTGCCGAGGCCGGCCGCTGCATCCTCGACGCAGCCACCGACCGTGGGTGCGGACTTCGCTGCGGTCACCGAGGCCCATCGACGCCTCTACTGGAGCGTTCCGCCCGCCACGCTGCACCAGGCGGTCGCCGAGCACGCCAACCTGGGTGCGGCTCTGCTGGCCGAGACCGACGGCATCGCCCGAAGGGTGCTCGCGTCCGCCCTCGCGGAGAGCCTTCTCCTCGCGGGCCGGATCCAGTTCTTCGACCTCCGCCAGCCGGAGGTCGCCGATGCCACGTTCGTACGTGCCCTGCAAGCCGCAGGTGAGGCCGATGACCCGCTGCTCGGCGCGGCCATCCTCGGGCACTCCGCGTTCGTCCCGGGCTGGGCGGGGCACCGCGAGGACACCGCCGAGCGGATGCGGGCTGCCCGCACGTACGCCCGGCGGGGACCCGCCTCGGCAGAGTTGCTGGCGTGGCTCGACGCCGTGGAGGCGGAATGCCTGACCCGCTGCGGCGACCACCGGCAAGCGCTGACGATCCTGCGCCGGGCGGAGGAGACCATGAGCACGGGCGGCGAGCACCGCAGCCCCGAGTGGTTCACCTGGTTCTCGTCCACCCGGCTGGCAGCCTTCAAGGGAAACACGGAGCTGGCAGCCGGCCTGGTCCCCCAGGCCCGGACCACCCTTGAGGCGGTGCTCGCGGATCTGCCCGAGACGGCCGGCAAGCAGCGAGTGGTGGTTCTCGGCGACCTCGCAGCCGTCGAGGCCGCCGCTCGACGGCCTGATGCGGCCTGCGCTCTGCTGGAGCAGGCACTCGATCAGCTGGGCGCGACCTGGTACGCCACCGGAATGGAGCGCATCCGAGAGGCCCGCCGGGCGCTCGCGAGCTGGCAGGACTCCGACTCGGTCCGGCGCGTCGACGACCGCCTCTACTCCTGGGCGGCAAAGCTCAGTTCACTCCAGCGTTAGCCTTCGCGATCAGCTCCGCCAGCTCGCTGAGCGAGTC
This sequence comes from Kitasatospora sp. NPDC098652, assembly GCF_044760155.1. NCBI lineage: Bacteria > Bacillati > Actinomycetota > Actinomycetes > Kitasatosporales > Streptomycetaceae > Kitasatospora > Kitasatospora sp. NPDC098652. Next base: position 888,232 of record NZ_JBIWAQ010000001.1, read on the forward strand.
GATCCGGAAGGTCGCCCGATCGGCTGCGGGGTCGTGCTGCTGGATCCAGCCCCACGGCCCCCGACGGATCAGTGCCGTGCACATCCCGGCCCGGGCAGCCGGAAGTACGTCGTTGTCGAGGCGGTCGCCGACGTAGAGGATCTCCTCCGGTCGCGCCGGGACCGCTTTCGCGACGCGCTCGAAGAACGCCGGATCCGGCTTGCTCGCGCCCCAGTCGTCGGAGGTGCCGATCAGGTCGACGTCGCCCGTGAACAGCCGGCGCAGGATCGCGCCGGCCCGCACCGTCTGGTTGCCCGCGATCGCGAGCCAGAGGCCCTCCGCCCTCAACTGTGCGAGGGCCGGTCGGACGTCGGGATACAGGTCGTCCTCGCCGAACGTCTCGGGCTGACCGGCCGCCGCCCGCTTCTCGCGCTCCTCGTACAGGTCGAATCCAGGCCGGAAGACCTGGAACGTCTCGCGGTAGTCGCGGCCCTCCGCGATCACGGCGCCGAACTGCGCGACGAAGGTGTGCCGAGGCACGCCCAGCCAATCCGCCCAGGTGCCGTACTCCCGGGTCTCGTCCACCAAGCACTCGCCGACGTCGAACACCACTGCACGAATCATGGCGGCAGCCTAACGAAGCCACCCTCCTGCCGCGCCCGGGGGCCGGGCGCGGCAGGGGCTTCGACCCGGCGGGTCAGTGGCGGTGGTGGTTGTCGGGTTGGGCCGGGTCGCCGGGGTGCTCCAATCCCTCGACCAGGGTGAGGCGTTGGGCGCGTTCGTGGTCGAGCCAGCGGACGAACTCCGCCCTTCGAGCGGCTTGCCGGAGCGCCGGGGTGGGGTCGGGGTTCTGCGGGGCGGTGAGGGTGGCGAGGAGCATCGCCGTCCAGGGGCCGACGGTGACCCACTCGCCCGGTGAGGCTGCGCGGAGCGCCTCGGCGAGGGCCTCCGGGAGGGTGTCGGGGTCGGCCTCGAAGGCGCCGTCGGGGAGGGCGAGGTGCCAGCGGGTGGCCGGTGGGCGGGCGGTCAGGGTGCGGTAGTGGGCGAGGTCGGCGGCGGACGGCTCGATGGCGGCGGTCACGGCCGCGTAGACGGCGCGGACCGCCGCACTGCCCTCGTAGGCGGCCGCCGTGATGGAGCCGAGCTCGACGGCGGCCTGTTGGTCGAGCCGCGCCGGGCCGTCCCCGGAGACGGGCAGGCCGCGTTCGGCGGCGACCGTCTCGCAGAGGGCCTCGGTCAGCAGCACCTGGGCGACCCACCGGGTGAGCTGACGGTCCTCCGAACTGCCGGGCAGGGGAAGGGCGGTGGAGCGCGGGCCGCCCCGCAGGGCGACGAGCCGGGCGTCGAGGGTGGTGCGCGGGAGGGGGCGTCCGTCGAGCAGGCCGAGGGTCATGCCTCCACCACCAGGGCGACGGTGGGGGCGTACTGGCAGCGGCCGAACCACATGACCTTGGCGAGGGCCCAGTACGCGCCCGGGTCGAGCGACTCGGGAGCGGTGACGGCGACGTCGACGGTGACGGCCGAGTCGGCCGGGGCGGTGAACCCGCGCACCGGGTCGGCGATGGCCTCCCACGTCCCCCAGGGCGAGACCAGTTGCAGCTCGCCCCGGATCTCGCCGCGCGTCCGGTTGGTGAGGGTGAGCCCGAGCACGCCCCGCCCGCCGGGAGCCACGCGCAGGGTCTGGTGCGCAACCTCCACGGACAGCCCGGTGTCCCGGCCGGTCACGGCCTTGGTGCCCTGGGCGGCCGTCCAGTCCTCGGGCGCGTCCCCGGGGACGGGCAGCAGCTCGGGGAGGTCGCCGACGGCGATGGTGACCACGTCCTCGACCTGCTGCCCGTCGTGCTCGATCCGGACGGCGGCGAAGTGCAGCCCGGGCCGGGCGTCCGACGGCGGGGTGAGGGTGACCGGGAAGCGCAGGTGGCCGTCGGGGGCGAGCCGGTACGGGCGGCTGCCGAGGCTGGTCGCCCAGCCCTCCGGCGGCAGCACCACGGCCGTGCCCTCGACGGCGGCGTCCCGCAGCTGGGAGGAGAGGGCGACCGAGAGCGTCACCGGCTCCCCCGCCGTCCGCAGCAGCCCGGGCGAGGCACCGACCGACACCGGCAGGTAGCCGAGCGGCGCCGGGCCCCGGTTGTGCAGCCAGTAGCGGGCGTGGACGGGCTGGGCGGGTTCGGCGACCGGGCCGAGCACCGCGCCCCCGGGCGGGGCCGAGACGCCGGGCGATGCGAGCAGGGTGGCGATGGCCGAGCCGGGCAGGTCGAGCCCGGCCGGGCCGAGCGGGCGCTCCAGCAGATCGGCCGCCCGCAGGTCGGTCAGCCCGAGTGCGCCACCCAGCCCGGCCGTCCGCCCGAGGCCGGTGGATTCGACCAGCCGCACGGTCAGCTCGGGCCGGACGGGCGCCGCCGAGCCGTGGGCGATCGGGTTCCCGGCCGGCTTGAGCGCGCCGAGCAGCACCTCACGCTGCGGCTCGACCCGCAGCCAGGACAGGGTGGCGGGCAGCGGCCCGTCCTGCGGCGCGGCCACGAGCCGCGCGTACAGCGGGTGGTTGAACTCCTGGCCCTGCGCGGGCAGCGTCTGCGCCCGCCAGTCGCCGTCGCCGCCCACCAGCGCATAGCTGAACTCATGCGTCCAGTGCTGGAGTTGGAAGGAGGCTCCGTCCGGCAGGGTGCGCCGGGGCGGGTCGATCCACACCCCGGACGGCCAGCCGGTGCAGGAGCGCATCAGCGACAGGTGCAGCGCCCCGGAGGTGTCCACCGCGAAGCCGGGCAGGCCGAAGCTGAGCAACGCCACGGTGTGATCGGCGAGTTCGTCCGGCACCGGCACCGGGCAGACGGCGGTGATCCGGGCGTCGGCGAGGTCGTCCACCAGGGCCGGCACATCGGCGACCACCAGTGCGGGCAGGGAGCGCAGGTCCCGCAGGTCCGCGTCGGGCCGCCACACCTCGGCGAGCGGTGTCAGCGCGGGCACCCACACCGCGCCGTGCGCCTTGAGCACGGCCGCGTACTCCTCGCCCGAGCGCTCGATCAACTCCCTTGCCGCGTCGTTGGCTTCCGGACCGCCGACGATGATCCGGAAGTCCGGCAGGTTGGAGTCGACGTCCAGCCAGCCGTACCGCGCCCAGTCCGCTCCCGAGGTGGTGGCGGTGACCCCGACCCGGGCCAGCGCGACCACCAGCGGGCGGGCGTCGGCGGCCTCGTCCAAGGTCGGCACCACCACCTCGGCCACGCCGAGCGCGCGCGAGCCGGTGGCCGCCCCCGCCGGGTCGGTGAGCTCCACCCGTGCGGTGGCGCCCAGCCCGAACCAGGTGTTGGCCGGGTTGTCCAGCGTCCACGGCGCCTCCGCCGAGTCCACGTCCGGCAGCGCGAAGCCGCGCCCGACGACCGCCCCGGCGACCTCGCTGACCGGCAGCCCGCCGGGGACGTCCACCGGGAAGCGCAGTCGCAGCAGCCGGTCGGCGCCGGAGTAGTCGACCACCCTGGTGCGGCAGTCGACCCGGTCCAGCCCGCGCCACAGCGTGACCGTCTGCTCGTAGCGCAGGCCGTCGACCGTCCCGCCGATCACCAGCCGCTCGCCGAGCGGGCCGGTCTCGCGGCGCACGGAACCGGCGCGATCCCCGGAGCCGACCACCGGCCCGCTCGGCACCAGGTGCCACGGGCCCTCGCCGAAGTCGGGGTGCTGGGGGTACTCCTCGTACACCCGCAGCTCGTTGCCGATCCGGCCCGCCTGGATCAACTCCCGTTCGTGCAGCAGGTCGTAGACCGAGCGGAGCCCGCCGCCACGTGCCGGGTCGGCCGTCACCCGGTACCGCTCGTTGGCGATCACCGCACCCTCGGCCTCGACCCAGGCCGGTGCCGAGGGCTCACCGCCAACCAGCCGCCAGGTGCGCCAGCCGAGCGCGGGCACGTCGGCGGCCAGGAACCGCAGCACGCCCCGGTCGACGGCGCTCGGCACCGGCGCGCCCGCCTCGTCCAGGACCCGCACCGGCCCGGCACCGGAGGGGAGTTCGACCGACACCAGGTCCGTCCGGTCGAAGGACAGCGTGTTGGTCACCACGACCGAGGCCCCCGCCCCAGCCCCCGCCCCCGCCCCCGCCCCCGCGGAGCCGTCGCCCGCCGAGCCGACGCCCGCCGTGGCGATCCGCGCCGTCAGCGCGTCCAGCGCCGCGTCCCGGACGGCCGTGGCCAGGTCGTACGCCTCCCGCCAGCCGCCCAGCAGGTCCAGGTACACCTGGTCCGACTCGCTCCCGGTGATCGCGTCGTGGTGCGCCCCGTAGGCGAGTTGGCGCCACACCTTGTCGAGCGCGGCGGCCGGGTAGGCCCCGAGCCCGTTGACGACGGCCAGCGCGGCCAGCTTCTCCGCGTCCACCGCCGCCACCTCGCCCGCCCGCTGGGCCTGCTTGGTGTCGATGTAGGAGACGTCCTTACCGGTGTACACCGGGTTCATGTCGCGGGTCTGCGGGCTGGGCCGGCGCCCGGTGGCGGCGAGTTCGGCCCGGACGGCGTCCAGGAAGTCCCGCGGGGTGGCGCAGACGAAGCGCGGCCACAGGTACTTCTCGGCCCAGGAGCGGTGGATCGCGGTGACCCACTTGTTCGGCGGGGTGTAGTCCGTGCCCACCGGCAGCAGCAGGTTCCTGGTCGCCCCGACCGGCTTGAGCTTGCGGTACAGCTCGTACACGGCCTGTTCGGCGGTGGCGAGGTCCGGCGAGGAGTCCATCCACCAGCCGGCCGAGTAGTGGTGCGGCATGTAGTGGGTGAGCACGCCCTCCCCGCCGGGCGCGATCCACTCGAACTCGCTGGGGAACTGCATCACCCGGGCGTCGTCCTTGCCCTGGCGGAAGTTCTTCTGGATCGGGCCCCACTGGTGGAACGGCCCGCGGGCCCAGGCGCTGCCGGTGAGGCCGGCCGCGGCGAGGTGGCCGGGGAACTGCGGGTCGTGCCCGAACACGTCGAGCTGCCAGGCGGTCTGCGGGTCGCCGCCGAGGATGTCGCGCTGGTAGCCGATGCCGTGGACGATGTTGCGGATGGTCGTCTCGGCGCCGGTGAGGTTGGTGTTGGGCTCGTTGTAGGTGCCGCCGACGAGCTCGACCTGCCCGCGCTCCAGCAGCGTCCGGAGCACCGCGCGCCGCTCCGGGTGCTGGTCGAAGTACGGTTTCAGGTAGTCGACCTCGGCCAGCACGAACTTGTACACCGGGTCCCGCAGGGCCAGGTCGAGGTGGGCGTCGACGAGGGCGAAGCCGTTGCGCTCCCAGAGCGGCCGGGTGGTGGCGTCGGCGCCGAGCAGCTCCCACGGCGAGGTGTAGGCGGCCTGGGTGTTCCACCAGACCGGGTCGTAGTGGAAGTGGGAGACCAGGAACATCGTCCAGCCGGGCTCGGCGACCTCCACGACGCCGGTGGCCTCGCTCGTCTCCGCCCTTACCGTGACGGTCAGTTGGGCGCCGACGGCCGCTCCGGTGATCTCCAGGGGGACGTCGACCGGCCCCGTGCCGCTCGCCTCGCCGCGGACGCCCGTACCGCTGACGGTGATCGGGGCGGCCGGCCCCTCGACCGTGACCCGCAGGATCTGGCGCGGGGCGTCCTCGGGGCCGACGAACAGGTCGGTGCTCTCGACGGCGGTGATGGTGGTGACCGGCACGGGGGTGGTCCTTTCGGTACGGAGGCCTACGCGGTACGGACGCCTACTGGCCCCAGGCCTCGAACTCGTAGATGCGGGCGGCCGGATCGCCGTTCTGGGTGGGCTTGGTGACGACCAGCCGGACGTAGCGGGCGGTGGTGTCCACCGGGTGGGTGGTGGTGCCCGCGGTGTTGCCGGTCACGGTGGCGACCGTCGTCCACGGGTCGGTGCTCTTCGCGCGGGTCTGGACGGAGAAGTCCCGGGTGTTGTACGCGGCGCTCTCGCCGCCCGCCTGGGCGTGCTTGACCACGAACCTGTTCAGCTTCTTCGCCGAACCGAGGTCCACCTCCAGCCACTTGGCGCCCGTGAGCGTGCACCACTTGTCACTCGTGCCGCCGTTGACGCTCCCGTTGACGGCCTTGGCCGGGCCCTCGTTGGCGTTGCACTGCCCGGAGGCGGTGGCGGGGCGGTTGAGCGCGAGGTTCGTCGAGCCCGTCGGCGGGGTGCCGTTCCAGCCCACGCTGGTGGAGGCGACGGCCGAGTGCCCGTAGGTGGTGGAGACCGCCTCCACGTCCAGCGTGGTGGCGGCCTCGGTGCCCGCCCGGTCCAGCCGCCCGACGAAGTAGGCGTCGTTGGGGGTGGCCCCCAGGAAGGTCCGGCTGCCGTCCGGGTTGCGCCGGTACACCTCGTAGTGGTGGACGTTGCCGCCGGGGGCCGCCGTCCAGGACAGTCGCAGCGACTGGCTCGCGCCGGCCGTCACGTCGCTCGCGCCGAGTACGGTCAGCCCGCTCGGCGCGGCCGGGGTCTCCACCGCTCCGTCGTAGAGGGCGACTTGGCCGACCCGCAGGTCGTAGGCCGGATCGTTGCCGGCGACCTGGAGGGCGAGCTGGGCGACGGTGCGGCCGGCGTACCGGGAGAGGTCGAGGGTGTGCCGCTCCCAGCCCGTCCCGGTGTTGCTGCCGACGTCCACGGTGGTGAAGCTGCCCGGGGCGTCGGTGAAGGAGACCGCGGCCTTGAGCTTGGTCGGGCCGGCGGCCGGGGTCTTGACCACCAGGTCGAGCTTGCTGTTCGCGGCGACCGGCAGGCGGGTCTGGTAGAGCCTGACGGTGTTGGTGGCGTCCAGGGTGCCGGTCAGCCGGAGCGAGGAGCCGCCCTGGTAGGCGTCGGTGAAGTCGACGGACGGGCTGAGCTTGCTGCCGGCGGAGTCGACCACCCAGCGGTAGGTCGGCGGGACGTCCTGCAGCGAGAGGTTGTTCCAGCCGCCGGTGGCGACCCGGGCGCCGGCCGCGTTGTAGAAGTCGCCCTGGCCGGTGTCGAAGTTGGTGACGAAGGGCTTGGCGGTGATCGGCGAGGACTCGGCGACGTAGCCCGCCAGGCCGGGCCACCCGGAGGAGAGGTCGATGTTGGACGGGTCGTTGGCGGCGCCGACCCAGTAGCGGGCGTCCTTGGCGTAGAAGTCGGCCCGGTCGGTGGCGGACTTCCAGGTCCACTCGGGGCGGTAGAGGCCGAGCGAGGTGGTGTGCGGCTGCCCGGACGGGAAGAGGGTGTTCCAGTCGACGGAGGTGTTGTAGCCGTTCGCCTCGGTGTCGACACCGGAGTACAACTCGTACTCGCTGCGCCCGAGTTGCCGGGCCAGGGTGCGGGAGGAGTCCAGGCCGTCGGACGTCCAGCCGAAGTTGAGGAACATCGAGTCCGAGGTTCTCTTCGAACCGTCCTGCAGGAACGGCGAGTTGGCAGAGGTGAGGGCGTTCTGCCAGTCGACCGCGCCGGAGCTGGTCATCGCGTCGTACCACATGAACTCGGTGCTGCTCTGTGCCTTGGTGTACTGCATCAGATCTCGCAGCTCGGTGGCCAGGCCCGCATCACCGCCGCCGGTCTCCTGGTTGATGAACCAGCCGTCGAAGCCGTAGTACTGGGCGGCCTGGGCGAGTTTGTCGGCGACGGGGTAGCGGTTGCCGGACTTCTGGACGAAGTCGCGCACCCACTGGAGCTGGCCGCCGTACGCGGCGGGCGGGAAGAAGACGGTGCCGTAGACCTTGACGCCGTTGCGGTGGGCGGCGTCGATCACGGTCGGGTTGGGCGCGAGGATCAGGCCCTCGCCGGCCGAACCACCCCAGAACACCAGCTTGTCGACGTACTGCCAGTAGCCGAAGGCGTAGTAGTTGGGGTCGGCGGAGCCCTGGGAGGGGTTGTTGGAGGTGGGGCCGAAGGAGACCAGCGAGGCGATCTTCCCCTCCCCGGCGCGGGCGTTGGGGTTGGCGGCCAGGGCCGGATCGCTGGTGCGCGGCTGGAGCGGGACGCGGGAGCGGTTGAACCGGGCGTCCGGGTCGGTGGCCGGGTCCCAGTTGAGGATCGTGCTGGGGTACCAGTAGGAGGCGTACGGCTGGCTGCCCGGGCCGGCGGTGGCCGCGGGCGGCGGGGCTGCGGCCGTCACGGGTGCGGCCCAGGCGGCGGGTGCGGCCCAGGCGGCGGGAGTGGCGGTGAGTGCGGCCGTCGCGAGGACCGCGCTGAGCAGCAGGGGTAGGCGTCGTGACATGCGGGGGCTCCGATCGGGCGGAGGGGTGGGGGCGGGCCCGCCGTCGCGGACGGGGGCCGGCCGCATGCGGGCGTGCCGGTGCTGAACCGAGGGGAGCCGGAGGCCGGAGGAGCGGACAGCAGGAGCGGACCCTCTCGGCGCAGCGAGGCTAAACCGGTTCAGAACGGGTGTCAACGACCCGGACAACAACCACCCGACGGGGTCAGGAACCGCCGCCCGGCGGCGAGGTGGACTCCCGCACGGTCAGCCGAGGCGTCGGCATCTGGAGGTCCCGACCGGGCCCGGCGCCGTCCAGCGCCTCCAGCAGGCTGCGCGCGACCTGCTCGCCCAGCGCGAAGGTGTCCCGGCTGAGCGCGGTCAGCGGCGGGTGGACGATCCGGGCGAGCACGGAGTCGTCGAAGGAGACGATGGACAGCTCCCCGGGCACCGAGACGCCCATCTCCCCGGCCACGCCCAGCCCGGCGACGGCCATCACATCGCTGTCGTAGACGATCGCGGTGGGCCGCCCGGGCCGGGAGAGCAGGGTGCGGGTGGCCGCCGCGCCCTCGGCGTCGCTGAAGTCGGTGGGCACCGACAGTGCCTCCTCCAGCCCGAGCCGGCGGGAGGCGTCGCGCAGCGCGCGGATCCGGCGCTGGGTGTGCTGGAAGTGCGGCAGCCCGGCGAGGTGGGCGATCCGGCGGTGCCCGATGGCGGCCAGGTAGTCGACGATGGAGAGCATCGCCTCGCGGTCGTCGGCCCAGATCCGCAGCTGGTTGCCGCCCTTGCCGGGCCCGCCCAGGACGACGGCGGGCAGCCCGAGTTCGTCCAGGACGGGCAGCCGCGGGTCCTTGACCTGGAGGTCCACCACGATGAACCCGTCCACCCGGTGCTCGGAGGCCCAGCGCCGGTAGACCTCGATCTCGGCGGCGGTGTCCTCGACCACCATCAGGTGCAGGGCGACCGAGCTGGCCGACAGCACGGCCTGGAGGCCGGAGAGCAGTTGGCTGAAGAACGGCTCGACGCCGATGGTGCGGGCCGGGCGGGCGATCACCAGGCCGACGGCGTCGGAGCGGGCGCCGCCGAGGGCGCGGGCGGCGCTGTGCGGGCGCCAGTTCATCTCCTCGGCGACCCGCAGGATCCGGTCCCTGGTCGCCTCGCTGACACCGGGGCGGCCGTTGAGCGCGAAGGAGACCGCGCCCTTGGAGACGCCGGCCTGGCGCGCGATGTCGGCGATCGTCGGTCTGCCCACAGGATCCGACTCCTCTCTTGACAGTCAAGTTTAGGCGGGAGCATAGTCCCTGCCAGAGCTAGACCGGTTTAGTTAAGCAGGTTCTGAACACCACCACCCATCCCAGAACCCAGGACCACCGGGAGACCCTCATGCGAAGAATCTGGGCGGCACTGACCAGCACGGCCCTCACCGCGGCGGCCCTCACCGGCTGCGGACTCGGCTCCGGAGACACCAAGAGCAGCGACAACGTGGCGAGTGCGGCCGCCACCGGTGAGGTCAAGGGCAAGGTCTCGATCCAGACCTGGGCGCTCAAGCCCAAGTTCACCGACTACATGCAGGGTGTGATCGACGGCTTCAAGAAGAAGTACCCCGGCGTCGAGGTCGAGTGGCTGGACCAGCCCGGCGAGGGCTACTCCGACAAGGTGCTCAGCCAGGCCGCCTCCGGCACCCTGCCCGACGTGGTCAACCTCCCGCCGGACTTCGCCTTCCCACTCGCCAAGAAGGACGTCCTGCTGGACGTCGCCAAGGCCGACCCCAAGCTCGCGGACGAGTACGTGGCCGGCGGCGTGAACGCCTACCGCTACCACGGCTACCAGGGCACCTTCGGCTACCCCTGGTACCTCAACACCGATGTGAACTACTGGAGTTCGGACCTCCTCACAAAGAACGGCCTGGACCCGAAGAAGCCCCCGACCAGCCTGGACGAGCTGATCGCCCAGGCCCGGGTGATGAAGGAGAAGTCGGGCGGCCAGGCCTACCTGATGAGCCGCAAGCCCGGCCTCGGCGACCTCTACAACATCGGCGTCAAGATCATGGCCGACGACGGCAAGTCCTTCACCTTCAACACCCCGGAGGCCGCCGCGCTGCTCGACAAGTACCGCGACGCCTTCAAGGAGGGCCTGATGCCGAACGGGGTGCTCACCGACACCTACGCCGGCAACTCCAAGCTGTTCAGCGCCGGCACCGCGGCCTGGACCACCGGCGGCGGCAACTTCATCACCAGCCTCGCCACCGACAACCCCACCCTGGCGCCCAAGGTCGTCCCCTCCCCCGCGATGGGCACCCCGCCGCTGTACGTCCAGGGCCTGTCCATCCCGAAGAACACCAAGAACCCGGCCGCCGCGGTCGCCCTGGCCCGCTGGGTCACCAGCCCCGAGAACCAGGCCGCCTTCGCCCACCTGACCAGCGTCTTCCCGTCCACCAAGGCCTCGGCCAACGACCCGTTCTTCAGCCAGAGCGACGGCACCAACGCCGGCGACGCCAAGGTGATCGCCTTCACCTCGCTCGCCAAGGCCGAGCTGATCCAGCCGGTCGAGGTGGACGACGCGATGGGCACCGTGGTCAAGCAGCAGTTCGCCCTCGCCATCAGCGGCCAGAGCAGCTCCAAGCAGGCCCTGGACACCGCCGTGGAGCAGTGCGACAAGCTGCTCAAGGGCTGACCCCACGCCGCCCCGCAGTCCCGCAGTCCCGCTGTCCTGCTGTCCCGAAGTCCCGACGTCCCGCTGTCCCGAAGTCCCGAAGTTCCGTCCCCACCCACTGGCGAAGCGGCGGGTCCTCCCCCACACCCGCCGCCCCGGGCCTCGTACGTTTCCCGGGGCCCGTACCGCCCGGGCCCCGGAAGGCCCAGCCCCAGGAAGGCATCCGCATGACCCACCGGCGCTGGTTCACTCCCTGGCTGCTCGCCGGCCCCGCGATACTCTGGCTGGCCGTGTTCAACCTCTGGCCGGCCGTCAACACGGTGATCCTCTCCTTCACCAACGCCAAGCCCATCGGCGGCGGCCGGTTCACCGGCCTGGAGAACTACGGCCGGCTGCTGGACGACACCCAGCTCGCCGACGCCCTGCTCAACAGCATCGTGTTCATGCTGGTCTGCCTCCCCCTGCTGACCGTCCTGCCACTGCTGCTCGCCCTGCTGGTCCAGCGCCGGATCCCCGGCATCACCTTCTTCCGCACCGCCTTCTACACCCCGGTGATCGCCTCCGCCGTCGTGGTGGCGCTGATCTGGGGCTGGGTGCTGGACGACCGGGGCCTGGTCAACGGCCTGCTCCAGGAGGGCGGCCTGGCCGACTCCCCGGTCCCCTTCCTCACCGACCGCTGGCTGCTGCTGTTCAGCGCGATCGCCCTGACCGTCTGGAAGGGGCTCGGCTACTACATGGTCATCTACCTCTCCGCCCTCGCCAACGTCCCGCACGAGCTGCACGAGGCGGCGGCCGTGGACGGCGCGACCCCACTGCGCCGCTTCTGGCACATCACCCTGCCGGGGGTGCGCCCGACCATGGTGCTCATCTCCGCGCTCATCTCGGTGAGTTCGCTGCGCGTCTTCTCCGAGCTGTACGTGCTCTCCAACGGGCTGGGCGGCCCCGGCGGCCGCGACATGTCGGTGGTGATGCTGATCCAGATGTACAGCCGCGGCTTCAACGGCCACCTGGGCTACGCCTCCGCGCTCAGCCTGCTGCTGTTCGTGGTCACCCTCGGCCCGATGCTGTTCCTGATGCGGCTGAACCGGAAGGCGGCCTGAACCCGTGACCACCCTCGGCTCCGAACCCACCCTCAGCCCCGGACCCGCCCGCCGCACCGGGCCCGCCCACCGCACCAGGCCCGCCCGCCGCACCAGGCCCGCCCGCGGCTTCAACACCCCCTCCCGCGGGCAGACCGCCGCCCGCTACCTGCTCCTGCTGCTCGTGCTGCTGCTGGTCATCGGCCCCTTCCTCTGGCAGCTGTCCACCGCCCTCAAGGGCCCCGCCGAGGACGTCTACACCCGCACCCCGAGCTTCCTGCCCGACCAGCCCACCCTGGGCAACTTCGGCACCGTCGCCGACACCATCCCGGTGTGGACGTACGCCCTCAACTCGCTGACCGTCGCCGCCGTCTGCATCACCGGCAACGTGGTCGGCTGCACCCTGGCCGGCTACGCCCTCGCCCGGCTGCGCTTCCGCGGCGCCCGGCTGCTCCTCGGCCTCTTCCTGGCCACCCTGGTGCTGCCCGGCGAGGTCACCATCGTCTCCCAGTACGTGCTGGTGCGCGGCCTCGGCCTGGCCGACACCCTGGCCGGGGTGGCCCTGCCGGGGGCGATCGCGATGCTCAACGTCCTGCTGATGCGCACCGCCTTCGCCGCCGTACCGGCCGAACTCGACCAGGCGGCACTGGTGGACGGTGCCAACGTCTGGCAGCGGCTGTGGCACATCGGCCTGCCGAACGTGCGCGGCATGCTCAGCGTGATCGTCATCTTCACCTTCATCGGCGCCTGGGACGACTTCCTCTGGCCGCTGATCGTGCTCAACGACCCGCAGAAGTACACCCTGACCGTCGGGCTCCAGTACCTCAACGGCACCTTCTCCGCCAATCCCCGGCTGATCGCGGCCGGCACCATGATCGCCTTCCTGCCGATCGTCGTGGTGTTCGCCGTCTGCCAGCGCTTCTTCTTCCAGGGCGTCGAGGAGGGAGCCGTCAAGGGCTGAGCCCCCGAGGACGACACCACCGTCCGTACGCCCCGAACCAGTTGAGGTAGCCCTCCCGTGACCACCATGACCACTGCGATCACTGCGCCCACCACTCCGCAGGCCCCGCGCTTCGGCGTCAACTACACCCCCAGCAAGGGCTGGTTCCACCACTGGCTGGACTTCGACCTGGACGCCGTGCGCGCCGACCTCGACTCGGTCGCCGCCCTCGGCCTGGACCACGTCCGGGTCTTCCCGCTCTGGCCGCTGTTCCAGCCCAACCGCACCCTGATCCGCCCGCGCGCCGTCGAACAGCTGACCGCACTCGTGGACGCGGCCGGCGAACGCGGCCTGGACGTCGCGGTGGACGGCCTCCAGGGCCACCTGTCCAGCTTCGACTTCCTGCCGGCCTGGACGCGGACCTGGCACCGCCGCAACCTCTTCACCGACCCCGAGGTCCTGGACGGCCAGGCCGCCTACCTGCGCACCCTCGCCGGGGCGCTGCGCGAGCGGCCGAACTTCCTCGGGATGACGCTCGGCAACGAGATCAACCAGTTCTCCGGCGCCCCGCACCCCGACCCGGACCGGTGCACCCCCGCCGAGGCCGAGGCCTGGCTGGGCCGGATGCTTGCCGCCTGCGAGGACGGCGCGCCCGGGCGGCTGCACCTGCACGCCTCCTACGACGCGGCCTGGTACCTGGACGAACACCCCTTCACCCCCTGGCACTCGGCCCGCCTCGGCGGCGCCACCGCCGTGCACTCCTGGGTCTTCAACGGCACCGCCCAGCGTTACGGCGCCCACTCCACCGCCACCGCCCAGCACGCCGCGTACCTGGTCGAGCTGTCCAAGGCCTGGGCCGAGGACCCGGCCCGCCCGGTCTGGCTGCAGGAGGTCGGCGCGCCCGCCCCGCACATCACCGCCGCCGACGCGGCCCGGTTCACCGCCGCCACCGTCGAGGCCGTGCTGGACTGCCCGGATCTCTGGGGCGTCACCTGGTGGTGCTCCCACGACGTGGACCGCTCGCTCGCCGACTTCCCCGAACTGGAATACAGCCTCGGCCTGTTGACCACCGACCGGACGGTCAAGCCGGCCGGCGCCCGGCTCGCCGAGGCCGCCGCCGAGGCCCGCCGCAGCTGGCAGCCGCCCAAGCCGCGCAGCACCGCCGTGGTGGTCGCCACCGGCGACGAGGTCACCTCCCCGCGCCGCGCGGACTGCGGCCCCGGTGGCCCGGTGTACGAGGCCTTCATGCACCTCGCCGAGGCCGGCGCCCGCCCGACCACCGTGCTCGCCGAACGCGCCGGGGACGCGGCGCACCTGGCCGCGCGCGGCATCACCGAGGTGGTCCACCCCGCCGACGTACGTTCTCCGTAGCCGCCGCCCTCACCACCGAGCTCCCTTCCGCCACCGCCCACCTCTCCAACCGCCCACCTCTGCAACCGCCCTCCCGCACGCACGCACGCAACGGAGCCTGCCGACATGCACGATGACCGCACCCTCGTCGAGTCCCGCCTCAAGCGCGTCCTGGAGGAGCGCATCCTCCCGGCCGTCTACCCGGAGTCCGTCCCGCTGGAGGTCGGCATCTGGACCGCCCCCGGCGAGCCCGTCCCGGTCGCCGAGGGCCTGGCCGCGCCGCGCACCCCGATCGCCGTCGGCGACGCCTGGGGCGCGCCCTGGGGCACCAGTTGGCTGACGGTGTCCGGCACGGTGCCGCAGGCCTGGGCCGGCCGGACGGTCGAGGCGCTGATCGACCTCGGCTTCGACGCCAACATGCCCGGCTTCCAGTGCGAGGGCCTGGTCTACCGCCCGGACGGCAGCCCGGTGAAGGGCCTCAACCCGCGCAACCAGTGGGTGCGGATCGCCGCCCCGGCGGCCGGCGGGGAGCAGGTGCTGCTGCACGTCGAGGCCGCCGCCAACCCGGTGATCCTGGACTACCACCCCTTCCTGCCCACCGAGTTGGGCGACCGGGAGACGGCAGGCGACCAGCCGCAGTACAGGCTCGCCCGGATGGACCTCGCCGTCTTCGACGACACCGTCTGGCAGCTGTCGCTGGACCTGGAGGTGCTCGGCGAGCTGATGGCCGAGCTCCCGGTGGACGGCGCCCGCCGCTGGGAGGTGCTGCGCGCGGTCGAGCGGGCGCTGGACGCGATCGACCTCCAGGACGTCAACGGCACCGCCGCCGCGGCCCGTTCGGAGCTGACCGCGGTCCTGGCCGCGCCCGCCGTGCCGTCCGCGCACCGGATCAGTGCGATCGGCCACGCCCATATCGACTCCGCCTGGCTGTGGCCACTGCGCGAGACGGTGCGCAAGGTCGCCCGGACCACCGCCAACATGACCGCCCTGCTGGAGGACGAGCCGGAGTTCCGCTACACCATGTCCCAGGCGCAGCAGTACGCCTGGATCAAGGAGCACCGCCCGGAGGTGTACGCCCGGGTGCGCAAGGCGGTCGCCGAGGGCCGGTTCGTCCCGGCCGGCGGCATGTGGGTGGAGTCCGACACCAACATGCCGAGCTCGGAGGCGATGGCCCGGCAGTTCGTGCACGGCAAGCGGTTCTTCCTGGAGGAGTTCGGGGTCGAGAACCACGAGGCCTGGCTGCCCGACACCTTCGGCTTCACCGGCGGCCTGCCGCAGATCATCCGCAACGCCGGCTCCAAGTGGCTGCTGACCCAGAAGATCTCCTGGAGCCAGGTGAACAGGTTCCCGCACCACACCTTCCTCTGGGAGGGCATCGACGGGACCCGCATCTTCACCCACTTCCCGCCCGTGGACACCTACAACTGCTCCATGAAGGGCAGTGAGATCGCCCATGCGGCGAGGAACTTCAAGGACAAGGGGGTGGCCCGGCACTCGATCGCCCCGACCGGCTGGGGCGACGGCGGCGGCGGGACGACCCGCGAGATGGTCGGCAAGGCCGCCCGACTGCGGGACTTGGAGGGCTCGGCCACCGTCCGCTGGGAGAACCCCGCCGAGTTCTTCGCCAAGGCCGAGGCCGAGTACCCGAACCCGCCGGTCTGGGTCGGCGAGCTCTACCTGGAACTGCACCGGGCCACCCTGACCAGCCAGGCGAAGACCAAGCAGGGCAACCGGCGCAGCGAGAACCTGCTGCGCGAGGCCGAACTCTGGTGCGCCACCGCCGCGTTGCGCGCAGGAACGGAGCAGCCGTACGCCTACCCGTACGAACAGCTGGACCGGATCTGGAAGACGGTGCTGCTGCACCAGTTCCACGACATCCTGCCCGGCTCCTCGATCGCCTGGGTGCACCGCGAGGCCGAGGCCACCTACGCCGCGCTGGCGCGGGAGTTGGAGGAGCTGATCGACGCGGCCCAACGGGCGCTGGCCGGACCGGCCGACGGTGGACGGGAGTTGGTGTTCAACGCCGCCCCGCACGCCCGTTCGGCCGTCCCGGCGGGCGGCGCGACCGTCGCCGCCACGGACGCCCCGGACGCCCCGGACGCCCCGGACGCCCCGGACGCCCCGGACGCCCCGGCCGCCACGGTCACTCCGCTCGACGGCGGCGGGTTCACCCTGCGCAACGGCCTGCTGGAGGTGGTGGTCGACGCCGACGGCCTGATCGCCTCGGCGGTCGAGCTCGCCACCGGCCGGGAGACCGTCGCCCCCGGCAGCCGGGCCAACCTGCTCCAGCTGCACCCCGACTTCCCCAACATGTGGGACGCCTGGGACGTGGACCAGTTCTACCGCAACACCGTCACCGACCTGACCGGCGTCGACTCCCTCACCGCCACGGCCACCGACGGCCGGGCCGAGGTCAGGGTCGCCCGCTCCTTCGGCTCCTCCACCGTCGTCCAGACCCTCACCCTGCACGCGGGCGAGCAGCGGCTCGACATCGACACCGAGGTCGACTGGCACGAGACCGAGAAGTTCCTCAAGGCGGCCTTCCCGCTCGACGTCCACACCGAGCGGTACGCCGCCGAGACCCAGTTCGGCCACCTCTACCGGCCCACCCACACCAACACCAGCTGGGACGCCGCCAAGTTCGAGGCCTGCAACCACCGCTTCGTCCACCTGGACGAGCCCGGCTGGGGCGTCGCGCTGGTGACCGCCTCCACCTACGGCCACGACGTCACCCGCACCGTGCGCGCCGCCGACGGCGGCACCACCACCACGGTCCGCTTCTCGCTGCTGCGCGCCCCGCGCTTCCCCGACCCGAGGACCGACCAGGGGCTGCACCGCTTCCGGCACGCGCTGGTCCCCGGCGCCTCGATCGGCGACGCCGTCCGCGAGGGCTACCGGATCGGCCTGCCCGAGCGCCGGGTCACCGGCACCGCCGAGCGGGTCGCGCCGCTGGTCGAGGTGGACCACGACGCCCTGGTGGTCAGCGCCGTCAAGCTCGCCGACGACCGCAGCGGCGACCTGGTCGTCCGGGTCTACGAGGCCGGCGGCGGCCGGGCCCGGGGCCGGCTCACCACCTCCTTCCCGCTGGCCGGCGCCGTCCCCTGCGACCTGCTGGAACGGCCCTGGGACGGCACCCGCGGCGAGGTGACGGTCGAGGACGGCGCGGTGCACCTGGCGCTGCGGCCGTTCGAACTGGTCACGCTGCGCCTCAGCGCCGCCCGCTGACCGACGTACGGTGAAGGCGCCCCGGCCCGCCCGGCCGGGGCGCCGCCGACCCCTCCGGGAGCCCGCCATGCCGCTCACCCCCCTGTTCGCCGCCCTCGACGTCGGCGGCACCAAGATCGCCGGGGCGCTGGTCGACGGCGCCGGCCGACTGCGGCACCGGCTGCAGCTGCCCACCCCCGCCCGGGAGCCGGGCCCGGCCGTGCTCGCCGTGGTGCACAAGGTGCTGGACCAGCTGGCCGGCACCCCCGAGTGGGCCGCCGTGACGGCCGTCGGCATCGGCAGCGCCGGCCCGGTCGACCTCGCCGACGGCACCGTCAGCCCGGTCAACATCCCCGGCTGGCGCGGCTTCCCGCTGGTCGCCGAGGTCGCCGCGCACCCGGCGGTGGCCGGACTCCCGGTCCGGCTGGCGGGCGACGGCGTCGCGATGGCCGCCGCCGAGCACTGGCAGGGCGCCGCCCGGGGCGCCGCCAACGCGCTCTGCCTGGTGGTGTCCACCGGCGTCGGCGCCGGACTGGTGCTGGACGGCGCCGTCCGCCCCGGCCCCAGCGGCAACGCCGGCCACCTCGGCCACATCACCGTCGACCTGGACGGCGAGCCCTGCCCGTGCGGCTCCCGCGGCTGCCTGGAGGGCCTGGCCAGCGGCACCGCGATCGCCCGCCGGGCCCTCGCCGAGGGCTGGCGCCCGCCCGGCGAGGACGCCACCGCCCGCGCCGTGGCCGCCTCCGCCGCCGCGGGCGACCCGGTCGCGCTGGCCTCCTTCGACCGGGCCGCCCAGGCACTGGCCGCCGGGATCGCCGCCACCGCCGCCCTGGTCGACCTCCACCGG
Source organism: Kitasatospora sp. NPDC098652 (assembly GCF_044760155.1). Lineage (NCBI taxonomy): Bacteria > Bacillati > Actinomycetota > Actinomycetes > Kitasatosporales > Streptomycetaceae > Kitasatospora > Kitasatospora sp. NPDC098652. The sequence continues at coordinate 906,402 of NZ_JBIWAQ010000001.1, forward strand.
GTGGTGGTCGGCGGCGGCGTCGCCACCGCCGGGGAGGTGCTGTTCGCCCCGCTCGCCCGCCACCTGGACCGCTACGCCGCCCTGTCCTACGTCCGAGGCCTGGACGTGCGCCACGCCGAGCTCGGCACCGACGCCGGGCTGATCGGCGCCGCCGCGCTCTGCCGCTGACAGCCCCGGGAGACCCCTGGCATGCCGCCCTACGCCCTGCTCGACAACCCGGTCCGCCACTACCCCTGGGGCTCCCCCACAGCCATCCCCGCCCTCACCGGCACCGCCCCCGACGGCACCCCGCAGGCCGAACTGTGGATGGGCGCCCACCCCAGCGCACCCTCCCGGGCCGGCGGCCGGGCGCTCGACGCGCTGATCGCCGCCGACCCGGACGGCCTGCTCGGGCCGGACACCGTACGGCGCTTCGGCCCGGAACTGCCCTTCCTGTTCAAGGTGCTGGCCGCCGACCGGGCGCTCTCCCTGCAGGTCCACCCGACCCGCGCCCAGGCCGAGGCCGGGTACGCCGCCGAACAGGCCCGGGGCATCCCGCTCACCGCCCCGGAGCGGGTCTACAAGGACCGCTCCCACAAGCCCGAACTGCTCTGCGCCCTCGGCGACTTCGAGGCCCTCTGCGGCTTCCGCCCGGCGGCCGCCACGGCCCGGCTGCTGGACGCCCTCGGTGTGCTCGCCCCCTGGGCGGCCGCCCTGCGGGAGCGGCCCGCCACCGAGTCACTGCCCGCGCTGCTGCGCCGGGCGCTGGGCGCCGACGCCGCCCAACTCGCCGCCGTGGCCGGGGCGCTGCGCCGCACCGCGGCCTCCGGCGGACCCCGTGCGGACACCTGCGCGGCCTACGCCCGGCTCGCCGAGGAGTACCCCGGCGACCCGGGCCTGCTCGCCGCGCTGCTGCTCAACCACGTCCGGCTCGGCACCGGCCAGGCGCTGTACCTGGCTGCCGGGGTGCCGCACGCGTACCTCCGGGGCGTGGGCGTCGAGTTGATGGCCAACTCGGACAACGTGCTGCGCTGCGGGCTCACCGGCAAGCACGTCGACGTGGCCGGGCTGCTGGCCGTCACCGACTTCCGGGCCGCCGGGCCCGCCGTCCTCGAGGCCCGCCCGCTGACCGCCGTCGAGGACGAATTCCCGTCCCCTGCCGAGGAGTTCCGACTCTCCCGGCTGCACCCGGCGGCCGGCCCCGTCCGGATCGAGCTGCCCACCCCGCAGATCCTGCTCTGCACCGCCGGCCGGGCCCGGCTGCACGCCCCCGGGCACCCCGGCCTCGACCTGCCCCGGGGTGCCTCGGCCTACCTGCGCCCGGGCGCCGGGCCGGTCGAGCTGACCGGGCCGGGCGCCGAGGTGTTCCGGGCCACCACCGGCCGCTAGCGCGTCCTCAGGCCCGCAGCGGGTGACCGAAGAGCAGGTCGTAGCCGTCCGGCAGCTGCTCGACCACCCGGTCCACCAGCTCCCCCGGGACGAGATCGGCCAGGGTGCTCAGCACCGCCCCGATGTCCCACTGGGCGGTCGCGGTCGTGGCGCCGTCGATCCAGCCCACCACGGCCTCCACGAAGCGCTCGGCGGTCAGCGGCTCGGCGGCGGGCCGGGCGTCCCGGAGCAGCGAGGCGTACGTCTCGGGCAGCGCCGCGGCGAGCTCGCCGCGCTCACCGCCCACCAGGTGCTCGCCCAGCAGGCCGAGCACGACCCGGATGGCGTGGTCCGCCTCCGCCTCGCCCCGGTACTCGCCGCGCTCCACGACGCGGGCGCGGAAGTCCTCCCAGGAGATGGTCATCGCGTCCTCCTTCCGGTCGGCGGGACCGGGCCGGGTCGGCGGCCGATGGGCCAGGGAGGCTGCTGGTCGCGGCCCGTGACCGCCGGGGGACGTACCGGTTCCCGTGTTGCTCAGCGTACTGCGCTCCGGACCGGGCGGACCCGCCGCTGCGGGTGGGGGCGGCGGTCCCGAGCGGAACCCTGGCGCCGTGCCCGGGCAGTGCGGAGGAAGCCGGACGGCGGGGCCGGGCGGGATAGGCCGGCCGAGCTGGGCCGGGCGGGGCCGGCGGGCGAGAACCGGCCGGGAGGGCCGGACGGACGGATCGACGCCGTTGTCGATCACGCCGTCGGCCCGTGCCGTCACCGGCACGGGAGCCCACCGGTCGGCGGGCGGTTCAGCGGGCGGTTCGGCGGGCGGTTCAGCTCGCCGAGGCGCGGCACCGCCGACGCGGGCCGCGCGGCGAGCCCACCCCGCCACCGGACCGGACCGGCACCCAGCGCACCGGGGCCGGCTCCGAGCCCTGCACCGGCGCCTGCCTCCGAACCGCCCCAGCAGCCGTGGCAGACCCAGCAGACCCAGCAGCCGCAGCCGCAGCGGCAGCGGCAGCGGCAGCGGCGCCCGCAGCCCCGCGGTCGCCACGCGCCGTGTCCAGCACCGAGCCGGCCGCCGAGACCGACATAAACGCCGCCAGAAAGCGCCGCTCGTTCTGGCTGAGTTTGCGCGAACGCCCGGTTTCCCGGTCCCGCGCGACCACCACGGTCCGCGCCCGCATAAATGTGAGCGGTTCCCGGCAGACATTCACCTCGATGTGGGCGGAACTCCGCCCGAGCCGTTCCACCGTCAGCCGCACCGACAAAGGCTCGGGGCGGTGGTGCAACTGTTCCAGGTAATCGATCTCGTGCCGGGCGATAATGAATCCCGACGGGAACAGCGATTGCCGGACGGCGGTCGCGTGGTGGCGGAACAGGTCGTAAATCCCCTCCTGGACGTAGCCGACCAGCCTGGCGTTGTTGATGTGCCCGTTCTCGTCGACGTCGCTCCACCGGGTGGAGCAGGACAGCACGTGCACGCCCGGGTGCAGGGCGCTCACTGCTCCGTCAGCCCGGCGACGGCAGCGGAGGGGAGCAGCGCCCGCTGCAACCTGGCGTAGTAGCCGGACTGTTCGGCCGCCATCCGGGCCGCGGTCCAGCCCTCCTCGGCCGCCTCGGCGGCCGCCTGCACGACCAGGCTGTCGAGCACCGTGTCGACCGACCGGCAGAGCGCGGCGACCGCCGCGAGCCGTTCGGTCACGTCCGCCGTTCCGGCCGCATTCCGGGCCGGAAAGGCCGCCAGCGAGTCGACCGCGAGCTGCAGATCGTCGATGACGTCCGACCGGCTTTCCTCCGGGGAATTCCGCATGCTTTTCTCCAGGACCAATTCGGGCCATTACGGCCCGGTAGCTGACGTTCGAATACACCTGATCGGTGTCGGCCCCCCGACGGCTTCGACGCTATCCCAGTCGGCGCAGGTCCGCAGATGGTTTTCGGACGCTGACGGGAAACTGACTTCCATTGGAGTAGTTTGCGGGGGTACACAATATGCCCCATCAGCCGAACGCGGTAAGCAGAACGGGTGGTATCGCCGACCCGCCGACCAAGATCGACTACCGTCCGTCACGGATCTGCTACCGGTCGCCCCACCAGCGCGCCTTGTACAGCTGCGTGCCGGTCAGTTTCCACGCCCCCTCGGGGCGGTGCAGCCGGATCACCGAGGTGCACCAGCCACAGGCCGAGGAGTGGTCCGGCGCCACCGTGAGCAGCCGCCCGGTGCCGGGCTCGTCGCCGAGGCTCTTGACGTCCCGCTCGTCGGCCGGATCCGCCAGGCGGACGGCCGCGAACCGGTCGGCGGCCGGGTCGTAGCGCCACAGCCCGTGCAGAGTGCTCACCCAGAACCGGCCGGGCGCCCCCAGCACCGGCGCGAGGTCGTGCCCGCCGCGGTCCGGCAGCGGGGCGGAGCGGACGGCCGTCAGCGTCGGCGCCGCCGGGGTGCCGCCGACCCGCAGCCCGGCCAGCTCGTCGTCGCCGAGCACCCAGAGCAGGCCGGTCCGCTCGTCCCAGTGCACCCCGTGCGCGCCGGGGAGGCGGAACGTCGCATGGGTGGTGGCCCGGGAGCCCTGCGAGGCGGCGTACAGCCGCACCCACCCGCCGGTGCTCGCGGCGACCGCGACGTTGCCGTCCGGGAGCAGCTCGATGCTGTGCGGATTGGCGTCCCTGCCGAGGTCCGCCGCCCAGCGGCCGGCGCCGGTGGCGGTGTCCACGACGGCGGCCAGCCCGCCGGAGGCCGTGGTCAGCAGATAGCGTCGGCCGTCCAGGGTCCGGGGCTTCGCCTCGTCCGGGTCGCGCCAGCTCTGCTCGGGGTCCAGGTCGCCGAGGTCGGGCGCCCGGTCGGCCGCCCAGGACCACACGACGGGCGGACGGGTGACGTCCTGATACTCCGTCAGTTCCCCTACGCCCCGCAGGACGAGGACACGGCGGGACGCCTGGTCCACGGCGACCACCTCCCCGTCCTGCGCAGTGGCGGGTGCGCCGGACACGGCAGGCGCGCCGGACACGGCAGGCGCGCCGGACACGGCATCGGTGGCGTACGCGCGGCTCGCGGGCACGCAGAGCAGGAGGGTCCAGAGCAGCAGGGCGAGGCACAGGGCCGGCAGGGTTCTCCTCAGCACGCCCCAACGGTGCGCGGCGCACGGCGGGCCACCTGGCAGACCGGCCGCGCGCCTCGGCCGAACGGCCCGTCAGATTCGCCCGGAGACCAGGTCCGCCACCCGGGCGATCGGCGAGGTGGTGGCCCGTCCGGCCGCCTCCTGCCGGTCGGCGGCGTGGTAGGCGGCGTACATCGCCCGCACCCCCAGCCAGCGCAGCGGCTCCGGCTCCCAGCGCCGCACGGTGTGCCCCACCCAGGGCAGCGCGGTCAGCTCGGTGTCCCGCCTGAGCACCAAATCGCGCAGGGTGCGGCCGGCCAGGTTGGTGGTGGTCACCCCGCTGCCGACGTACCCGCCCGCCCAGCCGAGCCCGCTCGCCCGGTCCAGCTCCACCGTCGCGCACCAGTCCCGGGGGACGCCCAGCACCCCGGCCCAGGCGTGGTCGATCCGGGCGTGCGCGGCGGCGGGGAAGAAGTCGTTCAGGATCCGGCGCAGTTGGCGCACCGTCTCCACCTGGGTGCTGCCGTCCGAGTCCGTCCGCGAGCCGAAGCGGTACGGCACGCCCCGCCCGCCGAGGGCGATCCGGTCGTCGGCGGTCCGCTGGGCGTACATGTAGGCGTGCGCGAAGTCCCCGAGCACCTCCCGGCCCTGCCAGCCGGCCTCCGCCCAGAACTCGGCGGGCAGCGGCTCGGTGGCCACCATCGCCGAGTTCATCGGCAGCCAGGTCCGGCGCTCGCCGGGCAGCCCGGCGGTGAAACCCTCGGTGGCGCGCAGCACGTGGTCGGCGGTGACGGTGCCGTACGGGGTCACGGCGCGCGGGCGGCGGCCGCCCCCGCCGGGAAGGATCCCGGTGACGGGCGTCCCCTCGAACACCTCGACCCCCAACTCCCGCACCACCCGAGCCAGGCCCCGCGCGAGCTTCGCCGGCTGGATCCGGGCGCCGTACGGGGACCACGCACCGCCCCGGACCTCGGTGACGTTGATCCGCTCCGCCGCCTCCTTCGCGGAGAGCTCCTCCACCCGGCCCTCGCCGTAGCCGCGCTCGGCCTCGACGAACGCCCGCAGGCGCTCCAACTGCGGCCTGCTCCGGGCCACTTCGAGTACGCCGCCCTGGTGGACGTCCGCCTCGATCCGCTCGGCGGCCACGGTCTGCACGACCTCCCCGACCGCCGCGTCCATCACCCGCTGCATCGCCGCCGCCCGGCCCCGGCCGTACTTCCCGGCGAAGGCCTCGCGCCCGGCGAAGCCGTTGTACAGCCACCCGCCGTTGCGCCCCGAGGCGCCGTAGCCGCAGAAGCGGCGCTCCAACAGGGCGACCCGCAGGGAGGGTTCGGCCTTCTTCAGGTAGTAGGCCGTCCACAGCCCGGTGTACCCGCCGCCGACGATGCAGACGTCCACATCGGCGTCCCCCGGCAAGGCGGGCCCGGGCTGCGGCGCCCCCTCCGCCGCGTACCAGAACGACACCTCGCCGTTGACCGCTGCCACCGGAACCTCCCAACACCGTCGCCGACCTGCCCGGACGCTACTCCGGGCCGGTCGCGGGGGAACAGCGGCACACTGCCAGGATCGGGCTGCCGGACCAGCCACCCTGTCAGTCCTCCAACAGGTCCAGGGCGCGGGTCCAGCTGTACGACCCGGGCGTGAACTCCGCGATCCGCACGCCCATCCGGCGCAGCCGCTCCAGGCTCTCCCCGTACGCGGGGTGCGCCGCCTGGGCCGCGCTCAGGCAGGGCTGGACGGCGACCGGGATCCCCCAGCCGTAGGACTCGCACAGAATGCCCAGCGCGAGGGTGTCCGAGATCCCGGCGCTCCACTTGTTGAGAGTGTTGAAGGTGGCGGGCGAGACCACGAGCGCGTCCGGATCGGGCAGCGGCCGGGGGTCCCCGGGCTTCCGCCAGGCGGACCGGATCGGGAAGCCCGTCTGTTCCTCCACGCCTTCCACGTCGATGAACCCCGTCGCCGACGGAGTCGCCACCACCCCGACGGACCACCCCCGCCCCTGCGCGGCGGAGATCAACTCGCCTACGCCACCCGCCACTCCGGCCGCACACACCACCACGTACAACATCGGCATCGCCCGAACTCCCCTCTCCGGTCAAGGGACCACCACCGTCAGATCCGCATGCACGATCTTCCCGTACGCCTCCACGGAGGCCCCCCAACGCCCGCCGGTCACGTGGTGGACGAGGGCGAGCCCCCGGTGCCCCTCCTCGTCCTCCCCCGCCACCATCAGCACGGGCAGGGTTCGGGAGCCGTCCCGCACCGCCACCCGCACGGTCCGGTCGGTGAGCCTGCGGACAGTGACGGTCATCCGCGCCAGACACCCGGTCTTCACCGCATTGGTGACAAGTTCGCTGACGACCAGGGCCGCCGGCTCGACCAACTCCGGCAGCCCCCACTCCGCCAGCTTCCCCCGCACCATCCGCCGGGCCTCCCCCACCGCCTCCGCCCGGTACGGCAACAGAATCGTGGCCGGTCCGGCCGCACGACGACGAAGTTCAACACCACTGGTCAGCATCAGATCTCCAAATGCACGCGCTCTCACCAACCTCGCCGCCCAAGCCGACGCCATCCCCGAGTGAGTGACATCCGACCGTTCGTGGCCGCAGCAGGCCGCCGCAGGGCTACGCTCCCCGCAGCCGAGGTCGATCTCCGTGTCCACGACGCTACTTTGGGTGATCGACGCATTCGACTGACCGCCAGTACGAGTTACCAGGACCAGAACGTCCCGGGAGGGCCACGATGGCTACTCATCCACCACCTCGATCCCGCCGAACACTGACCGGCAGTCGTCGCACCTCGGCAGGCCCCGAAGGCGTGATCACCGGATACCTCCTCAAGGTCATCCGCGAACAGATCCCCCTGACCCAGGAGGAACTGGCAGGCCGACTGGGCCTCGACAAGAGCACCGTCCAAGGCTGGGAATCCGGGCGCCGGCCCCTTTCGGCGACCCGGGCGGGGAACCTCGTCGCACTACGCCTGCGGCTCATCCGTCTCGGCGCGCCGGTGGCTCTCGTCGACCTGCTCGACACCGCCATGGAAGCCGATCTGCTCCTCTCGCAGATCCTGCACACCCGACCGGACAGCCAGTCCCTCGGCGAGCATCCGCTCGCCGCCTGGGTGCTCAACCGCGACACGACACACATGCTCGGCTGGGCGATCAGCGGCGTCCTCCCCGGCGCCGTCGCTGCGCACCTGAACATCCCCGCAGCCCGCCGGGGCCCCGTATCGGCCTCGCCCCTGCTCGGTGCCGACATCCGCTCGCTGTTCTTCGGCAACCTGCGCGAGACCTCCGACGCCGCCGAGCGGTCGACCAGCGGCACTGCCCTGCTCCGCCGCCAGGCCTGGTACCTCTCCGCCTACGACGACACCTGGGACGCTGCGGACTGGTTCACCGGCATGCGACGCCGGGGAACGATGACCGCCCAGGTCATCGGCTGGTCCTCGCAATGGGCCGAGGCCCGCTCCGTCGCCGCCTCACTCGCCCGGCAGGGAGACCCGGCCCTCATGCGCGACTTCATCGACCGTTCCATGGCCGATCACGACGAGGCCGAGGCCGCCAACCTCAACTACTGGGCCCACTGGCTCGGGCTCGACACACGGACCCACGTCGACGACACCTTCATGGCCCACCGTGGCAGACCGTCCTGGAGCTCCGGATCCCTCCTCCGGGCATTCGCCGAACGGCTGGACCGGGCCTTCGAGTACACCGACCTCTACATCCACTCGATCTGGGCCCTGACGATCGCCCACCGGGGCGTCTTCGAAGCGGACCCGCACGCCGCACGCGAACTGTCCGCAGCGGCCCAACTGCTCCTCGACGGCAACACCCTGTCCGTCAGGTCTCGCCGGGAGCTCGAGTCTGTGCACTACGGTCTGCGGGTAGGCGGCTACTGCAAGGCTCCTGACTGAGCACCGCGCCGAACGAGGACAGGCATGACGAACGACGAAACGCAGGCCAAGGGCACTGCCGGCTATCTCCTCGAAGTGGGGATGTTGAAGCGAGCCAAGCGATCCGGCTGGTGGATCGCCGGGGTGAAGGACCCCGAGACCATCGCTGAACACTCGTTCCGAACCGGCATCGTCGGTGCCGTGCTCGCGATGATGGAGGGCGCGGACCCGGCAAAGGTCGCACTGCTCTGCCTGTTCCACGACACCCAGGAGACCCGGATCGGCGACATCCCGCACATCGGCCGCCGGTACCTCACGGCCGCATCCAACGAACGCGTCACCTCCGACCAGGTCAGTGCGGCCCACCCGGCCGTCACCGACGGGGTTCAGCGCATCGTCGCGGAGTACGAGCACGGCGACTCCCTCGAAGTCGTCGTCGCCCACGACGCCGACAAGTTGGAGTGCCTCCTCCAGGCCGTGGAGTACCGCGAGCAGGGCTACCAGAACGTCCAACCGTGGATCGACTCCAGCCTGGCCGGGCTCAAGACCGAATCAGCCCGCCAACTGGCCGAAGCCGCCCTGACGATGACCTCGCTGGAGTGGCAACAGGTGTACCTCCCCACCGACAGGTGACACCGACGACGGGTGCCGGCCCCTGCGGCTCCGCAGGGGCCGGCACTCCCGACACCGAGAAGGAATCGAGCAGAATCAAACTCCTCCTGCTCGCCGACATCATCCCGTCGCCCCGGAGAGGTCCATCGTGAGGCCGACCACCACCGACACCGAAGCCTGGAACGCCTACCTCGCCGAGGGCAACGCGCGACAGGCGCGCAAGCGTGTCTCGGCGGACGTCATCCTGCGCGACGACGCCGGTCGGATCCTCACCGTCAACCCGACCTACAAGCCGGCCTGGGACCTGCCCGGTGGCATGGTGGAGGCCAACGAGCCGCCCGACCGTGCGGCCGTCCGGGAACTGCGGGAGGAACTCGGCCTGGACATCACCGTCCAGCGCCTCCTCGTCGTCGACTGGGTCGCCCCGCACGGCCCCTGGGACGATCAACTCGCCTTCGTCTTCGACGCCGGCGTCCTCGCACCCACCCTCGCCGCCGCCGTGCGCCCGCACGACGACGAACTCTCCGAGGCCCTCTTCCTACCCGCGGCCGAGGCTGCCGCCAGGCTCCGTCCCCGTCAACGCCACCGGTTCCAGGCCGCTCTGCACTCACTCACCGACGGCCGAACCCGGTACCTGCGCAACGGGATCGACCCCACCACCGAGAAGGAATCCCCCATGACCGACGACGGCCGGATCTTCCGCGAGGCCTGGATCGCCGGGGTGCGCAAGCACTTCCCCGGCGATCCCAAGCCCGGCTACGTCTCCCCCTGGGAGGAGACCCCCGACTGGGAGCGGGCCGCTGCCGCCGCCGTGTTCGGCCAGGTGCGCGACTTCGTCACCGTGAGCGGCGGCGCCACCTCGAACCTCAGCCGCGAGCAGAAGGGCCGGTTCGTCGCCCTCTGCTGGATCGCCCAGATCCACCACCGCATCGCCGACCCCAAGCCCGGCTACACCGCCGACTGGGACGACCTCCCCAAGTGGCAGCAGGAGACCGACGCCGACATCTTCGAGGCCGTCGAACGCCACCTGTGACCCCCCGCCCGCGCCTGCGGCACCGCAGGCGCGGGCCCGGCCACGGACACGGGGCAGCCGGTGATCAGCTCGGGTAGATCGGGTCCGTGCCGTAGGACCACAGGCTGCCCGAGCGGGCGAAGACCTGGATCGCGTCGCCGGACCCTGTCGTGTAGCCGCCGTGCGAGAAGCAGTCGCCGGGGTACAGGAGCGGTGTGGTCGCGGAGGCGATGGTGTTGCCGCTGGCGTCGTCCTTGATCCAGATGACGAAGTCGTTGGCGGACGACTGGTGGTTGCAGATCTCGACCGTCCCGTACTGGCCCCACGAGTTGTAGGTATTCGTGCCGGTGATGCACGTCCCGTGCTGGCAGTAGGTGTCGGTGTTCGCACTGGCGGTACCCGCCGTGGCGGCGATGCCGCCGAGGGCGAGTGCGGCAGCGGCGAAGCCCTGCACGGTGCGCTTGGCGATGGTGCGCATCAAGGTGTCCCCGTTCACGCATGGGGGGTCGGCCCGGTCGCCTCCCCCGTCGGCACCGAGGAGCCTAGCCTCGCCGAGAACCGCACCGAGGAGCCCCTTTCCGGCCACATCCGATCAGAGCGCGGAGGCATCCGGGTAGTGCCGCCGGAGTCCCGCCAGCACCCGCTCGTCGGCGGCGCGGACCTCCCACAGGGTGCTGTCGGACTCCGTGAGCGCCACCACCGGCCCGCCCTCGGCGAACCCGGTGGCCTCGGCGTCGACGAACTGAACGCCCGGGGAGACCAGGGCGAGCAGCGTCGCAGTGTCCATGCCCTCGCCCTCGGAGCGCCGCTCAAGCTCCGCCGTGAGGTCCCACTGCTCATCGCACTCGACCCTCCAGCGCAGCTCCCGGGCCGAGTCCCCCAGCCGGGCCAGCACTTCGGCCAGCGTCACGTAGTGCGACCCCCGCCACGCCTCGAAGCTGATCCCCTTCATCCCCGCCCCCTGTCGCTCCGGTCGGCCGGTCCGGCGACCACGCCACCTCATCCTCCCGGCTCAGGTGCCGAGCCGCGCCGGGGGAACCACCGAGGGCGGTGAGCACTGCGGGGAGGTGCGGCAGACGGTGAGCGGCCGGGGGTTGGCGCCGTCGAGCACCTGCACCGACCACAGCGCCGGGTACCTGCCGCCGCAGATCCCGCAGGTCGGAGGCAGCGGCGGAGCGTACCCCTCGGGCGGTGGGCCGAACCCGGGCGGCGCAGCGGGCGGCGCCGGTATCGACGCAGCGGCCGAGCGGGACTTCGTCGGGCAGCAGCATCGCGGAGCGCACGGCCGAGCCGCGCCGGGCCTCCACCACGGTGGCCTGCTCCGAGGTGACCTGGAAGCCGAGCGAGCGCAGCGCGTCGACGGCGGCGATCCGGACGCGTCCGGCGTCGGCGCGGACGCGGCGCTCGGCGTCGAGGGTGATCGAGGCCAAGACTCCTCCGCGGGACTGGATTTCGGTACGGAACGTCCGCACGACGGACCGGGAGTCTAGCCACCGACGACCGCAGCCCGCAGGGCGAATCATCGGATCCGGGCACCCGCCGCGACGAGCTCCGCCACCGCGTCCGCGCACCCCCAGCTCAGCGTGACGCCCGCGCCGCCGTGCCCGTAGTTGTGCACGATCCGGAGCCCGTGCGCCGTCTCCCCGGCCGCCAGCCGCACCCCGCCCCTGCGGTCGGGTCGCAGGCCGACCGGCCAGCCGATGAGTTCGGCGCCGCGCAGCTCGGGGACGTGCGCGGCGCACCGGGCCAGGATCGCCTCGGCCGCCGCCCGGTCGCCGCGGAGGTCCCAGCTGCCCTCCTCGAAGGTGCCGCCGAGGACGACGTCCCGGCTGCGCGGGTGGACGTAGGTGTACCCGGCCGGTTCGTCCTGGATCCGCAGCGAGGCGCGCAGGCCGGGGTTGCGCACCAGGGCGAGCTGTCCGCGCACCGGCCGGACCGCGTCGTCGCCGCACAGCAGCCGGGCGCCCAGGCCGGAGGCGTTGACCACCACGGGCGCCCAGGCGCCGGCCTGCCGGAGGGTGTCGAGCCGCCGGTGGAGCACCTTGCCGCCGCCGTCGCGGAAGCGGCCGAGCAGCCAGGGCAGGTAGCGCGGCATCTCGACGGTGGGGGCGGTGAACCGCCAGCCGTCCGCGTAGGCCGGGGCGAGGTCGGCCGGTTCCAGTCGGCGCAGGTCGGGGACGCCGGCACCCCACCAGGGCGCGCCGGCGTCCTGGCGCCGGAGCGCGGGCATCCAGGTGTCGCGCAGGACGACGCCGGGCACGCCGGCCCGGGCCTGCCGGGCGAGTTCGGCGTAGGTGGCCGCCGACCAGGCGGCCACCCGGTCGCCCGGCTCCACGCCCACCGGGTACCAGACGGCGGCGGCCACGGCCGAGACCGTGGACAGCAGCCCGTCCGCCGTCACCACCCCGACCCGCAGGCCCTGCTCCTGGAGGCGCAGGGCCGTGGTGAGCCCGATGATCCCGCTGCCGATCACGACCACGTCCAGGTCCGTGCCCGGGTCCGTGCCCGGGTCCGGGCCCGGGTCCGCATCCACGTCCACACCCGCATCAACGCCAACGCCAACGCCAACGCCCACGGTGACCCCCTCCTCCCGACGCCCGCCGGCCGGTCCGGTCGCGGCGGCCGGACTCCAGGAAAGCGGGGCGGGCGGCGAGGCGTCCAAGACCGGTTGCGTCCCCCGGCGATAAGGCGGCCTTATCACCGCCGGTGGGCGGCGCGCGGGCTCGGCGCCGGACGGTCGCGGCAGGCCTATCATCGGCCGGTGGACCTCCGTCGCATGCGCTACTTCGCCGTCCTGGCCGAGGAGTTGAACTTCACCCGGGCCGCCCGCCGACTGCGGGTGGCCCAGCCCGCGCTGAGCCAGCAGATCAAGGCGCTGGAGCGGCAGCTCGGCGTGCAGCTGGTCGAACGCACCAGCCGGGGCTGCACGTTGACCCCGATCGGCGGCGCGGTCGCCGAGGAGGCCCGGCAGCTGCTGCACCAGGTGGCCGAGGCCGACCGGCGGATCGCGGCGGTGGCCCGGGGGCAGCAGGGCAGCTTGCGGGTGGCGTACACCCGCTCGGCCCGCGGCGGCGTCTCGGACGCCCTGATGGGCGAGTTCCGCAGCCGCTACCCCCGGGTGGACGTCGCCCTGCAGACCGGCTGGACGGCCCTCAACGTCGACGAGCTGCTCGCCGGGCGGCTGGACGCGGCCTTCGTCCGTCCGCCGCTGGACGTCCCCGAGCTGGCCTGCCGGGTCATCGCCGAGGAGGAGCTGCTGCTCGCGGTGCCGAGCGGCCACCCGCTCGCCCGGGGCCGCGGCCGGCTCGATCGGAGCGCGATCAGGGACGAGCCGGTGGTGCTGTGGCCGCGCGACAACGGGCCCGGGATGCACGCGTCGATCACCGGCCAGCTCTGGCCCGACCGGCCGCCCCGGATCGTCCGCGAGGAGCCGGACGACGAGCAGTTGCTGCTCGCGGTGGCGGCGGGCCACGGCATCGCGCCGATCCCGGCGGGCCGGGCCCGGGTCTTCCGGATCCCCGGCGTCAGCCTGCGCCACCTGGCCCGCCCGGTGCCGACGGTCGCGCTGGGCCTGGCCCACCACCCTCGGACGGCCTCCCCAGCGGTCCAGCTGCTGCTCGCCATGGCCCCGCGGATCGGCGTCGCGGACACCGCCTCTGACCCTTCCGCAGACGGGAGTTGACGCCGTCGGGCCCACCCCGCACGCTGGCGCACCGACGCGCACGAGCGGCAGAGGTGGACCCAACGGGACGGGCCCGGCGAGGTGGGCCGCCGATCAACCGCCGATCAACCGCCGGTCAACCGCCGGTCAACCGTCGCTCAGCCGTCGCTCAGCCGATGGTCGAGCCGGTGACGGGCGCGGACAGCTCGACGGTCTTTCCGTTCAGCCCGGCCTTGACGAACTGCCAGGTGAGGCCGTTGATCACGCCCTTGTCGAGCGGGGCCAGCTTGGCGAAGGCGGGCTGGCTGAGGTCGATGTGGGTGGAGTCGCAGGACGGACACTGGTCCTTCACCGGGACGGTGATGGTCTTGCCCTGGTACGTGACCTTGACCGAAATGCCCTTGCACACCGGGTCGTTGTTGGGATTGGCGGTGGTCCACCAGGTGTGCGAGACGGCGACCAGCATCTGGTTGGAGGCGTTGATCTGGGTGCCGCAGGCGCCGTAGCCCGCGTCGGTGTAGTAGGTGGCCTTGCCGGTCATCGGCTTGTTGATCGGTATCGCGGCGCTGGCGGAGCCGGCCGTCAGGGCGATGAGGGCGGCGGCGGCGAGCGGGGCGCCCGCGAGGAGCCTGAGGTTCTTGCCGATGGCGCGCATGGTTCGTTCCCTCCGGTTCGACGGTTCCGGGAAAGGTCATGGGCATGACAGCCAGAAGTCACCGAAGTCGCAGTGCAGTTCGGCGACCGATCCGACGATCCGATGCCCACCCGGTGAAGGGAACGTATGCGCTCCTCCTCGGCATGGTCCAGACCTCTCCGGTGTTGCCATGAACACAAGTCAAGGATCTTTACCAATGCAGCCGAAGGGGCGAAGATACGTGACCGCCTCGCCACACCCGGTGTTGACAGGCCGTCGCACGCCCGCCCGCCCCGGAGGACCGCCCCCCATGCGCACCGCCCTCGCCGCCCTGCTCCTCGGCACCGCCCTGACCCCGGCCCTCGCCGCAACGGCCGTCCCCGCACCGGCCCTCGCCGCGCCCTCCCCCGCGACCCGCGAGGTGAACCAGGGCTACAGCATCCCGGTCGGCGGCGTGACCGACCTCGGCGCGCTCCCCGTCCTCGGCAGCCTCGGACTGGACTTCGCCCGCCTGCTCGGGCAGTGACGGGCAGTAACCACCATCTCGCAGCCGGGCAGGGCTCCTCCCAGCCCGAGCCCATTTGCCGAAGATCACGGACCGGACCCGCCCGCCCGCGTTAGGCTCGCTCCGCGCGGCCCGCCGCCCGCGCTCGCCGACCCAGGGGGGAACGCATGATCGGGGACCTGCTGCCGGACGTCGTGGTGACCGAGGTGGCCTACGACGACCCGCCCGAGGCCCGGCTGGAGCCCGCCGAGGAGGCCGCCGTCGCCCGCGCCGTGGACAAGCGCCGCCGCGAGTTCACCACCGTCCGGCACTGCGCCCGCACCGCCCTGGCCCGCCTCGGCGTCCCGTACCGCCCGCTCGTCCCGGGCCTGCGCGGGGCGCCGAGCTGGCCGGACGGCGTGATCGGCAGCCTCACCCACTGCGACGGCTTCCGCGCGGCCGCCGTCACCCGGGCCGGCGCCCTGGCCTCGGTCGGCATCGACGCCGAGCCCGCGCTGCCGCTCCCCGAGGGCGTGCTGGAGTCCGTGGCCCTGCCGGTCGAGCAGGAGCGGTTGGCGAAGCTCGCCGCCGAACACCCGGACACGCCGTGGGACCGCATCCTGTTCAGCGCCAAGGAGTCGGTCTACAAGGCCTGGTTCCCGCTCACCCTGCTGTGGCTGGACTTCCACGAGGCCGAGCTGGACCTCTCCCCCGGCGGCACCTTCACCGCCCGGCTGCTGGTCCCCGGCCCGGTGGTCGGCGGCCGCCGCCTGGACGGCTTCGAGGGCCGCTGGGCGGTGCGCGACGGGCTGCTCGCCACCGCGATCGCCGTCGAGCCGTAACCTCCCGTCACCCGGCGGTCCGCCGCCCGGGCATATCCTCGTCCCCGTGACGGTGACCTATGTGCTCGACGGCGGGAAGATCGGCAGCCTGGAGGACTTCTGGGCGGAGGTCGGTCGGAAGATCGGCGCCGACGGCTACTTCGGCCGCAACCTGGACGCCTTCGCCGACTGCCTGAGGGGCGGCTTCGGCACGCCGGACGACGACGACTACGTCATCGAGTGGCGCGACCACGAGGCCTCCCGCCGCGCCCTCGGCTACCCGGAGACGGTCCGCCAGCTGGAGCGGCAGCTCCCCCGGGTCCACCCCACCAACCGCGAGCAGGTCGCGGCCGAGCTAGCGGCGGCCCGGGCGGGCAAGGGCCCGACGGTCTTCGACTGGCTGGTCGACATCATCGAGGAGCAGCACCCCGGCGGCCTCCGCCTGGCGTAGCCCCGGCCCCCGCCCTCCGCCCCCCGGGGGCTCACAGCACGTCGGACAAGCGGACGAACCGCCGCCCCGCCGCCAGCAGCCCGGGCAGCGCCGCCGCCACCCCGCCGGCGGTGCCGTGGCCCGGCTGGTTCATGTGCCCGATGACGATCGCCCCCGGCGGCGCCGATGCCACCTCCTGCCGCACCTCGGCGGCCGGAAGGGTCGCCCCGCCGTCCGCGTTCACGGTGAACCCGGCGATCCGTTCGCCCAGGTCGGCGACCACCCGGACGGCGACGTCGTCGTAGTACGCGGTGCCGGAGCGGAAGAACCGCGGCGGGTGCCCGAGCAGTTCGGTCAGCTTGTGGGCGTTGCCCGCCACCTCGTCGTACACCTCGCCGACCCCGCCCGTACCGGCGATCCCCTCGGCCGACCGGCCGGTCACCGAGAGCGGGCGGTGCACGGTGCCGTGGTTGCCGATCTCGAACAGCGGATCGGCGGCGAGCTGCTCGAAGATGTGCGGATTGGCGTCGATCCAGCGGGCGTTCAGGAACAGCGTGGCCGGGACGTCGTGGGCGCGCAGGAAGTCGATCAGCTCGGCGTCGTAGCGGCTCCCGCCGGGCCCCCCGCAGGCGTCGAAGGTGAGCGCCGTGGCCCGCTGGCCCTCCGGCAGCCCGGTGACCACCCCGGGGAGGTCCACTCCCCATGCGGTCGGCGCCACGGCCGCGTAGCGCTGGACCAGCTCGGCCCGGCCCGGCTCCCGGGGAGCCGCCGAGGCCGCGGCGGACGGTGAGGTCGCGACCGACGGAGCGGTCGACGCCGCGCCCGAGGCAGTCCCCGAAGCACTCCCCGAGGCACTCCCCGAAGGAGTCACCGCAGGAGTCGCCCCAGGAGCCTCCGGCGAGCCCGCGGCCGTGCTGGCCGGTGCGAGGGCCGCCCCGCCACCCTCCGCGCCCCGCCCCGCCCCGCACCCCGCCAGCGCACCGCCGGCCACCACCGCCGCCAGCAGCGTCCGCCGACTCAGTGCCACGCCTGCCTCCTGACCGCCCCGTCGTCACGTGTCGTCCGAACCACCACATGACTATGAACCGGTCATCCGTCACTCCCCGCAACTCGCCCCGCCCTGGCCGGGCCCCTCTTTCACCGGCCCGCCCCACCCCGGTGGGCCCCGCCTCACCCCGGGTTCACCCCCCGGGGTAGGCGAACCGGCGGACCAGCCCGCCCCAGCCCGCCGCCCAGCCCGCCCCAGCCCGGAGGCCCCGATGCCCGCCGACCCGACGCCCCCCGCCGACCCCACACCCCCCGCCCCGCCACCGCACCCCGCCCGCCGCGACCTGCTCCGCACCGGCCTCGCCACCGGCCTCGCCACCGGCGCCGCCACCGCCCTCGGCCTGGCCGCCACCGTCGGTGCCGCAGGCCCCGCCTCGGCCGCCCCGAGCCCGGACGGGACAGGCACCGACCGCACCCTCACCCTCACCGGCCACCTCCCCACCGGCTCCCCCGACTTCGTCTACCTCCCCCTCGAAGTCCCCGAGGGCATCCGCGAGATCGCCGTCTCCTACAGCTACGACAAGCCGCCGGTCCCGCCCGGCACCCCCGGCAACTCCTGCGACATCGGCATCTTCGACGAGCGCGGCACCGACCTCGGCGGCGACGGCTTCCGCGGCTGGTCCGGCGGCTTCCGCACCGAATTCGCCCTCGCCCGCGACTCCGCCACCCCCGGCTACCTCCCCGGCCCGATCAACCCGGGCACCTGGCACATCGTCCTGGGCCCCTACCAGGTCGCCCCGCAGGGCCTGGCGTACCACGTCGAGGCGACCCTCCGGTTCGGCGAGCCGGGGCCGGAGTTCACCCCGCACTACCCGCCGGAGCGGGCCCGCGGCCGCGGCCGGGCCTGGTACCGGGGCGACTGCCACCTGCACACCGTGCACTCCGACGGCCGCCGCCTGCCCGAGGAGGTGGCCGCCGGTGCCCGCGCCGCGGGCCTGGACTTCATCGTCTCCACCGACCACAACACCAGCTCCTCGCACGCCGTCTGGGGCCCGCTGGCCGGCCCGGACCTGCTGATCGTCCCCGGTGAGGAGGTCACCACCCGCAACGGCCACTGGCTGGCGCTGGGCCTGGAGCCCGGCCAGTTCGTCGACTGGCGCTACCGCTCCCGCGACGAGGACTTCCCGCGCTTCGTCCGCCAGGTCCACCGCTCCGGCGGCCTGGTGGTGCCCGCGCACCCGTACTGCCCGTACGTCGCCTGCCAGTGGAAGTTCGGCTACGAGCAGGCCGACGCCGTCGAGGTGTGGAACGGGCCATGGACCTACGACGACGAGTCGGCCGTCGACACCTGGGACTCCGAGCTCGCGGTGGCCCTCCGGGGCGGCCGCTCCTGGCGGCCCGCGATGGGCAACAGCGACGCCCACAGCGCGCCCCAGGTGATCGGCCTGCCGCACAACGTCGTCCTCGCCGAGGACCTCACCCGCGACGCCGTCCTGGACGGGCTGCGCGCCGGGCGCAGCTGGCTGGCCGAGTCCGCCGCCGTCCGGCTCGACCTCACCGCCACCGGCCACGGCCGCCGGGCGGGCATCGGCGAGGAGCTGACCGTCCCGGCCGACGCCCCGGTGGACGTCCGGCTCACCGTCTCCGGCGTGCCCGGCGGCACCGTCCGGCTGATCACCGACGAGGGGCAGCTGCACCAGGAGTCACTGCCCGCCGACGGCTCCGGCACGGTCGTCTGGCGCACCACGGCCTCGCTCGCCGCCTACGTCCGCGCCGAGGTGCGCCACCCGAGGGCGGACGGCACGCCCGGCAAGGGCAACGCGATGGGTCCGGACCTGCCGTGGGGGCCGATGGCGGCCCTCACCAACCCGATCGTGCTGCGCGCCGAGGAGCGCTGAACGGCGCCGGTGAACCGCCCACGGACCGGGAGGGGGACGACTCGGGGCACCCGTTTGGACTAGGTTGATCCCCGAAACGCATCAGTCGTAGGGACGAGGCGGTCGGTTGTCCGCATCCGGAGCGCTCGGCTGTCCGCATACGAGGCGGTCGGCTGTCCGCATCCGGGGCGACCGCTTCCTCCGCACTCCCACCGTCTCGCCCCGGCTGCCCGTGCGTACCCGTCCCGTCCCCGGCCCGCGAAGGGATCAGCAGCTGTGAACCGTACGACCGTAGGTGGGCCGGAGCTCGGGGGCGGCCGGGGCGCCGGAGGCGTCCTCGTCCTCGTCGACCCCGCCGGGGCCGCCGGGGCAGCCGGAGGAGAGGGCGGCAGCCCGGTCGTGGAGCTGCTCGTCCAGGAGCTGCACCCGAGCGTCCACCTGCGGACGGACGACTTCCTCCGGGTCATCCGCAACGGCCAGGTTCCGCCGCAGTTGCCCGGGGCCGCCCGGCAGCACGCCACCGCGCTCGCGGCCACCGCCCAGGCCGCCTTCGCCTACGCCACCGGCGGCTACCAGGTCGTCGTCGAGTGCGCCGACGCCCCGGCGACCCTGGACACCTTCCGCCGCGAGAGCCGCACCACCGGCGCGGCCCTGCACTACGTCGTCCTCACCGGCGCGGCCCCCGCCACCCCGCACGGGCTGGACACCACCGGCCTCACGCCGGAGACCACCGCCGAGTCGGTGCTGACGGCCCTCACCGCCCGCACCCACCTGCTCGGCTGGTAGCCAGCCCGCTCAGCCACGCCCTACGCCCTGCCCCCTACCCCCTACGCCCCGACGGTGCCGTCGATGGCCTCCCGCAGGAAGTCCGCGTGCCCGTTGTGCCGGGCGTACTCGTGGATCAGGTGCAGCATCACCAGCCGCAGCGACACCTCGGCCCCCCAGCGCGCCTGGTAGCCGGTGACGTCCAGCGAGGGGGCCGCCAGCTCGATCCGGCGGGAGTGCTCGACCTCGGCCTGCCAGGCGGCGAAGGCCTCGGCGCGGGTGGCGCCGGTCGGGTCGTAGGCCACCTGGTAGTCCCCGTCCGGGGACCAGACCAGCGGGACGTCCTCGCCGTCGATCACCCGGCGGAACCACGTGCGCTCCACCTCGGCCATGTGCCGCACCAGTCCGAGCAGGCTCAGCGCGGACGGCGGGCTGGAGCGCTGCCGCAGCTGTTCGTCGGTCAGGCCCTCGCACTTCATGGCGAGGGTCGCCCGGTGGAAGTCCAGGAAGTCGCGCAGCATCTCGCGCTCGCCACCGGTCAACGAGGGGACGGGCCGGTCGTCGGTGCTCATGCGGGTGGTGCTCCTCGTGCTCTGGCCCTGGGCCGGTCCGGTGGGCTACCGGCGGACTGTAGCGAACCCGCGCCCCTCCCGGACACCGGGTTTCCACGCCCCGTCAACCCCGAACCCACCCCGTCACGTACCGTGTTCGGAGCACCACAGGTTTGGGTACGTACCTCGGCGCGCCCGACCGCCGGGCGCCCACGAGCAGGAGACCCGACGGCCCATGAACCAAGACCACATCCCCCCGACCGTTCGCCGGACTTACGGCACCGAAGATCTCGCCAAGGCCGCCAGCTTCGCAGGCGGGTTCATCAACTTCGGTGACTGGCACGGCATCGACCTGACCGCCCCCACCCCCGACGACCGCGTGCACAGCCAGGAGCAGCTCTACCGCCGGGTGCTGAACGCCTTCCCGGAGCCACGCGAGCGGCTGCGGCTCGCGGAGGTCGGCTGCGGGCGCGGGCTGGGCGCGGCCCTGGCGCTACGGGAGTTCCGCTTCGCCTCGGTGACCGGCGTGGACATCCATCCGGACCAGATCGAACGCGCCCGCACTGTCAACGCTCGGGCCATGGCCACCTATCCGGACCGGCTCGGCTACACCATCGGCTCGGCGGACGAACTCCCGTTCCACGACGCCTCGCTCGACGGCGTCTACTCCGTCGAGGCCGCCCAGCACTTCCGCGGACTCACCGGCTTCGCCCGCGAGTCCGCCCGCGTCCTGCGCCCCGGTGGCCGCCTGGTGGTCACCACCTTCTTCGCCGCCCCCGGGGACGAGATCACCGAGCGCCTCAAGATCCTCCTCGCCAGCTTCGCCGACGGCCTCGACGTCCCCCACACCCTCGACGGCTTCACCACCGACCTCACCGAGGCCGGCTTCACCCCCGTCACCACCGAGTCCATCGGCCCCGACGTCTGGCCCGGCCTCGACCGCTACCTCGCCGACACCGTCCCCAACGACCACTGGACCCGCAACTTCCTCCCCGCCTGGCGCCACGGCCTCCTCGACTACCACCTCATCACCGCTACCCGCACCTGAACCCCACCCCTCCGACGGCAGGGCCTGTCCCGGGTCAACGTCCAGCAGAACGACTGGAGCCTCGACGCCGTCCACGCCGCCCGCCCCGGCCCCAGTGCGCCCATGACGGCCTCGGGGCCCCGCCCGGTGTCCGTGATCAGTTTCGGGCACCGGGCGACCCTCCTGGACGTCCGTCCTGTTGACCTAACGCCCACTTACGCTTGCGAGTCCTGTTCCTCCGGGAGGAGGAAGGCTGGTGGCGGGACTTTGCTCTTGAGGAACATCGGCATGTAGCGATCCCACCAGGCCCACCGGCGTTGGATGTTGCCCATGGTGGTGGGGCCCAGGACATCGGCGAAGGTCTCCTTGGGGAAGAAGACAGGTGTCAGGTACTGGCCGGGCTGCCACTTCTCCGTCAGTCCGCCGGGGGTGGCCTTCTCCCAGTGCGCCCGGACGCGCTTGAGTTCGCCGGCGTTGAGGAACTCGACCTTCTGGAAGTGGCACTCCAACCGCTGCTGCCAACCGCCGATCGCGGCCTGGCGCTTGGCGAGCTGGGCCGTGGTGAACGGGCCGGTGGTGAGCAGGTCGGCGAGCATCGTGCCGTACCGCGGCCTCTGGGACTTGTCCGGGAACAGTTCACCAAGGGTCTGCGAGGCGGCGTCGTCGGCGGCCCGGATCAGGTCGCGTCGTTCGATGTAGAGCCGTCCGGCGCGGTCGCTGGTCTCCCGGCACTCGGGGCTGAGCAGGTAGGTGTAGCGGTTGGTCAGCTCGTCCATCCTCAGGCACTTCTCGAAGTCGGCGCCGCCCTTGGCGCAGAACGCCATCACGGTCATCACCAGCCCGCAAAAGCCGGCCCCGTACGGCGCGGCCCGGCCCATTCCGGAGTTGCCGATCCAGCCGGCCATCGGCTCGTTGTACTGCAGGTCATCGTGGAACAGCCGTCTGATCTCGCGGCGCAGCCAGCGGTCGTCCATCAGCAGGGCGCTGTTGAGCAGCGCGCGGTCCCTGGTCGGCAGCCCCTTGTCCGTTGCGTACTTCTCGGCGCTTTTCGCCAGGTCGCGCTTTTCGTCGTCCTCGGTCATCGCGGGGTTCCTTCCCGGGCGGCGGCCAGCAGGGCGGGCCAGGGGTCGTCGGGGGTGCCGCGCAGGGCGGCGAAGGTGTGGTCGGCGGTGCCCTGCCAGTGGTAGGGGGCGGCGCCCTCGTGACCGGGGTCGGCGCAGGTGGCGTGTACGGCGCCGGTGAAGTTGAGGGCGTCGGCGTCGAGCAGGGCCTTGCAGGAGAGGTAGAAGCGGTTGCCGTCCTCGCAGAGGAAGCCGCCCTCTCCGGAGATCATGACGGAGAGGATCAGCCGGTCGGATCCGTCGACGCCGACGCCGAGCCAGCCGGTGACGTCCTCGCCGCCGAGGCGGGCCTCCACCGTGGGCCGTGGGCTACCTTCCTGCCGACGTACCGTCAGAACCAGGGGCAGGCCGGGCGCGGTGGCGGTGCTCGCGCCGCGGGTGGTGGAGATCAGAGTGGTGTAGGAGGCGGAGAACGGCGCCGCGCCGGCGCCGTTCTCCTGGGGCAGCGTCATACGGTGACGAGCAGGACGAGTCCTTGGCCGTTCTGGTGGGCCTTGGGGACCTTCTTGCACTCGTCGCTGACTTCTGCCAGCCCCTGGACGAAGGGCTTGCCGTAGTTGTTCATGAAGTCGGTGAGCGGGTTGGGCGGGGTGCTGGTGAACCAGCGGATCACCGAGGCGATGATGCCCACCAGTGCCGCGATGAAGCCGATGATCGGGATGGCCGCCACGCCGACGAACACGAAGCCCAGGACGAGGCAGACGGTGCCGACCAGCGCGGCGGCCAGGCTGATCGCCGACAGCACGGTCTCGGTGATCGTGCTGCCCTTCGCCAGGCACTCGATCAGGTCGACCAGGGCCAGGACGGTGAGTGCGACCGAGATGGCCACGCTGAGGGTCTTCAGCGCGAGCTTGAGGACGGTCCCGCTGAAGATCTTGGCGAACAGGGTGCCCAGGCCCATCTTGTCGATCCCGACTGCCAGAAGCTTCTTGAACACCTGGCCCGCCCGGGGCAGCCATCGCGTCAGTCCGGTGAGCTTGTTGGCGATCTTGGCGAAGCCCGCTCGGACGCCGTCGAAGCTGTACCAGCGGGAGATCTGTCCCCAGACCACGGCGCCGAGCTTCTTGGCGCCCGCCCAGATGGTCTTCATGGCCTTGGCGGCCTCCAGGGTCGTCCCCAGCGACTCGGTGACCGCCTCGGCCCGCTCCTTTTCGGTCATCTGCTGCCAGTCCTCGCGCAGCAGGGCAGTCATCACGGCGTAGACGTTGCCGGCCCAGGCGGCCAGGAACATGAGCCGGCCGAACTTCTTCATCTTCGGGTGCTTGGAGGCGATCGCCTCGTCGTAGCCGTCCTGGGCCTCTTGGGAGAGCTTGTAGATCCCGGTGCCCTTGAGGTTGGCCAGGAAGGTGGCCACGTCGGCGGAGAAGGCGGTCAGGTGGTCGGAGATGTACGCGTACATCTCGGCCGCCTCGGTCTTGCTGATTCCCGAGGTGCCCGGATCCTTGCCGTCCGCGATCTGCTTGATCAGCCCGGAGATCACGTCCGGCAGCCAGGTGAGGCTGAACTTCGGGTCCTGGTGTTTGACGTTGTGGCACATCTTGCCCACCACGCCGGTGGTGATCGCCTCGTAGTACTGGTGCGCGTAGTTGCCGCTGCGGTCCAGGGCCAGCAGCAGGGTGCCGGTCTTCTTGATCAGCTTCATCGCGCTGTCGCGGGAGTCCAGGTTGGTGTACGCGTTGGCCACGTTGACGAAGTTGGCGGGCTTCATCGCCTCGTCGAAGAGCTTCCTCGCCCAGTCGCCGTTCTTGTCGGCGATGTACAGCTTGATGCGGCGCTTGTGGGCGATGTAGGTCTCCACGTAAAGGCCCTGGTACTGCACGTTGAACTGCGCGTCCTTGTACAGGCCTGACTTGAAGTAACAGTCCAGTTTGGCCTTCTCGCCCTGGTCCAGGAAGACCGTGCTCTGGCCCTGGCCGCGGTACTCGTCGAAGGACTTGGTCAGATAGGCCCGGCCCCACTTGCGATACCACTCCTGCCCCGAACTGGCGAGCGCCACCTGTTCGTCGTCCATCGCGGGCTCCGAGGCCTGCATGAAGTCCCGCAACCAGTCCGCCTCAGGTTTCTGCTTGGACATCGCCCACTTCATGTTGCGGCTGAGCGGGCTGTCCATGACCTTCTCGACGCCTCCCTTGCCGTCCACCAGGAAGTCGTCGGGCAACTGGTTGTAGAGGTCGCTGAGGGTGAGGTCCTCGGTCTCCAGCAGCACCTCGACGCCGTCGAAGTACGCCTCGTGCTCGGCCGCCGAGAGCAGCAGCGGCAGTTCGGCTGCGCCCTTCGGTTCGCGCGGCACCGCCTGCCAGAGCAGCACCTGCTCGGGGTCGTTCTTGTTCACCGCTCCGGCGCAGGTGGCGGACAGCCAACCGCGGCCGGTCGGGCTCAGCTCCTTGATGCTGAAGGCGAGCCGGCCGGCCCTGTAGAAGCCCGGGTCGTGCTCGTCGTCCTTCATGCTGTCGCAGACGATGTCGGGGGTGTCGATGAGCAGGACCGCCGCGTCGTGCTCGACGATGTACCTGCCCTCCACGTCGGTGTACTGGCCGTCCGCCTTCTTCAGTCGGATCTTCGGCCGAGGATCGGAATTGAGCGAGGAGGGGTCCAGCTCGTAGCCGATCTCCAACTCCCGTCCGGCGGTCCAGTGATCAGCCGGGACGGTCATGGGGTCGGTGTCCTTGCGGTACGGCGTCTTGGTGACCTTGGTGTCGTAGGTGACGGAGCGGCCGACGTGGCCGGCCACCTCCACGGTCACCGCGTCATCGACCGTGGTCCCCACGGTGATCGCGCCGTACAGGCTCACGCCGTCCTCGGCGAACATCAGCCTCCCCGCGCTGAAACGCCCCGGGACCTGCTGCAGCCAGGTAAGCGAGTCATCGCCGAACTGCGGGGCGTACAGCGGAGTCTGGCCAATCGTCACCCGCCCGTCCACGAGGGTCAGCCAGGCCAGGTCGGACCGGGTGATCCAGCCCTCCCCGATCGACTCGTCGACCTTCAACTGGTACACGGCGTTCCGGGTGGCAAGCACCCCGGAGCGCCGCGGGGGCGAGAGCGGGACCTCGATGACGGTCATGGGGCTCCTCCTTGTGCCGCGGCCACCAGGCCGCATCCGGACTGGACAGCCGGACACGACGAGCCCCGGGGCGCGGGCGCGGGGCGGTGTCCGGCGTCGCGACCATCAGAGCGCATGGCACAGAGCGCGAAGCATATGTACACGAACAACGGGCTGGTGTTTCACCCGGACGGCACAGGAAGGCGCCACGGGCCGGCTCCCACCGAGCCCCCGAGCGATCAGTAGCGACACCCCATCTCCTACGCCGCCGAGCAACTCGGTTCCCCAGACGGCGTTTCCGGCGTAGCCGGCCCACCAGAGCCGCCGCGCGAGCTGCCCGGCCGATCGCGCGATTCGTCACCACCCAGTAGCCCGGATGCCCCCAGCCCTCCTCCTTGGAGAGCAGCCCCGGTCCGTCCTCGCGGCCGAGATGGCGCACGCAGCGGTCGGCCGGACGGAACCTAGCCGTCGGCCCGCGGTGGCGCCGGGTGCTTGGCCGCGAACCGGCGCTCCCACGCGCGGTGATTGGCCGTGGCGTTGAGCATGAACGGCGTCAGTGTCGCCCCGGCCAGTACCGCCCGGTTGATCCAGGCGCCCGGGAAGCGGCAGGGCCGTGGAACGTCGAGGAAGAGGACCACCCGGGTCCCGTCGGAGTCGTTCCAGGCGGAGTGCTCGTAGGAGTCGTCGAAGAGCAGGCTCTCGCCCTCGCGCCAGTGCGCCGTCTGGCCACCGACCGTGATTCCGCACAGGGCCGGCTCGGGGACGCGCAGGCCGAGGTGGTAGCGGAGCACTCCGGTCCACGGCCCGCGGTGCGCAGGGATGCGCTTGCCCGGAGCCAGGATCGAGAACATCGCCGTCGTCAGCCCCGGGATCTGGTCGAGGAGCGCCGCGGTCCCGGGGCACCGAGCCCGGTTGGCGTCCGAGCGGTGACCGTAGCTGCAGAAGAAGAAGGTCCGCCAGCGCTCGTCGGAGATGTCGGCCACGTCGGGTGAGATCTCGTGGAAGGCCGGCAGGTCGTCCTGGAAGATCAGGACCTCGTCGAGTTCCTGGCGGATCGTTCGCCAGTTCTCCTCGAGGAGTCGGGCCCACGGGAAGTGATCGGCGTTCAGGAACGGCGTCGTCGGGACCAGCGAGCTGGTGGTGACCGCCCGCTCCAGGGGCTTCATGAGCATCATGCCCGCGTCGTATACGTGGTCTCGAAGGCGCTTGCCCATGTGCGGTCCCATCGACGTAGGCCGCCCACCGGCCTCCTTCGTGGCTCAACGACCCGCCGAGCGACCAGGTCACGCCGTTCGGAGGCCTCGGTCACCGGCCCACCGATCCTTCTGGCGCCGCGCGATCGGCGTCGCGCGATGGTGATCGGGACCATGACCGGCCTCTCCACCGCCTGAGGGCCGGTCGGCCGAGCCCCCGCGGCGGGGGCTCGGCGGACAGCCGGCTCGTCACCTCTGCAGGCGGGCCGCCGTGTCGCGGATGGCGGGGAGCCGACGGTAGAGGGCGTCACCGGGGCATTCGGTGGCGAAGCCGTCGCGGTGGCCGGAGATCGCGTCGAAGTCGACGACCGTGCCCTTGGGATAGAGGCTGCCGTCCGAGCCGGAGGTGAGCTGGGCCGTTCCGTCGGCCTGCCGACCGGTGAGGCCGAGCTTCCAGGCGGCGATCTTCGCGATGCCGTCCTGGAGCTCCTGCGGCGGAGCGTCCGAGCTGTAGGTCCCGATGGCGGCGATACCGGAGGAGTTGGTGTTGAAGCCGAGGGTGTGGGCGCCGAGCACGGGCTGGTCGACGCCGCCGGCCCGGCCCTCGTAGATGGTGCCGCAGCGGTCGACCAGGAAGTTGTAGCCGATGTCCCGCCAGCCGTTGCTCTGCACGTGGTACTGGTAGATCGATCTGATGATCCTGGGCGCGTCGGAGCAGGCGTAGTCGGTGGCGGTCGCGGTGTGGTGGACGAAGGTCACCCGGACCGCGCCGGTGTACACGAAGCCCGCTTCACGGATGGACTCGTCCGCACCCCAGCCCGCCCGGGTGACGATGCCGGGGCGCGGAGCGGCGAGCGCCTCGGGCCCGGCCGCGTGTTCGGGAAGGGGCTTGGCGTCGGCGGCGGCCGCCCCCTGGCCGGGGTCGATCAGTTCGACCCGCAGTCCGCGCGGGAGACCGGCCGGGCCGGGGTGCACGTCGACCGCGACGCCGTTGCTGCGTCCGGCCCACAGCGGGGCGGTGGAACCGTGCGGGAGGGAGTCGGGCCCGTCCGCGGCCTCGGTCTCCAGGGTTTGCCAGGCGCCCCAGCGGCCGGTGACGGCATCGCGGGTTCGGACTCGTACGGAACCGCCGGCGAGTGCCTTCGGGGAGCCGTCCCAGACCACGCCGAGGAGTTCGAACGAACGGGTGGCCCGGGGCGAGACGGCTCCGCCGGCGGTGACGGCCACCGAGGTGACCGAGCCGCCTCCGGCGGAGGTGCGCGGTGCCGGGGCGACCGAGCTGTCCGCGGCGGCGACGGGGGGCTGGAAGAGCAGGGCTGTGGTGCAGCCGGCAAGGACCGCTGCCGGAATTGAGATCCTCATGTACAGGATGTTCAGGGCAAACCACGATCCCTGCATGTCACCGACGGAGCTCGCACGGTCACGGTGGGAATCCGGGGCCGGGGCGGCGACGAAGCAGCGGCGTGGGCGGCGGAGCGGAGCGCGTGGGCGGCGTTCCCCCGTTCTCAGCAATTCATTGGGCCAGGCCGGTTAACTCGCGGCGACGCGCCACGTCCGCGGGTGGTACAGGAGCGTATTCAGAAGATCCGTTTTGCGGATCATCCAGGAGCACCATGCGAACTCGAATCACCACCCTGGTCCTGTCGGGCCTGACGTCGGCCGCCCTCCTCTGGGGCACCGGCGGAGTGGCCCACGCCTCGCCCGCCATCGACCACAGCGCGACCTCCGACTCCTCGGCGGCCCAGGGCGAATGGGTCGACAGCCTGCTGCGGCTCGCCGAGGAGAGCGGTGTCTCGTCGGACGGCACCTGGGCCAGCAGGAGTCAGAGCGATCTCCAGTCGACGCAGCTCGTCCGCCCGGCCCACCGCACCGACGCCGGCAACGGCGCCGAGGCCGAGGGAGTCGCGATCGACGGCCAGGAGCCCGGTTCGGTGCAACCGGACGACTCGACCCGGCCCGGCGAGCAGAGCCGGCCGATGGAGCAGGCACCGGGATCCGCCCTTCCCGAGGGCGCCTGGGAGAACGGCGGCGAGCACTGCGATCAGGTGCCCGGCCACGAGTCCCACGGCCACATGCCCGGCCCCGGCCCGACCGACTGCATCTGCCTGCCCGAGATTCCCGGCACTCCCCCTCACGGGGACCACGGGGACCACGGCGAGCACGGGGACCACGGCGAGCACGGCGAGCACGGGGACCACGGGGACCACGGGGACCACGGCGAGCACGGGGACCACGGCGAGCACGGCGAGCACGGCGAGCACGGGGACCACGGCGAGCACGGGGACCACGGGGAGCACGGGGACCACGGGGACCACGGCGAGCACGGGGACCACGGCGAGCACGGCGAGCACGGCGAGCACGGGGACCACGGCGAGCACGGGGACCACGGGGACCACGGCGAGCACGGGGACCACGGCGAGCAGGGTCAGGGCCAGAACGGCCAGCAGAACCAGGGCCAGGGCCAGGACCAGAACCAAGGCCAGAACCAGGGCCAAGGTCAGGACCAGAACCAGAACCAGGGCCAGGACCAGAACGCCCAGCAGAACCAGGGCCAGGACCAGCACGTCGCCGTGACGGTCGTCGTGCAGAACACCGTGGCCAACAATCTGAACAACAGCGCCAACAACAGCGCCACCAGCAACTCGAACAACTCCGCGCAGAACAGCGCCCAGAACTCCGCGCTCAACAACCAGTCAGCCTCGCAGGCCAACAACCTCTCCAACCAGCAGAGTCAGGCCAACCACCAGTCCGCGCACAACCTGAACAAGATCAAGTTCGTCGCGGAGGAGGTGGGCGTGCGTCCGCCGCACAGGCCGACCCACCCCAGCGGGCACGGTCACGAGGTGGCGCCCGGACACCACCACCACGGCGAGCTGGCCCAGACCGGCGCCCCGAAGACACCGGTCCTCCTCGGCCTCGCCGCCGCGTTCCTCGCCGCCGGCGCAGGGGCCGTACGGGTCAGCCGACGACGGGCCTGATCGCGCCCGCACGCGGGAGGCGTTACCGCCCGAATCGTTCATGAACAGGCCTCCGCCGGGCAGTTGACCCGGCGGAGGCCTCTTTGCGGTCGCTCCGAGGAACGCGTGGAGGGCCTCCTGGCGTCCCGATCGGATTCCGACATCCGACCGGGCACCAGGAGGCCCTCCACCACACCCCGGCCGCTCCGCACCCACCCGGTCGGGACCGGGGCTGTGGTGCGCCTCACGAGCGGCGCGGCGGCTTCCCGCACCGGGGCGGCGCGCCCGTCAGGCGTCCGCGGTCTGCACCTCACGCGGCGCGGCGGCGGTCTCGGCGGACTTCTGCGGCCGGTCCGCGAGCTTGAGCCAGACCACGCCGGCGATGATCACGGCCAGCCACACGGCCTTGACGGGGGTGAGGCTCTCGTCGAAGACGACGGGCCCCAGCAGGGCCGCGCCGACCGACCCGATGCCGGCCCAGACGGCGTAGCCGATGCTGACGTCGATGGTGCGCAGCGCGGCGCTCAGGGCCCAGAGCGTCAGGAGGAAGAAGACGACGGCGACCAGCGACCAGGTCAGTCGAGTGAAGCCGTGGCTTCCACCGACGGCGAGCGCGTAGCCGACTTCGAAGCCGCCGGCGAGCAGGAGCATGATCCACGGGTTGGCTGAGGTGCGGCCGGTGTCGGACATGTGCACGGGTCCTTTCGGGAGGTTGAGCCGGGTGGGGGCGGGAGGATCAGGCAGCGCCGCTGAGCTGGAGGCCGACGACGCCGGCGATGATGACGGCGATGCCGACGGCCTTGCGCCAGTTCAGGCGCTGGCCGAAGAGCAGGGCGCCGAGGAGGGTGATGCCGACGCCGGCGACGGAGGTCCAGATCGCGTAGCCGACGCCGACGTCGAAGGTCAGCAGTGCCTTGCTGAGGAAGAAGGTGCCGAGGGCGCCGGTGATCAGGGTCACGGCGGTCCACGTGCGGTTCTTGAAGCCTTCGGCCTTGCCGGCCGCGATGGCGACGGCGATCTCGAAGATGTCCGCGATCGCGAGGTAGAACCACTGCATGGCTGGTCCTTTCGTTCTTGGGAGGTCGGCGTTGGGGGGGAGGGGTGGGGCAGAGAGAACGGGAGAAGAACGGGAGAGAGCGAGAGAAGAACGTGGCGGGAGGCCGGAAGCGGGGCGTCAGCCACCGACCCGGCGTCAGGCCCGGTTCAGCAGCCGTCGATCCCGCAGGCGGGAGCGGCGTCCCCGAGGGCCTCCTGCTCGGCCTGGGCGTCGAGCACGGCCTTGCGGATCTGGGCGACGGAGGGTACGCCCTCGATGCGGTGGCGTCCGTCGACGATGATGGTGGGCGCGACCGAGACCCGGTTGGCCTCCGCGTGCCGCAGCGCTGCCCGGTGCGCCTCGGTGTACCGGCCGGCCGTCAGCGCCTCGGCGAAGTCGGCACCGTCCAGGCCGAGTTCGGAGGCGATGTCGGCGAGGACGGCCACCTCACCGATGTCCCGGTTCTCCTGGAAGAAGGCCCGCAGCACCCGCGGGGTGTACTCGGCGGCCCGGCCGTGCTCGGCCGCGTACTGGTAGCCCTCGAAGGCCAGCCGGGTGTAGGGCTGCGGCGAGACCGTCGGCAGGGTGATGTCCACGCCGAGCCGGCGGGCCATCGGGTAGACGGCGCGGGCCCAGATCGCCGGCAGGTAGTCGTCCTCCGGGCGCAGCGTCGGGGTGGGGTGGGGCCGCAGCTCGAACGGCATCCACTCGATGTCGACGTCGAGGTCGCGGGTGGCCTCGTGCAGCGGGCCCTCGGCCAGCATGCAGAACGGACAGACGTAGTCCGACCAGACCTTGATGCCGATCCTGCCGGTTGCCGTGCCGCTCATGGCCGCCCCCGCTCCATGGTGAGGAAGTCCTCGAACGGCGCCGTGGCTTCCGGGATCTGGATCGAGGTGACCTTGATCGGCCAGGTCTCCGGGTCCTCGGCGAAGATCGAGTACGAGCTGGTGTAGTCGAAGCCGTACCGCGCGGCCGTCTTGCGGTCGACCACGTTGACGATGTGGCTGACGCTGAAATACAGCGACGCCATGTAGCACAGGGCGCAGGGCTCGCCGGAGGCGATCAGGGTGGATCCGGCGGTGGCGTGCAGTCCGTACTTGGCGGCGGCCGCCCGCAGTGCGGTGACCTCGGCGTGCGCGGTGGGGTCGTTGTCCTCACGCACCCGGTTGACACCGGTGCCGAGGATCCGGCCGCTGTTGATCACCACACCGGAGAACGGGATGCCGCCCTTGGCGACGTGCTCGCGGCTGATCCGTACCGCCTCGCGGGCGTACTCGGTCAGCTCGCTCTCGGAGAGTTCGGAATAACGCAACGCTGCTCCCCCGCTCAGGCCGCAGTCGCGGCGTCGACGGTGGGTGCCGTGGGATCAGGCATGGAGTCCCCAGGTAGTTGCTTGTATGTACATGTTGTTTTTGCCCGTGAGAACCTCAGGCGGACAGGTAGAGCTTGCATGAACATACATCTTGCTGTCAATCGCCGGCGGTGAAGAACTTCGCCTGACCCACGCTCATCAGCTCATGCCGGCCGGACAATTGGGGCAACACCGAACTGGCGCCGGGCGCTTCGGGCGCGCCGGGAGGGGGCGGCGGCGCGCCCGAAGCGACGGCTCAGACCGCTACGGGATACCCCAGCGAGGCTTCCCGGACCCACCGGGAGCAGGGCACGAGCGGCGGCCTCGCCAGACCGTCACTTCCGGCGCCCGGACCGGGGCGCAAGGCCCGCATGCCGAGATCGGCCGCCAGGCGGCTGTAGGTGAAGGCGGCCGACACCAGGGCCATGTGGTGGTGCCAGCCCGGGAACGAGCGGCCCTCGAAGTCCCGCAGGCCGAAGCGCCGTTCGAGCAGCTCGACGGTCTCCCCGGTCGCGGCGTGCCGCTCCGCGTACTCCAGCAGCTCGTCGACCGGCCGGTGCACCATGCTGGTGAGCCAGAGCTGCCCCGCCCCCGTCGCGTCCTCGTCGGGCTGGGTGAACAGCCGGAACGGCTGAGGTCTCTGGTCGGCCGTGACGACACCGGGCACCTGCACCAGACCGTCGCGCACGGGCGCTGAGCCCGTCCTCCAGGCCTCGGAGCGCACCTCGGGGCACCGCTCGCTCACCGCCCGGGCCGCCGCGGCCACCGGCCGGCGGGAGCCGGGGGCCTGCTGCTCCAGCGGGGCCAGCGGGAAGCTGTCCGGGATCGCGATCGCGTAGTCCAGCCCGCGCCGGCTCAGGCCCTCGACGAGCCGGCGCGAGTCCAGGTAGCCGTGCAGGTCGACCACCACCGGGACCGGGTCGTACTGTGAGGTCCGCGCCATCTGGTCGATCAGGTTGAGGAGTTGGCCCTCGCACGAGGCGGTGGCGGTGTGCGGGATCCGGGCCTGCTCGCGGAGCGGGCCCTGGGCGGCCCACGGCTCCGGCAGGAACAGGCACCAGCCCACGGGGAACTCCCCCGCCTCCGTCGACATGAAGACGGCGGTGCCGATCTGGCAGTTGACGGTCCGTCCGGTGTGCGGGATGAAGCGCCGGTGCACCCCGCAGGACTTCTCACCGCGTTTGGGCAGCACGACGGGGGCGATCGTCCAGGCCCTGGGCCGGGCCCGGTCCTCGACCCACCGCCGGAGCTGGTCGCAGACCGGATCCCACTCCCAGGGGCTCTCGTTGACGAACTGGTGCAGGGCCTGCGAAGCCGTCGGGGAGTCGCTCGACACGGCCGCCAGGCGGCGGATGGACTTCTTCCCGGGCGTGCTGAGGAGGCCGTTGACGTAGGTGTGAGCCCACTTGCGCTGGTCAGCTCGGCGCAAGTGGCCGAACAGCTGGTCCGTGAACTGGGTGACGGAGTCCCATCCCCTCATAGCTACCCCTCCCGTGTTGCGGCTGCGGCTTTCACACAGATCCACCCACACTAAAGAATGAGCACTATTTTTTTCTCGGAGAAAGGGGTTCCGGTCGCCACTTCGCCAACTCGATACAAAGCCCTGGCGCGAATCACCCGCATCCGGCCCGGGGAACGGGCGGCCGGGGTCCGCGGTCCGCGCCGGAAATGGAATCAGCCCCGCGGGTCAAGGAACAGCACAACCTGCGGGACACCGGTCCCGCAGGTCAGCGGCATGCCACCAGGTGTCACCGCGGTCGCCGTACGTCTACCGTCCGGTCACCCGTCATTGCGGGCGGTGTCACCCCGGGACGGGCCGCGCAACCGCGGCGGGGCGGGCGTCCGGTCGTGCTCGCAGGAGTCGGAGCCGTCCTCCGGCCGGGCACCGAAGCCCGCCCCGGCCCGCCGCCACAGCCGGCCGAGCTCGTGCTCCACGACGCTGACCGGGCGGCCGGAGCGCAGCTGCGCCTCGGCGCCGGCCAGCAGGTAGGCGACCAGCAGTTCGATGTCGGCGAGCTCCGCGTCGGTGGTGCCGCCCGCCCGGGCCAGCTCCAGCGCGTGCAGCAGGGCGGGCCGCCAGGCCTGTTCCCAGGCGCCCTGCGAACCGGGGCACTCGTGCGCGAGCCGCATCGCCGCGTGGGCCCGGACGTCCTGCTGGAGGAAGGCCGCCAGCAGCTGGGTGAGCCGGCTGACCCCGGCCAGCCCGGGCGTGGTGAGCTGCTGAACCTCGTCCAGGGCCGAGGCGGTCGCGGCCGCCCCCACCCTGAGCACCTCCCGGGCGAGGTCCTCCTTGGTCAGGAAGTGGAAGGTCAGCGCGCCCGAGGTGACCCCGGCGGACTGGCTGATCCGCGCCAGGGTGGCGCCGGCGTAGCCGTGCTGGGCGAACTGTCCGGCGGCGGCGTCGATCAGGGCGGAGCGGGTCTGTTCCGCGCGGGCCTGCCTCAGCACTGCGGCGCGCGCCGGTACCGCACGACGAGTGCGGCCGCGGACCGTCGGGCGCCCAAGAGACTTCGTGTGAGCTGCATGGCCCCTCCGGATCGTTCGTGCACCAGCCCCCGTGACGACGCGGCAAGCATACCCCGGTCCCGGTAGCTCCCTGACGCATCGTCGAACTCTTGTTCACCTGGCTCGACCTGCGACGATCCCCTCCGCGCCACCGGGATCCGGGGCGTGGTGGAAGCGTGGCCGGAGCGTGGCGGAGACGTGGCGGAAGCGTGGCCGGATCCGGGGCCGGACGCGTCGGTCCTCGGCGGGTGCGGGTAGGGCCGAGTACGGCACCGCACCCCGGGGCAGCGAGGCCCGGGGTGCGGTGGATCCGGACCGCCCGGGAAGACCGCCGGGTGCGCGGCGGCCCGACGGGCGGCAGGAGGATCCATTCCGATCGGCGGCGAATAGGCATTGACCGAATAGCGAATTGCGATAAGCGGGTCGAACACCGGCACGGCGGCCGGGGAGGACCGGTTCCCGTTGTCTCACGGGGACTTCACAAGGGACCGCACCCCTCCGCGGGTGCCGCCGGTCGTCGAACGGCCGGCACCGGACTGCGAACCTCACCGAAAGGCGGGCGTCATCCAAGGGCGGGCGTCATCCAAGGGCGGACGTCACCTGAGGGCGGCGCCGAACGGCCGGTGTCACCGAATGGCGGGCACGTAGGAGTCCTCCACCCGGCCGTCCGCCGTCGCCGGTTCGAAGGTCGTCGCGGGCGCCTCGTCGCCCCGCGAGACGTTCCGGCGGTCGTACCGCAGGAAGTCCGACAGCTGGTCCGTGCGCCGCAGGTGCCCCTTGACCAGGACCACGCCGAACAGGTGGTCGCCGTCCTCCCGCCAGCAGACCAGCGGGATGCGGTAGGTGTCGCCCTCCGGCGTCCCGAAGACGGCCTCGTAGGCCTGTGCGTCCAACAGGCTCACGAGTGACCGTCCTTCGGGGTCGTGGCGAACAGCTGTCCGTAGTCGGTGATCTCCCGGGCGGTCCCGGCGGCACCGGCCAGGTGGAGGGCGTGCCAGAGGATGACCTGGTTCGCGGTGACGACGTTGAACCCGAGCTCCTCCTCCAGCGGCTTGATGGTGCCCACCGCCCGGATGCCGTTGCCGGCCACCAGGACGGCGTCCGGCCGGTGCTCCGCCACCGTGCTGCGGATCCAGGCCGACAGGTTCTCCGGCGTGATGGCCTTCTGGTTCGACGGCAGTCCGCAGGGGCCGTGGTGGACCACCTCGTAGCCGAACTCGCGGAAGTAGTCGGCCCCTTGGCCGGAGAGGGAGTCGGTGAACCACGGCGGGTTCACCAGCGCGATCCGGCGGGCGCCCAGGGCGTCGAAGGCGGCCCTGGCGGCCTTGGTCGTGCCGGTGATCGGCAGCCCCCGGGTGACGGGCAGCAGCCGCTCGTACAACTCCCGTTCGCCCTGGGCCTTCAACGCGTAACTGGAGGAGGTGAACCCGAGCGTCAGGGCGTGCAGCGGGGAGGCCGCGAGCAGTTCCACGGCCTCGTCCAGGTACGGGGCCTGGACGAAGGACAGGATCGGGTCGTACGGGATCTTCTCGTCCATCTCGCCGCCCGCGCGCATGGCGGCGAAGTGCACGCGCGATCCGTGGACGGAGACGGACGCGGGGGCCACGGCCTGCAGTTCGGCCTCCGGGCCGACGTCGGCGTGCGGTACGACGACGCCGATCCTGGTCGAGGCGTCCCATCCGTCGACGGGCGGCGGGGTGCTGGTCATGGGGGTCTTCTCCTACCGGGTGAGGGTGGACTCTTCGGCGAGACGGCCGCCGCGGACGGTGCCGGTGCCCGTGGTGTCGAGGAACTTGGGGTGCTTGCGGCGCATGGCCTCGATGACGAACTCGTACGGGAGGTCGTCGAAGCTGCCGTGGTCGGTCAGGAACTCCATCGCGCCGCCGCCGTCGTGGGGG
Source organism: Kitasatospora sp. NPDC098652 (assembly GCF_044760155.1). NCBI lineage: Bacteria > Bacillati > Actinomycetota > Actinomycetes > Kitasatosporales > Streptomycetaceae > Kitasatospora > Kitasatospora sp. NPDC098652. The sequence goes on from NZ_JBIWAQ010000001.1 coordinate 942,688, forward strand.
TGGTGGAGGCTGTCGTTGACGCCGTCGAACTCCAGGGCGCGCATGCCGTACAGCTTGCAGAGCAGCTTGTTGAACACCGGGGTGACCTTGATCCACTTGCCGTCCAGGTGCACCTGGGCGAGCGAGTGGAAGAACACGTCGCCGCCGATGTGGGACAGCAGGCGGGGCGACGCCAGGTGGTTGCGCACGTCGCCGTAGACGAGGCGGGAGGGGATGCCCAGGGCGCGCACGGTGGCCGCGTACAGCGCGGCCTTGTGCAGGCAGAACCCGGACTTGGTGGTGGCGGTGTTGGAGGCGCGCAGGCCCTCCCGGGAGAGCGGGGCGCCGTAGACCTCGTAGTCGACGCCGTCGCGCACCGCGTAGTACAGCTCGATCGCGTTGGTGCGCCGGTCCGCCGAACGGTCCCGGACGGCGTGGTCGACGAAGGCCTGCACCGCGTCGCTCTCGTGGTCGAGGAACTCGGTGGAGCGGGTGAGGTGGTCCAGTGTGTCGGTCATGTCGGGATTCCCGTCGGTCAGAGTCCGAGCAGCATGGCGATCCGGTTGCGCTGGATCTCGGAGGTACCGGAGTAGATCGTTCCGGCGATCGAGTTGCGCAGGTCGCGCTCGACGCCGTACTCGGTGAGCACGCCACGGCCGCCGTGAATCTGCACCGCGTCCAGCGCGGTCTGCACGTTGGCCTCGGAGACCACCGTCTTGGTGGCCGCGAGGTCGAGCGCGGCGTCCTCGTTCCGCTCGACCTTGGCGCCGGTGTCGACGAGCCACTTGCGGGCCGTCTCCACCCGGATCTTCATGTCCGCGATCTTGTGGGAGACGCCCTGGTAGGCGCCGATCGGCCGGCCGAACTGGCAGCGCTCCTTGGCGAAGGCGATGGTCTCCTCCAGCCGCCGGGTCATCTCGCCCAGGGTGATGGAGAAGCCGAAGAGCACCTCGCGCTTCATCACGTAGTCCAGGACCCGGAATCCGGCACCCTCCTGTCCGACCCGCTGGGAGACCGGCACGCGCAGCTCGTCGAAGGAGAGCGTGCCGATCGGGCTGGTACGCAGGCCGATCTTGTCCATCGCGGGGCCCACGGTCAGACCGGGGGTGCCGGCCTCGACCAGCAGGGTGGTGAGGCCGAAGGGGCCGGGCTTGCCGGTGCGGACGTAGAGCAGGAACAGGTCGGCGACCGGGGCGTTGGTGATGAACATCTTGTCGCCGCTGACCACGTAGTGGTCCCCTTCGCGGCGGGCGACGCTGGCCAGGTTCATCGCGTCCGAGCCGCCGGAGCGCTCGGTGATCGCGTGCGCGGTGATCAGCTCACCGGACATGATCCGCGGCAGGTACTTCTCCTTCAACTCCTGGCTCGCGAACCGTTGCAGGGGCACGCCGACGGACACGATCTGGGTCGAGGCGGAGAAGGAGAGGCCCGCGTCCCGGGAGGTGTGGCCCAGTCCCTCCAGGGCCCGCATCGTCCGGGTGAGGCTGTGCCCGGCGCCGCCGAACTCGGGCGCGAAGTGCACCCGCAGGAGTCCGGTCTCCCGCAGGGCCTTCCACTTGTCGTGGGGGAACTCGCCTGCCGCGTCCAACTCGCGGGTGTCGGCGTTGAGTTGTTCCGCCCACGGGGCGGTGAGGTCGAAGAGGTCATCGTCCATCGGGGGTCCTGGGGTCCATTCCGGGGTCGGTCGTGCTGCGGAGGATCGGGGTCGTGCCGTGGCGGGGTGTCACGGCCCGGCCCGGCCACGGGCTCGGGGCGGCACGTGGCCGGGCCGGGTCCGGTCCCGGCCCGGAGCCGTGCGGGGCTCCGGGCCGGGGCCGGTTCGACCGGCCGGCGGTGGGGCGTCGGCTGATCGGCGGCTCAGTACTGGGAGTAGCCGTCCTCGGAGAGGGTGTGCTTCTCGTCGCCGTTGATCGGCGGGTTGAAGATCGACACCAGGTGGAGGTCCTCGTCGTCCGAGGCCACCAGGTGGTGCGGGTCGTGCTTGTCGAGGACGTAGATGGTGCCCGGGACGATCTTGTGGCGGGTGCCGTCGTGCTCCACGACCTCACCGGAGCCGCTGATGCAGTAGCAGGCCTCCAGGTGGTTGCGGTACTGCAGGGCGCTGGAAGTGCCCTTGCGCACCAGGGTGTCCGCGACGGCGAAGCCCATCCCGTCGCGCTTGGTCAGCAGGCGGGTGCTCAGGCCGTTGCCCCACTCGACGGGGGCGACATCATCGAGGCTGCGGGTGAACATCTCTCGGTTCTCCTTCGGAATAGGTTGGGAACTACGGGTGTTGCGGATGTACGGGCCTTGCGGGTGTGCGGCTCTTGCGGACGTGCGGGTCCTGCGGCGGTGCGGGTGGAGCGGGCGGTGCGGTACGGGGGGGATCAGGCGGCCACGGCCGGGCTGTGCTCCGCGATCACGGCGGCGATGGCGTCCAGGGTGCGGAAGTCGTCCGGGCCGAAGTCGATGTCGTCGACGGGGATCCGGTAGGCCGTGGTGAAGTGCGCGAGCATGCGCACCAGGCCCAGGCTGTCGATGACTCCGGACTCGATCAGGTCGTAGTCGCCGGTGAGGTCCGATACGTCCTCGCCGGCCAGGAACTGGTCCACCACGTAGGCGCGGACCTCGGCGGCTATGGCGGTGCTGCTCATGCGGTGGTCTCCTTCAGGCGGGTCTGCTTGATCAGGTTCCGGTCGGGCTTTCCGGTCGACGTACGGGGCAGCGGAAGTGCGGTGAGGTGCACCGAGGCCGGGATGGCGTGGCGCGGCAACTCCCGCCCCAGGTGGGCGCGCAGGCCCAGACTGGTGAGGGCGCTGCCCGGGCGCTGGGCGACGTGGGCGTGCAGGCGGACACCGGCCTCGGGGTCGGGCAGCGGCACGACCACCGCCTCGGCGACGTCCGGGTGGGCCGCGATCACGTTCTCCACCTCCTGGAGGTTGGTGCGCACGCCCCTGACCTTCACGTGCCAGTCCGCGCGCCCCTCCAGGAAGTAGAGGCCCTCGGTGTTGCGGGTGACGATGTCGCCGGTGCGGTAGAAGACCCGGCCGTCCAGCTGGGTGAACACCGCCTCGTTGAGCTCCCGGCGCAGGTAGCCGCTGGTCTGGAAGGGCGTGGACACCAGGAGCTCCCCGGTGCCGACCGAGGCGAGGCGCCGGCCGTCGGAGTCGACGACCACGGCCTCGGTGCCCCGGATCGGGCGGCCGACGGGCATCGGCCCGGTCGCCGCGGGGTCGACCCGGTGGATGAACGAGTCGTTGGTCTCCGTACAGCCGAACACGTTGTGGAACGCGGCCCCGGGGAACGCGGGGGCGACCCTGGCGAGCAGGTCCGCCGGCATCCGGTCACCGGTGAAGACCGCGTGGCGTACGGCGGGGAAGGTGCCGCCGTGGTCGAGCAGCAGGCGGTACACCATCGGCACGCCCTGGACGAAGGTGACCCGGTGCCGGGCGGCCAGCCCCGCCAGGTGGGCGGCGTCGGTGGCCCGCTGCTGCTCCACCAGGACGACGGTGGCGCCAAGTTGCAGGAAGGTCCAGATGTCGAGCAGGGCGAGGTCGAAGTTGAGCGGGGCGTAGGACAGCGCGATGTCCTCGACGGACAGGGCGAACTCACTGACGGCCCAGTCGGCGAAGGCGTCGAACCCGGCGGTTTCGATCGGCACGATCTTGGGGGTGCCGGTCGAGCCCGAGGTGGTCAGCAGCAGCCGGGTCCGGGCCGGGTCCGGCACCGCGAACCCCGCCGCCTCGGCCTCGTCCGCCGGTACCGGCGCCGCGGCGAGCGCGCCGTCGGCGGTCGCGGTGAGCCGGTGGGAGACCCTGGCCTGCTGCGCCAGGCGTTCCAGTGCGGCGCTGCCCAGGTCCGGGGAGGGGGCGAGGGCGACCAGGCCCTCCTGGGCGACGGCCAGCAGCAGGGCGACGGTCTGCGGGTTCTTGTGCGCCGGCACGCACACCGTGCCGCCGGACGGGAGGTCCAGCGCCGACAGGTGCTTGCGCAGGCTGCGGGTCAGGTCGTTCAACCGGCCGTAGGTGACGGCCTGGTCGTTGAAGTGGAGCGCGATGCGGTGGGGCCGTTCGTCGCCGTGGGCGGCGACGGTCTCGGCCAAGCGGGACGATGGCACGGCGGGATTCCTCGCGGTCGGCTCAGCCGCCGGCAACGAGTACCGATCGGCTGTTCGAATTCGTGCGGTGTCGAGGAAGACCGTACCGGGCGAGGTCCATGCTTGGTCAAGCATGTACTTGCCGAAGTGGGTGTGACGCAGACCACCAGACTTGCATGACCAAGCAAAAGACCCCGAACGCGGAGTGCGTTCGGGGCCGGGCTGGACGGGCGGGGGCGCCACGCCGGCGCGCCACAGCCGTCCGGGACCGGGGGAGCCCGGGACCGGACCACGGTGCCGCGCCGGGGGGCGACGGGTCAGGCCTGGGTCGCGCGCAGGGCCTGGACGGTGGGGCCCAGTTCGGGATCGGCGGTGAAGGAGTTCAACGCGGAGGACAGCACCTCCGCGTAGGTCGCCCGCGCCGCCTGGTAGCGCTGGCGCCCCTCGTCCGTGATGACCGCGTAGACCCCGCGCTTGTCCGAAGGACAGAGGTCCTTGAAGGCGAAGCCGGCCGTTTCGAGCCGGCCCACCAGCCGGGTCACCGACGACTGCCCCAGGCCGACCCGGTCGGCCAGGTCCTGCATCCGCAGCTCGCTGGTCGAGGAGTGGTGCAGGTGTTCCAGGGACCGGTACTCCGACAGTCCGATCCCGTGCTGCCGCTGGAGCGCCAGGGCCAGCTCCCGCTCCACGAACGAATGGAGCGTCAGCACCCGGCCCCAGGCGGCCTGGTCGGAGCTGCGCAGCGGCGCGTGCGATGAAGTTGCCATAGATGCCTCCCTTGCAGAGGTGTTGCTTGACAGAAGAGTACATGCGCATGCAAGATCCTGGCGCCCCCGATTTTTATTCCCGGGGTCCCTTGAGCGCAGTTGATTGCACGTACAAGCAAACGTTCTGCAAGCGTTCTGCCCCTGTTCAGCGCCATCGCAGGAGCCCGGGCCGCCTCGGCCCCGACGCACCGGCTCCTGCCCCGTACCCATCGGCGACACCCGCTTCGAGGGCGTCCCGAGCCCCAGCACCTGCGCGGGGCGATCCTCGACGCGCAGGCCCACCAGGACGTCGCCCCACGGCGCCGCCTGCCGCACCGAAGGAACCTGCTGACATGAGCCTCCGTGCCCACTTCACCTCCGCGGCGCAGCCGCCGTACCCGGAGCCGGGGCGCCACGTCCTCGCCACCGTGACCTACGGCGCCACCACCGGCCTCAGCCGGGTCGAGCACGGCCACCCCGACCTGACCATCCCGATGGCGGTCACCAACGGCGACGCCTTCCGCGAGGTGTGGACCGTCGACGAACAGCCGCGCTGGGTCCTGCGCGAGGACAGCGCCTACGCCCACGACGGCCGGCACCTCTTCGTCGCCGGCCTCCTCCCCGAGCAGTCGGTCTACACCCCGCCGGTGCGGGAGATGTACGAGAAGGCCTTCGCCCTGGTCAACCACCTCGACTACGGCCACATCTTCCGGATGTGGAACTTCGTCGGCGACATCCTCGGCGCCAACGCCGAGGGCATGGAGGTCTACCGGGACTTCGTCCAGGGCCGCGCCCAGGCGTTCCAGACCTACATGGGCGACACCACCGCCCAACTCCCCGCCGCCACCGGGATCGGCACCCAGGGCCGCGGCATAGCCTTCGTCCTGCTGGCGACCAGAAGAGGCGTGCCCCGGCACCTGGAGAACAGCCGGCAGACCTCCGCCTACCACTACCCCGACCAGTACGGTCCCAAGTCGCCGAGCTTCGCCCGCGCCACGCTCCTGGACGACACCCTCTACGTCTCCGGCACCGCGTCCATCCTCGGCCACGAGACCGTCCACCGGGGCGACGTGCGGCGCCAGACCCGGGAGACCCTGGACAACATCGCCCACCTCATCTCCCGCGGGAACCTCGCGGCCCAGGGCGTCGACGCGGGACACGAACTCAAGGACCTACGGATGATCAAGGCCTACGTGCGACATGAAGACGATGTTCCGGCGGTACGCGCTGTCTGTGAAGAGGCATTTGGTGTGGGTACTGAGGTGAAGTACCTCAACGTCGCCGTCTGCCGGGACGACCTCCTGGTCGAGATCGAGGGCCTCGTGCCCGCCGTGGGGTGGGACCAGTGACCGCCCTCAAGGTCGGCATCGTCCTGCCCGGCCGCGAGGCCGTCATCGACGAGGGCCCCTACCCGGGCAACCTCGCCTCGATCGCCGCCCTGGCCGAGGAGTCCGGCTTCGACTCGATCTGGGCCGGCGAGTCCCCGCTCGCCCGCTCCCGGATGAACCCGCTGCTCGCCCTCGCCGCCGCCTCCTCGGCCACCGAGCGGGTGCAGTTGGGCACCGCCGTACTGATGCCGCTGCGCGCCCCCGTCCATCTGGCGCACGAACTGGCCTGCCTGGACCGGATCTCCGGCGGCCGGGTGATCGCCGGCATCGGCTCCGGCTTCGCCTCCCCCGCGACCGAGCGCGAATTCGCCAACTACGGGCTGGACTTCGCCACCCGCTTCGGGCGAATGCGGGAGACCGTCGAGATCTGCCAGGCGCTCTGGGCCGCCCGCGGCGAGCCCGTCTCCTACCAGGGCAAGCACTACCGGCTCCAGGACGCCGCCCTGCTGCCGCTGCCGCACCAGCCGCAGGGCCCGCCGCTGTGGATCGCCCACTCCGGCCCCCAGATGCTGCGCCGGGCCGGCCGCGCCTTCGACGGCTGGATGCCGACCTCCACCACCCCCGAGAACTACGGCGCGGGCTGGGACCAGGTCACCGCAGCACGCGAGGAGGCGGGCCGCCCCGCCGAGGCGGTCACCGGCTCCGTCTACCTCTCCGTCGCGGTCGACCGCACCCGGGAGCAGGCCGAGGAGACCCTCTGGTCGTACTTCCGCGCCTACTACGGCCTTCCGCTCACCACCATGCGCACCACCCAGGGGATCTTCGGCGGCACCCCGCAGGAGGTCGCCGACTGGCTCCACCAGTACGTCAAGAACGGCGCCCGCCACCTGATCCTGCGCCTGCCCACCGCCGAACTGACGGAGGCCGCCTACCGCTCCGCGGTCCGGCGGACGGCGCAGGAGCTCCTCCCGATCCTGCGCGAGCTGTGAACGGCCGGCCCCCGGCGCCGGGGTGGGCGGTGTGGGCGGCGGCGTGGCCGATCACCGCCGTGTTCATGCTGTCCAACATCCCCACCCCGCTGCTCGCCCTCTGGAAGGACCGCATCGGGTTCTCCACCGGCACCACGACGGTCATCTTCGCCGCGTACATCGGCGGGCTGCTGCTCGCCCTGCCGTTCACCGGCGCCCTGGCGGACCGGTACGGCACCCGCCGGGTGCTGGCCCCCGCCCTGATCGCCGGACTGGTCTCCTGCGCGCTGTTCATGACGGCCACCCACGTCCTGACCCTGATCGTCGCGCGACTGCTCACCGGTGTGGCGGTCGGCGCGGTGCTCTCGGCCGGCACCGCGGCGGTCTCCCACGTCGGGGGGCCCGGGCGGCGCCCGCAGGCGGTCCTCGCCGGTTCGGTGGCCATCGGCACCGGTCTGGCCGCCGGCCCCCTGCTCGGCGGCAGCGTCTCCCAGTACTGGACGGCCCCCACCGTCACCGTCTTCGTCCTGGAGGGGGTCCTGCTCCTGACCGCCCTGGCGGTCGTGTACACCGTCCACCTGCCGCCCGTACCGGTCTCCCAGGCGGAGCCCGGTACGGGGTGGCTGCGCCTGCCGTCCGTCCCCCGGGTCAACCGCCGCGGCCTGGCCACCAGCCTGCTGGTCTACATCCCCGGCATGACGGGGACGTCCCTGCTGCTCGCCCTCGGGCCGATCCTGCTCGCCTCCCTGCTGCACACCGGCAACCGGCTGGTGACCGGCGGGATCGGCTTCATGATGTTCGGCGCCTCCACCGGCGTCCAGTTCGCGATCCGGAACCTGCCGCTGGGGCGGATCCTCACCATCGCGGGCGTCGTCACCGGCGTCGCCATGCTCGGCACCGCCACAGCCGTCCGCGCCCACTCCCTCGCCCTGCTCGCCCTCGCCGCGGTGACCGCGGGCGTCGGCCAGGGCATGGGCCAGTACGGCGGCTTCTCCCGGCTGGGGACGGAAGTCGTCCCGACCAGGCTCGCCGAGGCCAACGCGGCGCTCAGCGCGGGCGGTTACCTCTTCGCGGGCATCCTGCCCATCCTGACCGGCTACCTGAGCGACGCCACCGGGATCGCCACCTCCTCCACCGTGTTCGCCTCCCTCACCGGCGCCGCGGCCCTCGCCGGCGCCCTCCTGGTCAGCACCCTCCGGGCGGGCACACCCGTCGAGGAGGTGCGGGAGCCCTCGAAGGTGTCGGCCTCCTGAAGGACCCGCCCTGAACGACCCGCCCTGAACGACCCGCCCGCTGCGGCCGGACCGCGGCGGGCGGGCTGCTGCCACACTCCGCGGGGCGTCAGCCGACCGGCGCGGGCACCCGCTCCGGCACCGCCAGCGCCGCGAGGCGGCGCAGACTGGCCCGGCGCTGGAGCGCGGCGAGCCCGGTGGACGCCGCACCGAGCGCCAGCCAGCCCGCCGGCCCGGCGGCCATCACCACACCGGTCAGCAGCATCGGCCCCACCGACTTCTGGACCGACTGGGACATCCCCGCCACCCCCAGGTAGGAGGCCCGGGCCCGCGGCGGCGCCAGGCTGACCGCCAGCTCCCAGGAGCTCACCGAGCGCATCAGCTCCGCGAGCGTGACCAGCGCGGCCGCGGCCAGCAGGGCGAGCGAGGCGGTCAGCGGGCCGCCGCCGGTGGAGAGCGCGATCAGCAGGCAGCTCGCGAGCAGCGTCACCCCGTACCAGCCGACCGCCCTGGTCGCCCCGCCCGGCCGCTCCGCCCAGCCGGAGACGCGCAGTTGGAGCACCACCACCAGCACGGTGTTGAGGGTGAGGAAGGCCGGCACCACGGCGTGCGGCGCGTCGGTGTGGTGGATCAGCCAGAGCGGCAGGCCGACGTTGAGCACGGAGTCGTCCAGGCACATCGGCAGGTCCAGCAGGACGAACAGCAGGTAGCCGCGGTCGCGCCAGGGGCTCGGCGCGGCGCCGCCCCCGGCGGCCGACGCCTCCGCTTCGGCCTCCGCCTTCGCCTCTGCCACCTCCGCCGCCTCCGCCGCTGCCGCGCCCAGACCGCGCCCGGCCGGCTCCGCGGTACGCCGGATCAGGGCGGCGGCCAGCAGGTACGAGAGCGCGTTGGCCACGATCAGCGCCCGGTACGCGGTGGTGGTGCCGACCGCCAGGCCGAGCGCCGCGAAGCCCGTCCCGACCGCGTAGCCGCCGTTGGCCACGCTGCGGAACAGCGCCTGGTAGGTGGCCCGCCGCTCGCCCGCGACCCGGGTGGCGAAGAGCATCTCCAGGGTCTTGGCCCCGCGTTCGGCCAGGCAGGTCAGCGCGACCGAGACCAGCAGCGCGGTGAAGTCCTGGACCACCAGCAGCAGCGCCATGGTGGCCACCCGCAGCAGGTGGCAGCCGATCAGCAGACCGCGCACCGAGAACCGTTCGGCGGCCCGCCCGGACAGCGGCGAACCGATGATCCCGGCCACCGCGCCGACCCCGAGCAGCAGTCCGAGCCGCCCGGCGTCCATGCCGCAGACATAGGTGAAGTACAGCACGGACGCGGCCGCCCACACCCCGGTGCCGGTCCGGTCCACGCCCTGGGCCAGCAGCATGATGCGGGCGTCCCGCCCGCCCGGCGGCCGCCGCAGCTGCGACCACAGTCCGTTCCCCCGCATGACAGGTCCTCGTTTCGCGTCCACCGTCAATCTCGACATCAAGATACTTCATGTCGAGATAGCTGCGGAACCCCCGATCCCGCATAGCGGACGCCCCGGCCGGCCACCCCCTCGACGCCCGGCGGGCCGTGCGCCACACTCTCCCCAGCAGCACCCGCGCTCCCAACGCACCGGCACCGACGCACCGAACGACCGCACCCTGGAGAGCCACACGGTGACCACACGCCAACTGCTGGAGATCGCGTTCTCGTCCGGCCGGTCCGGAACCGGCCCGGCCACCTGGGGCCAACGGGCCATCTGGGACGCCGTCCACCGACTCCCCCCGGCCGACGTGCCGCGCTACACCATCGCCACCGCGGCCCCGCTGGACCCGGGCCTGCCGCTGCCCGGGCTGCTCGACGCCCTGGCCCGGCTGCTGCACCTGCACGACTCGCTGCACACCCGGCTGCTGCCCGCGCCGGACGGCGCACTGCGCCAAGTCGTCGATCCGGAGGGCACCTTGACCGTCGAGGTGCATCTGCTGGCGGACGGCGAGGACCCGGCCGAGGCCGGCGACCGACTGCACCGGGACCTGGCCGGACGCCCCTTCGACACCGCCACCCAGTGGCCCCTGCGGGTCGGCGTGGTGACGGCCGACGGCCTGGCCCGGCACATCAGCCTGGCGCTCTCCCACACCGCCGTCGACGGCGCGGGGATGAACCGCCTGGTCGCCGACCTGACCGCACTCAGCCTCGGGCACTCCGCCGGCGAGCTCGCGGGGCTCCGTGCACCCGCCCAACAGCCCCTGGAGGAGGCCGAGTTCCAGGCCTCCGAGCGGGGCCGCAAGCGCGACGCGGGCGCCCGCAAGCAGTTCGTCCGCAAGCTCCGCCTGGCCCCGCCCCGACTGTTCCCGGACCCGCCCGCGACGGAGCACCCCGCCGACTTCCCCAACGCCGTCCTGCGTTCCCCCGCCCTCCCCGGCGCGGTCGAACTGGTCGCCGCCGCCCACCGGGTGAGCACCTCCTCCGTCCTGCTGGCGGCGACCGCCACGATGACCGCCCGTCTGGCCGGCACCACCGAGGCCGTGCTCAACGTCGTCGTCAACAACCGCTTCCTGCCCGAGCTGACCAACGCGGTGAGCGTGGTCGCGGGCGACGGACTGTTCCACCTCCCCGACGCCACCGCCGAGTTCGGCGAGGTCGTCCGCCGCACCCACGCCGCCGCGATCGGCACCTACCGGCACGCCTACTACGACAAGCTCGCCCTGGCCGCCGAGGTCGCGCAGCTCACCGCCGAGGGCGTACCGACCGCCGACCGCTCCTGCGTCTTCAACGACACCCGCGAGCTGCTCCCGGCCGCACCCGCCCCGGGCGCCGAGGGCACCACCCTCAGCTGGCCGGTCGACTTCGAGCCCCGCCCGGGCCTGACCTACGCCCTGGACGCCCTGCAGTCCCCCGAGGCACTGAGCCTCGCCATGACCGCCGACCCGGCCGTCCTCCCGCGCCCCGCGATGGAGCGGTTCCTCTACGGCATCGAGGAGTTGATCCTCACCGAAGCCGCGAAGGCCCCCTCCGCCTGAGCCCGGCCCGCAGCGGCCCCGGCCGGCTCGCCCCGAGCCGACCGGGGCCGCTGCGCCACTTCTCCGCCCCCGCCCAGGAGCCGCTCGAATCGACTTGACCCAGGGCCCAGGGCCCGTCTTCAAACTCCCGCCTGCGGGGCGGGAGTTTGAAGACGGGCCCTAGCCTGGGACCCATGCGAATCCTCGTACTCGGTGGTACCTCCTTCGTCGGCCGCGCGATCGCCTCAGACGCCCTGCGCAGCGGCGCCGAGGTCACGCTCTTCAACCGCGGCCGGACCAACCCCGCCCTCTTCCCCGAGGCCCGCCACCTGCGCGGCGACCGCGACACCGGCGACTACGCCGCCCTCGGCACGGGCGAGTGGGACGCCGTGGTGGACGTCACCGGCTACCGCCCCCGCCAGGTCGACCAGGCCATGACTGCCCTCGGCGACCGGGTCGGCCGCTACCTCTTCGTCTCCAGCCACGCCGTCTACCGCCGGCCCGGGCTCGCCCCGCACTCCGACGAGTCCGCCCCGCTCCGCGAGCCGCTGCGCGAGGCCGAGGAGCTGTCCGAGGAGACGTACGGCCGGCTCAAGGTCGCCTGCGAGCAGGACGTCACCGCCCGCTACGGCGACCGGGCGACGATCGTGCGCCCCGGAAAGGTGGCCGGACCGCACGACGAGCAGCGCGGGCTGACGTACTGGGCCCGCCGGGCGGCCCGCGGCGGCCGGATCGCCCTGCCCGGGCGCCCCGAGCAGCCCGTCCAGGTGGTCGACTCGCGCGACCTGGCCCGGCTGGTGCTCCGGCTGCTCCAGGACGGCCGTCCGGGCGCCTTCCACGCCGTGGGCCCGGCCGAACCGACCACCCTGGGCGGCCTGATCGCCACCTGCGCCGAGGTCGCGGGCACCGAGATCGAGCTGGTGCCCGTCCCGCCGGAGACCGCCCCGCCGCCGTTCTTCCCGCTGGTCCGGGCCGAACCGCTCTGGCCCGGCCAGCAGCGCGACCCGTCCCGCGCCCGCGCCGCCGGACTGCCCGCCACCCCGCTCGCGGTGACCGCCGCCGACGTGCTCGCCTGGGACCGCGAACGCGGCGAACCGCCGCTGGGGCACGGCTTCACCCCCGAGCAGGAGGCCCTGGTCCTGGCCGAGCACGCAGCCCGGTGACCTGCGAGCCCGGCGCCCCGGCCCGGGCGGCCTGCACCGCCGTGGACTGACGGACGGCACCCCCCTCCTGACCGATTGTCAGTGTCACCCGCTAGGGTCGGGCCCGAACAATCGCACCACACCGGTACGAATGCACCAGCACGCCCATCAGCCCTACGCACCGCCGCCATCAGGGGGGACCATGACCACACCGGGCACCAGCCCGCTCACCACCGCCGACCTCGTGGAGGGTTGGCACCGGGTCGGCGTCCGCCCGGGCATGGCGATCATCGTGCACTCCTCGCTCTCCAGCCTCGGCCCGGTCGAGGGCGGGGCGGCGGCCGTGGTGGCCAGCCTGCGCGAGGCCGTCGGCCCGGGCGGCACGGTGGCCGCGCCCGCCTTCACCGGCTCCGTCGTCTGCGACCCGGCGCCGGACCACGCCGGGCTGCCCACCCCCGAGATCGCCGAACTGCGGGCCGCCGTCCCGCTGTTCCACCCCGAGCTGCCCTCCCCCATGGGCGCGATCGCCGAGGCCCTGCGCAGCCTGCCGGAGAGCCTGCGCAGCACCCATCCGCAGGCCTCGGTCGCCGCCGTCGGCGCCCACGCCCGCGAGGTCACCGCCCGCCGCTCGCTCGGCTTCGCCGTCGGCCGGGAGTCGCCCTTCGGCGCCCTGCACGACCTCGGCGGGTACGTGCTGCTGGTCGGCGTCGGGCACAACCGCAACACCTTCCTGCACTACGCGGAGACCTTCGCCCCGAACCGCCGACTCAAGCTCCGCCGCTTCCCGATGGCGATCCAGGGCGAGCGGGTGTGGATCGAGACACCGGACGTGGGCAACGACAACGACACCCACTTCCCGGTCGTGGGGCGGGAGTTCGAGGAGCTGGCCGGCATCCGCGAGGTGCTGGTCGGCAACGCGCCGTGCCGGCTGGTCCCGGTCCGCGAGCTCATACCCTTCGCCGTCCGCCGCCTCACCGAACTGCTCGCGGCGGACGGCCCCGGAGCGGCGTAGCCCGGCCCTGTCGGCCGGGCCACGCCCGTCACCTCACCCCACCGGGTGTCAGTGCTCGTGCACCGAGTGGGCCTCCTGGATCTTCTTCCAGGACTTCGGCTCCACCAACGCCCGGACCTCGTCCCGCGCCCCCGGCGCCAGTGCGGCGGTCGCGGCACCCGGTGCCACCGGTCCGACGGCCGGCTTGCCCGGGGTGAACAGCCAGGTCTTGAAGAGGTCCCCGAGCTTCTGCCCCGACACCTTCTCCGCGTACGCCTGGAACTCCGCGATGGTCGCGTTGCCGTACTTGCGCTCGGTGGGCCAGCCCTTGAGGATCCGGAAGAACTTCTCGTCCCCGACGGTGTTGCGCAGTGCCTGGATGGCCACCGCGCCCCGGTCGTAGACCGCGCTGGAGAACTGGTTGTCCGCGCCCGGGTCGCCCGGCTTGACGCTCCAGAACGGGTCGTCGGCCGGGTGCGAGGCGTAGATGTAGTCGGCCAGCTCCTGCGCGGTGCCCTCGTTCTCGTGCTCGGACCAGAGCAGCTGGGCGTAGCTCGCGAAGCCCTCGTTCAGCCAGATGTCGCTCCAGTGCGAGACCGAGACGCTGTCGCCGTACCACTGGTGGGCCAGCTCGTGCACGACCACCGAGGTGTTGGTGCCCTTGGCGAACTGCTTGGGGCTGTAGAAGACCCGGGTCTGGGTCTCCAGGGCGTAGCCGGTCGGGACGTTGGGCACGTACCCGCCGACCGAGCTGAACGGGTAGTCGCCGAAGTAGCCGCTCAGCCAGTCCACCAGCTCGCCGGTGCGCTCGACGCTGGCCCGGGCGGCGTCCGCGTTGTCGCCGAGGTCCTTGCTGTACGCGTTGTAGACCGGCAGCCCGCTCGCGGTGGTGTCGGTCGTGATGTCGAACTTCCCGACGGCGAGCGTGGCCAGGTAGGTCGCCTGGGGCTTGTTCTCGCGCCAGCTGTAGCGGGTCCAGCCGGCCTTCGAGCTGGTGCCGGTCAGCACGCCGTTGCTGATCACCTGGTTGCCGTCCGGCACCAGCACCGAGACGTCGTAGGTGGCCTTGTCGCTGGGGTGGTCGTTGCTCGGGAACCACCACCACGCGGCCTCGGGCTCGTCGGCCGCCACCGCACCGTCCGGAGTGCGGTGCCAGGCGGTGAAGCCGTACTTCTTCACGGTGGACGGCACGCCCTTGTAGCGGACCACCACGGTGGCCTGGCTGCCCTTGGCCAGCGGCCGGGCCGGGGTGATCTCCAGCTCCTGCTCACCGCTGGTGGCGAAGGCCGCCGGCCGTCCGTTGACCCGCACCTCGGAGACGTTCAGCGCGAAGTCGAGGTTGAACCGGGAGAGGTCCTGGGTCGCGGTGGCGAGGATGGTGGTGGTGCCCTCCAGCTCGTCGGTCGCGGGCTGGTACTTCAACCGGATGTCGTAGTGGGAGACGCGGTAGCCGCCGTTGCCGTAGGTCGGGTAATAGGGGTCGCCGATCCCGGCCGCGCCGGGTTGGAAGTCGGCGGCCGAGGCGGGGACGGCCAGGAACAGGCTCAGGGCACTGGCGGCGGAGACGATCAGCCTCTTGCGCAACGTGGTCCTCCAGGATCACCGGATCGATGGGTCGGATCGATCCTTGTCCCGGCAGCCCCCGCTCCACTCCCCAACTATGAGATGTTCATGAAAAGAAACGCGCCGAAATGACGGCGCCTCACCGCCGTCACACACCCCACCCGCCCCACCCGTTCAGGCCCCGAGCACCACCGGCGCCCGCACCAGCGAGCCGTACTCCGTCCATGAGCCGTCGTAGTTCTTCACGTGCGGGTACCCCAACAGCTCGGTGAGCGCGAACCAGGTGTGCGCCGACCGCTCGCCGATCCGGCAGTAGGCGATCACCTCCCGCTCCGGACCGACCCCCTTGTCCCCGTACAGCGCCCGCAGCTCCTCCGCCGAGCGGAACGAGCCGTCGTCGTTGGCCGCCTGCGACCAGGGCACGTTGACGGCACCGGGAATGTGCCCTGGGACCTGGGCCTGCTCCTGCGGCAGGTGGGGCGGCGCGATCAGCTCGCCCCGGAACTCCGCCGGGGAGCGCACGTCCACCAGCACCGCGTCCGCGCCGGGCTTGGCGAACACCTCCGCCTTGGCCAGCACCTCGTCCCGCAGCGCCCGCACCTCCGGCCGCTCCGGGCCGGTCAGCCGGTAGCCCGAGTGCTGGTAGTCCATCACCTCGTGGGTGAGCGCCCGGCGCTCCAGCTCCCACTTCTTCCGCCCGCCGTCCAGCAGCTTCACCGGCCCGAACCCCCGCAGCCGCAACAGCCAGAACGCGTACGCGGCGAACCAGTTGTTGTTGCCGCCGTACAGCACCACGGTGGTGTCGTCCTCCACCCCGGCCGCCCGCAGCAGCTGCTGGACGGCCTCGCGGTCCGCATAGTCCCGCCCGACCTGGCTGTGCAGGTCGGTGGTCCAGTTCCACCCCACCGCAGCGGGGATGTGGTCCCGCTCGTAGGCGCTGCTGTCCTCGTCGACCTCGACCACCCGGACCGTCCCGTCGTCCAGGTGATCGGCCAGCCAGTCGGTGCGGACCAACGCCTCGGGGTGCGCGTAACCGTTGCCGGTCATACCGGGCCCTCCTTCGCTCTGCCCAGACTGCGGCACCCGACCACGGGCGCAGGCAGACCGCGAGGGCATCACGAGGCACCGGCGACCGGGCCGGACAGTTCGAAGCTACGCCGACCGTCCGGCCCGGGCCACCCGGCTCAGGAGAAGATGACCGAGCGCAGCTTCAGCCGGTTGCCGAGCCGCTTGCCGGGGTTCATCACGTAGTAGGTGTCCCCGTTGCAGTCGAAGTCGAGGAACACCGTGGCCGTCGAGTTGGTGAAGTTGTCCGGCGCGTAGGCCGGGTCGTTCTCGGTCGCCCCGAACAGGTTGATGCACGTGCCGCTCTCCGGATCTGCGAGCCCGGCCGGAACACCGGGACCGACCTTGTAGAGGAAGTCCCCGGTGGCGGCATTGGCGGACATCGGAACGGCGAGGACGAGAGCGGCAGCGCTGGCGACGGCGAGCACGGCATTGCGGAGACGCATGGGAATGAGCCTTTCAGGTGGTACTCGGGGTACCCGGTGAACTGGTGCGAGATCACCCTAGAGGCCGAGAATCCGCAGAAACGCTTCTTCCAATCCACCCTTTCGAGTGGTTTAAAAAGCAAAGCCGCTACCCTCTCGATATCCGATTCTCGGACATTCCGATGTCAATTCGGCGGCGCCGTGAAGAGGTACCCGGAATCGATCAGCACCGGCAGGTACGCCTTCAACGCCGCCACCGTCTGCGAGCGGTCCCCGCCGCCGTCGTGGTTGAGCACGATCGACCCCGGCCGCACCTCCTTGAGGACCGTGTCGATGATCGACGACGTCCCCGGCCGGGACCAGTCCCTCGGGTCGATCGACCAGGCCATGTTCCGCAGCCCCAGTTCGGCGGCCACCCGCAGCGACACCGGCGAGAAGTCTCCGCCCGGCGCCCGGAACCAGGTGGGCAGCCGCCCGGTGGTCCGGTGCAGCAGGTCGCTGGTCCGTTCCAGCTCGTCCCGGACGGCGCCCTCGGACATGTGCCGCAGATCCGGATGGGTCCAGGTGTGGTTGGCGATGTGGTGGCCCCGGTCCGCGATCTCCTTCACCAGGCCCGGGTGCTCGACGGCGTTCTCGCCGATCAGGAAGAAGGTCGCCCGGATCCCGTGCTGCTGGAGCAGGGCCAGCACCTGGGGCGTATACCGGGGATCCGGCCCGTCGTCAATGGTGAGCGCCACCACCCGCTGGGCCGGGTCCAGGTCGTACACCGGCTTGCTCTCCGCATCACTGAGCACCTTGCGGACCGGCTGGACGCTCGGCGCGGCAGAGGCCGACGGAGTAACGGACGGCGGTACCGGAGAGGGCGTCGGCGAGGGCGCCGGAGCCCCGGGCGACCCGGGCGTCTCCGTCGCCAGCACCTCCGTCACCCCCTCCGGAGCGGCGACGCCCCCGCCACTCCAGGGGCTCCTGCAGGCGGCGGCACCGCCGAGCAATGACATCCCGGCCGCCACCATCAACAGCCTGCGCGAGGTGACCCGAGCGGCCACCGAAGAAGTAATCTGACGATCAGACAGCATTCTGAATGCTTGCCCCGCTGGTCAGCACCCCTCCCCCCGGGCGCCGATCACCACTCCGACAGCCCACACCACCGGCCCGCCGCCACCTCTCCCCCTGCCGGACGCCCCGCCTCCCCCCACGACCGCTACGCTGTGCCTTCCCCAGTGTGATGATCTGCCATCAGAGGACGTGGCCATGACGAGAAGTCAGGACTTCCCCCAGCAGGGCCCGCAGGACGAGGACGCCGTCGAGCTGAGCCAGTGGGAACGCTTCGGCGTCGACACCACCACTCCGCACTCCGCGCGCGTCTACGACTACTGGCTGGGCGGCAAGACCAACTTCCCGCCGGACCGCGCCATGGGCCAGGCCATCGAGGAGGCCGTACCCAGCGTCAAGGAGATGGCCAAGGCCAACCGGGCCTTCCAGGGCCGCGCGGTACGCCACCTCGCCCGGGACCACGGCATCCGCCAGTTCCTCGACCTCGGCACCGGCATCCCCACCTCGCCGAACACCCACGAGATCGCCGAGGCCGTCAGCCCGGGCACCCGCGTCGTGTACGTCGACAACGACCCCATCGTGCTCGCCCACGCCCGCGCCCTGATGGTCTCCAGCCCGGCCAGCCGCACCACGTACATCCACGCCGACCTGCGCAAGCCCGAGGAACTGTTCTCCGACCCGGCGCTCACCTCCACCCTCGACCTCACCCAGCCGGTCGGCCTGCTGATGATCGCCGTCCTGATGCTGATCGCCGACGAGGACGACCCCTGGGGCCGGGTCGCCGCACTGCGCGACGCCCTGCCCGCCGGCAGCTGCCTCGCCCTCACCACCCCCACCGCGGACTTCGCCCCGGAAGCGGTCGGCAAGGTCGCCGAAGCGGCCCGGGCCGGCGGCATGACCCTCGTCCCCCGCGGCTACGACGACGTGCTCCGCTTCTTCGACGGCTGGGACCTGGTCGAGCCGGGCCTCGCCCCGGTCCTCGCCTGGCGCCCCGACGGCGAACCCCCGGCCGACCCGAAGGCCGCCTACTACTGGGGCGGCGTCGCCGTCAAGCGCTGAAACCACGCGGCTGTTGAAGTGAGCCTCACTTCAACAGCCGCGACAGCCGCCGGTCCGCCAAGGGCTTCCCCCCGGTCTGACACGTCGGGCAGTACTGCAACGACGAGTCCGCGAACGACACCTCCCGCACCGTGTCCCCGCACACCGGACAGGGCAGCCCGGTCCGCCCGTGCACCCGCATCCCCACCTTCTTCTCCGCCTTGAGCTCCCCCGCCGCCAACCCCCGTGAACGCTCCACGGCCTCCCGCAGCGTGCCCCCGAGCGCCTCGTACAGCCGCGCCGTCTCCTCCTCCGTCAGGCTCGACGCCAACTTGTACGGCGACATCCGCGCCACGTGCAGCACCTCGTCCGAATAGGCGTTGCCCACCCCCGCCACCACGCTCTGGTCCCGCAACACCCCCTTCAACTGCCGCCGCTCCCCCCGCAGCAGAGCAGCGAACTCCGCCACCCCGAAGCCCGGATCCAACGGATCCGGCCCCAACCTCGCCACCCCCGGCACCTCCACCGGATCCCGCACCACATAGACGGCGAGCCCCTTCTTCGTCCCCGCCTCCGTCAGATCGAACCCGCCCTCCCCCACCAACCGCACCCGCAACGCCAACGGATTCCGCGGCCCCGGCTTCGCCGGCTCCCCCGGCAGCGTGTCCCTCCACCGCAGCCACCCCGCCCGCGCCAGGTGCACCACCAGATGCAACCCACCCGCCTCGAAGTCCAAAAACTTCCCCCGCCGCCCCACCGCCCCCACCGTCCGCCCCTCCAACGCCCCCACCGGCGGGTCGTACGTCTTGAGCGCACTGATCGCCACCGGCTCCACCCGAGCGATCTCCCGCCCGACCAACCGCTCAGCCAAAAAGGCGCTCAGCGCCTCCACCTCAGGCAACTCCGGCATGCGCCCAGTCTCTCCCCACCCCCTCCCACCCGCACGACAGATCCCACCAACCCCCACCACCAACCCACCCACCCCCGCACCAACCCACCCGCACCAACCCACCCCCGCACCAACCCACCCACCCCCACCACCCCCCACCCCCCACCCGACCCAGGCGAGAGGGACGCGCTGCGGGAGGGGGCGGTGGAGGGGGTGGGTGCGGAGAGGGGCGTGACGGGTGATTTTCAGACCGCCAACG
>NZ_JBIWAQ010000002.1:0-320466 GCF_044760155.1 Kitasatospora sp. NPDC098652
TGACCTGCGCGATCTGGCACAACGACCACACCGGCCAGCCCGTCATGCGCTCGCTGACCGCCTACGACCACTAACCCTTCGCATCATTCATCTAGACGGTGACCGGCTCACCCGGTGGCAGCAACCGCCCTCCTGAGGAAGTCTCCGCAGGAGCCCTCGAAGCGGTCGCCGGCGCTCCGCTCTCCCGGCCGGACCGTCACTCCCCCCTCCCCGCTCGGGTTACGCACCGGTAACCTGGTCTTCCCCGCCCCACCGGTCCCCTCGGGGCCGGTGGACCCCCACCCCGGGCGACCTCGGAGGCAGACGCCGCATGAGCATCCGTACCACCACCCGCGCCACCACCGGCCTCGGCGGGCGCCTGCGTTCGGCCACCGGCCTGCTCGGCGGCTTCGCGGCCGCCTCGGCGGTGCACCTGGGCTCGCTCCTCTCCGGGGCCCCGGTGCTGCGCAACGCCACCAAGCCGGCCCTGATGCCGCTGCTGGCCGCCCACAGCGTGGCGGCGGCGGCCCGGACCGAGCGCGAGGCGCCGAAGCTGCTGACCCCGGCGCTGCTGGCGAGCGCGGGCGGGGACGTGCTGCTCCAGTTGAACGACGACACCGCGTTCCTGGCCGGGATGGGCTCGTTCGCGGCCGCGCACGTCTGCTACGTCGCGATGTTCGTCCGGCGCGGGGCGCTCACCGACCGGCGGCGCGCCCTGGTGGTCGCGGCCGCGTACGCGACGGCCTGGGTGGGCATGATCGGTCAGCTCTGGCCGGACCTCGGGGAGCTCAAGGTCCCGGTGGCCGGCTACAGCCTGCTGCTCACCTCGACGGCGGTCACCGCGGCCGGTCTGGGCTGGCGGACCGGGCTGGGCGGGGCGCTGTTCCTGCTCTCCGACACCCTGATCGCGACCCAGTTGGCGAAGTGGCGCGAGCTGCCGGGGCATCAGTTCTGGATCATGGCGACGTACGTGCTGGCCCAGTACCTGCTGGCCAGCGGTCTGCTCCAGCACGAGGAACGGCAGGAGCGGGCGGCCCGCTGACGCACCGCCGCGGCCCCACCCGCCACCGAAACGCCGCCGCGCCGCCGGTCCGGTCAGGGCTCGGCGGCGCGGCGCGCGCGTACGCGGGGGGCGGGGCCGTCAGCCACTGCGCCTCCGGAGCAGCCAGAAGCCGCCGACGGCACCCGCGACCAGGGCCAGCCCTCCGGCCAGCTCCGCCGGGTCCCCCGCGACCGAGCCGCCGAGCCCGGTCTTCACCGCACCGTGCGGGGCGACCTGCTGGCTGCCGGCGCCGGACTGTCCGAGCGAGCCGGCCCACTCCCCCGCCGCCTCGCCCCAGTCGCCGAGGCCCTTGTTGGGGGCGGTGGCGGCCACGGTGGTGACCTTGACGGTGGTGGAGAAGGCGCCGCCGTCCGGGCAGGTGCCGTCGACCTTGCTGTCCCCGTTGTGCTGGGAGGCGAGCCGGGCCGAGCCGGTGTGCTTGCCGTCGGAGCCCAGGGTGAGGGTCGCGGGGCCGCCCTCGAAGGCGGCGGAGTGGGCGGTGATGGTCTTGGCGTCGGGCTTGTCCGACTTCTCGCAGGAGACCGTGACCGTCACGGTCTGGCCCGGTGCGGCCTGGGACGGGCTGACCGAGGCCGCGCCGTCCCTGGCTGCTGCGAGGGGGGCCGTCAGACCGGTCAGCACCGTCGCGCCGATCAGGGCGGCGGCGGCCGTACGCGTGGGGCGCATGCCGGAACCTCCGGGATTCTCGGGCGCAGCCGGGGACTCCCATGTCCACGTGGTGTGTCAACTGCACCCGGTCATTCACCGACGGTAGGCAGGCCCACCGGGCCCGGCCACCGCTCAGGACCGTTCGAGCGACGGCCCGTCACCCTCCGTCACCACCACCCGGCGTCACCGCCGCCCCGGAGCCTCAGAGGTCCAGGTCCACCACGACCGGGGCGTGGTCCGAGGTGCCCTTGCCCTTGCGGGCCTCGCGGTCCACGTAGCTGTCGGTGACGGCGTCGGCGAAGGGCTTGTTGGCGTAGGTGAGGTCGATCCGCATGCCGCGGTTCTTCGGGAACGCCAGCTGGCGGTAGTCCCAGTAGGTGTAGGGGTGGTCGTACTTGAGCGGACGCGGCACCACGTCGTGCAGGCCGATCTCGCCCAGCGCCGCCAGCGCGGCGCGCTCGACCGGGGTGACGTGGGTGAGGCCCTCGAAGGCGGCGACGTCGTAGACGTCCGCGTCGGTGGGGGCGATGTTGAAGTCCCCGAGGATCGCGAAGGGGCGGGGGCCGGCCGCGTCCTCGGCGGAGGCCTTGCGCAGCGCCTCCAGCCACTCCAGCTTGTAGTGGTAGTGCAGGTGGTCGACCTCGCGGCCGTTGGGCACGTAGACGGACCAGACCCGGACCGGGCCGCAGGTGGCGGCGATGGCGCGCGGCTCGACGTCGGGCAGCAGGGCGCCGTCGGCCAGGTAGCCGGGCTGGCCGGGCAGGTCGCGCACGACGTCCTCCAGGCCGATCCGGGAGACGATCGCGACGCCGTTCCACCGGCCGGTGCTGTGCGCGGCCGTCTCGTAGCCGAGCTCGCGGACCTGCTCGTACGGGAAGGCGTCGGCCGCGCACTTGAGCTCCTGGAGGCAGAGCACGTCGGGCTTGGCGCTCTCCAGCCACTCCAGGAGCTTGGGCAGCCGCGCGGTGACGGAGTTGATGTTCCAGGTGGCGATGCGGACGGTCACGGCGGGCGGCCTTCCCGGTGGTTCGGTCGGTACGGACGGGGGTGGGCCCCACGGGGAGACCCACCCCGAACATACCGCCCGGCACCGACAACCCGGCCCGACCGGCGCCACGGCCGGGCGCTCGGCGGTCGGCGCCACGGCCGGGCCCGGCGGTGGTCCAGCCGGGCCCGGTGGTCAGCCCGCGGGGCGGACCACCGCGGCCGAGCCGCCGCCGCGTCGCACCGGCTCGGCGGCGGCCACCCAGCGGCCGTCCGGCAGACGTTCCACCCCGGTGGCGGCGCCGATCTCGCCGCCGGCGGCGAACCGGTGCCCGAGGGCCTCCAGCGCGGGCCGCTCCGGCAGCGCCAGGAAGCCGGGCTCCGCCTGGGTGACGGCGCTGTTGCGCTGGCTGGCGCGCGGCGCGGCGATCGCCTGCTCCAGGCTCAGGCCCCGGTCGAGGCGGCCGAGCAGCACCTGGAGGGTGGTGGTGATGATGGTCGCGCCGCCCGGGCTGCCGGTGGCCAGCAGCGGCTCGCCGTCGCGCAGCACGATGGTCGGGGACATCGAGGACCGCGGCCGCTTGCCCGGGCCGGGCAGGTTGGGGTCGGGGACGCCGGCGGCGAGCGGGACGAAGTCGAAGTCGGTCAGCTCGTTGTTGAGCAGGAAGCCCCGGCCGGGGACGGTGATGCCGCTGCCGCCGGTCTGCTCGATAGTGAGGGTGTACGAGACGATGTTTCCCCAGCGGTCCGCCACCGTCAGGTGGGTGGTGTTGGGGCCCTCGTACGGCTCGGGAAGGGCCTGCCCGGTGTCCGCGCAGTCGGCCGGGTGGTACGGGTCGCCGGGGGCGAGCGGGCTGCTGAGCGCGCGGTCCGGGCTGATCAGGCAGGCCCGGGAGGCGGCGTAGCGCTCGGAGAGCAGCTGCCTGGTCGGGACGTCGGCGAAGGCCGGGTCGCCGACCCAGCGGTTGCGGTCGGCGAAGGCGATCCGCGAGGCCTCCAGGAAGTGGTGGTAGTACTGCGTGCCGCTGTAGCCGGAGAGGTCGCCGTCCTCCAGGATGTGCAGCGCCTCGCCGACGGTGGTGCCGCCGGAGCTGGACGGCGCCATCGAGTAGACGTCGTAGTCGCGGTAGGCGACGTGGGTGGGCGCCTGGCGGCGGACCTGGTAGGCGGCCAGGTCGGCGGCGTCGACCTTCCCGGGGCGGGCGTTGCGGCCGGAGGCCGGGTCAACTGGCGGGTGCTGCACGGTGTTGGCGATGTCCTGCGCCAACTCGCCCTGGTAGAAGGCTTTCACGCCGTCCTTGGCGAGCAGCTTGTAGGTCGCGGCGAGGTCGGGGTTGCGCAGGACGGAACCGACCTCGGGGAGCTTGCCGTCGGGGAGGTAGATCTTCGCGGTGGCCGGGAAGTCCTTGAAGCGGCTGTAGTTGTCGGAGGTCTGGCCGCGGAAGGTGTCGTCGACGACGAAGCCGTTCTCGGCGATCCGCTCGGCGGGTTCGAGGTTCTGCGCGAGCGAGCGGGTACCCCACTGGCGCAGTGCGGAGTCCCAGGTGGCCGGCGTGCCGGGGACGCCGACGGACAGTCCACTGGTGACGGCGTCGGCGAAGGCGAGCGGCTTGCCGCCCTCCAGGAACAGTCCGGCGTCGGCGGCGCGGCCGGCCGTCTCGCGGCCGTCGATGGTGTGCACCTTGCCGGTGGCGTGGTCGTAGTAGACGAAGTACCCGCCGCCGCCGATCCCGGAGGAGTAGGGCTCGGTCACGCCGAGCGCGGCCGCGGCGGCGACGGCCGCGTCCACCGCGTTCCCGCCCTTGCGCAGCACCTCGATCCCGGCGGCGGTGGCGTCGGCGTCCACCGAGGCCACCGCCCCGCCCCAGCCCACCGCCTCGGGCGCCTTGGGCGGCGGCGCCGCGGCGCCGGCTGGCCCGGTCGTGGTGGCCCAGACCAGTGCGGTGGCGATCAACAGTGATGGCGCTAGGCGGGTCAGAGCCCTCATCCGAGTCCTCCTGAGTCGACGTCACGTCAGTTGTTCCACAGGAGACATGAATCAGACAACCACACCGCACGGCTACCAATGGGTAGTTGACAGGAGGGGCGGGAGGGGCGGGAGGGGCGGAGGGCGCGGAGGGGAACGGATGACAGCTGACAGATTTCAGCGAACAGATTTCGTTATCTGTTATCTGTTCGCTGAAATCTGTTATCTGAAATCTGTCAGCTGAACCCTGTTCGCCGCCCCACCCCCGCTACAGCGCGCTGCGCTCCACCCGCCGCCGCTTGATGGTGCGGAACCGCCGCGCGACCTGCCGCGCCAGGTCGGCGGCGCCGACCAGCCCCGCCTCGTTGCCGAGGGCCGCGTGGACGATGGTGGCCTCGGGCCGGAAGCCGCGACCGGTGAGGGTGCGGCGGAAGGTGTCCCGAGCCGGGCCGAGCAGCAGGTCGCCGGCCTCGGAGACGCCGCCGCCGATGACGAAGCGCCCCGGGTCGAGGCCGGCCGCCAGGTTGGCGATGCCGACCCCGAGCCAGGTGCCGACCTCGTAGAGCAGCTCGGTGGCGGTCGGGTCGCCCTCCCGGGCGGCCTCGGTGACCAGCGGCCCGGTGATGCCCTCGACCGTGCCGCCGGCCCGGGCGAGCAGCGGCTGCACCACCGGGGACTCCTCGGCGACCAGTTCGCGGGCGTCCCGCACCAGCGCGTTGCCGGAGGAGTACTGCTCCCAGCAGCCGCGGTTGCCGCACGGGCAGCGGTGGCCGCCGGGCACCACCTGCATGTGTCCGAACTCGCCCGCCAGGCCGTACTTCCCGCGGTCGACGTAGCCGTCCCGGACGACCGCGCCGCCGATGCCGGTGCCCAGGGTGAGCATCACCATGTGGTCCTCGCCGCGCCCGGCGCCGAAGCGCCACTCGGCCCAGGCGGCCGCGTTGGCGTCGTTCTCCACGATCACCGGGAACCGCAGCCGCTCGCTGAGCGCCTGCTGGAGCGGCTCGTTGCGCCAGTTGAGGTGCGGGGCGAAGAGCACCCGGGAGCGCTCGGCGTCGACCCAGCCGGCCGCGCCGATGCCGACCGCGTGGACGTCGTGCCGGTCGGCGAGCTGGAGCACCAGCTCGACGATCACGTCCTCGACCACCTTGGCGCTCTTGCTCTTGTCGGGGGTGTCGGTGCGCAGCTTCTCCAGCACCTTCCCCTCGCCGTCGACGACCCCGGCGACCACCTTGGTGCCGCCGATGTCGACGCCGATGGTGGGCAGCCGCAGTATGCCCGCGGGCAGGGCCCGGCGGCGGCGCTCGGCGCGCGGGCCGAGGCCGAGCAGGGTGGGCAGGACGGTCGGCCGAGTGCTGCCATGGGGGCTGGTCACGGCTGCGGACGCTCCTCACGAGAGTCGGGTTCGGTGGGGCCGGGGGCCGACGGTCGGGCCAGCTCGTGCGAGAGTTCGGCGAGGTCGGAGCCGCCGGCCATCTCGGTGGTGAGCTGTTCGAGGCCGATCTCGGCACGCGGGTGGCTGCCCGCCATCCGCCCCCGTTTCAGCAGGGTGAAGTGGTCGCCGACCAGGTAGGCGTGGTGCGGGTTGTGGGTGATCAGGACGACCCCGAGCCCGGCGTCGCGGGCCGCGGTGACGTACTTGAGCACCACCCCGGACTGCTTGACGCCGAGCGCCGCGGTCGGCTCGTCCAGGATGAGCACCTTGGCACCGAAGTGCACGGCACGGGCGATCGCCACGCACTGGCGCTGGCCGCCGGACAGGGTGCCGATCGGCCGGTCGACGTCGTGCAGGTCGATGCCCATCCTGGCGAGCGCCTCGCGGGTGGTGGCGCGCATGCCCTCGGCGTCCAGTCGCAGGCCGCCCCAGCGGCGGGTGCCCCGTTCGGAGCCGAGGAAGAAGTTGCGCCACACGGGCATCAGCGGGACGACGGCGAGGTCCTGGTAGACGGTGGCGATGCCGCGGTCCAGCGCCTGGCGCGGGGAGTCCAGCCGGACCTCCTCGCCGCCGATGGTGTAGCGGCCCTCGTCGTGCCGGTGCAGCCCCGCGATGATCTTGATCAGGGTGGACTTGCCGGCCCCGTTGTCGCCGAGCACGCAGCTGATCTCACCGGCCCGCAGGGTCAGCGAGACGTCCTGCAGCGCGCGGACCGTCCCGTAGGTCTTGCCGACGCCCTCCAGCGCGAGCAGTTCGGTGCCCGCCGGTTCGGTGGCCACCGGGTGCTCCGTACCGGAGCCGAGCCGGTCGTTCGTCGCGGACCCCGTGCCGGAGCCGAGCTGGTCGTTCATCGCGGACCCCGTTCCGCCCGGCGCTTGACGTAGGCGTTGAGCAGCGCGGCCAGCAGCAGCATCGCGCCGAGGAAGAACTTGAACCAGTCCGGGTTCCACTGGGCGTAGATGATCCCCTTGCTGGCCATGCCGAAGATCAGCGCGCCGAGCGCGGAGCCGACCACCGAGCCGTAGCCGCCGGTGATCAGGCAGCCGCCGATCACCGCCGCCACGATGTAGATCAGCTCGTTGCCGACGCCCTCGCCGGACTGCACGGTGTCGAAGGAGAACAGCAGGTGCTGCCCGAGCACCCAGGCGCCGAAGCCGACGCCCAGGTAGAGCAGCGTCTTGGTCCGGGCGACCGGCACGCCGACCGCGCGGGCGGCCGCCGCGTCGCCGCCGACGGCGAAGATCCAGTTGCCGAAGCGGGTGCGCAGCAGCACCCAGCTGCCGACCACCAGCAGGCCGAGCCACCACCAGACGGTGGCCTTGACCGTCAGCCCGCCGATGTTCACCTCGGAGGCGAACAGCCACCGGCAGCTCTCGAAGCCCTGCATGTCGGCGATCGACTTGGTGGAGACCGTCCCGGAGATCGCCTTGGTGACGCCCAGGTTGGCGCCGGTCAGCATCAGGAAGGTGCCGAGGGTGACGATGAAGCTGGGCAGCCTGGTGCGGCCGAGCATCCAGCCGTTGAACCCGCCGATCGCCAGCGTGGTGGCGAGCGAGACCAGCACGCCGACCCAGGTGACGGCGGTGAACTGGTACGAGACCATCGAGGAGGTCAGCGCGGCGGTGGTGACCAGCACGCCGGCCGACAGGTCGAACTCGCCGCCGATCATCAGCAGCGAGACCGGCACGGCCATGATCCCGATGGTGGAGGCCGCGTAGAGCACGGTGCCCAGCGAGGAGACCCGCAGGAACGGCTCGGCGACGGCGGCGAAGACCGCGAACACCGCGACCGCGGCGATCAGCGAGCCCAGCTCCGGGCGGGCGAGGAGGCGCCGCAGGGCGGCCGGACGGTCCTGGACGAGCAGGTCCGGGGTGGTGGAGCCGCTCACCTGGTCCCCCTCGCGACGTACTCGGCGAGCGCGCCGGCGTCGTCCTTGGTCAGGATCTGCGGGCCGGTCGCGACCGGCTTGCCGCCGCCGAGCATGTCCAGGTTGGACTTGTACAGCCAGAGCAGGTCGACGCCCTCGTAGCCCTGGAGGTAGGGCTGCTGGTCGACGGCGAAGCCGACGCTGCCGGACTTGAGCCCGGCGACCACCTGCTGGCCCAGGTCGAAGGTGTCCAGTTCCACGCCGCGGTGGGCGTCCTGGACGGCCTGCAGCCCGGTGGCGGCCATCGGGCCGGAGAGGGTGAGCACGGTGTCGATGGACGGGTCGGCCTGGAGCTTGGCGGAGATCGCCGCCCGGGCGTCGGGCATGTCGACACCGTTGACGTACATCACCTGGAAGCCGCCGCCGGCCTTGGACTGGGCGCCGGAGCAGCGCTGCTCCTGGCCGACGTTGCCCTGCTCGTGGATCACGCACAGCACGTTCTTGCGGCCGCGCGAGGCCAGCTCGGTGCCGGCCGCCTGGCCGGCCGAGGACTCGTCCTGGCCGATGTGGGTGAGCGCGCCGAACTTCGCGGAGAACTCCTGACCGGAGTTGATCGTGATGACCGGGATGCCGGCCGCCTTGGCCTTGCCGAGGACGTCGGCCATCGCGTCGCCCTTGGCGAGGGTGACCAGCAGGCCGTCGACCTTCTGGTCGATGGCGGCCTGGACGAGCTGGACCTGGTTCTGGGTCTGCGCGTCGTTGGAGTACAGGAAGGTGATGTTGTCCTTGGCGGCGGCCTGCTCGGCGCCCTTGCGCACGCTGTCCCAGAAGGCGTCGCCGGCGCCGGCGTGGGTCACCATGGCGACCTTCCAGCGCGGGGTGGTGACGGCGCTGCCACCGGTGGCCGCGGCCTTGGCGCGGGCCTCCTCGGCGCGTCTGCCTCCGGTACTGCTGCAACCGGCCGCGGTGACCGCGAGGGCCAGGACGGCGCACACGGGCCAGAAGCGGCGGGACGGGCGAAAGCGGGTTGTGCTCATCCCCATAGTCTCTCTGGCCCGGCCGCGCGGGATCGCACCGCCTCGCCCGGCAGCGCGAACGGCGCGCCAGGTAAGGTGCCCCGGGGGACCTTCCTGGAAGTTCGCTGAACATCTGGTCCGGAGCACCGCCGCCCGGGTGACAGACTAGGCGCCGACCCGAAGCGGGAGCAGCTCGGAAACGTGATGTTCCTCTCAGGTTCCGCACAGATTCGGACGGCAACCGATCATCCGCTGGTTGCCGTCTGATGCCATTGACGTGCGTTCGGGCGAGTGGGGCCCGGGCGGCGAGCGACCCGGATACGAGAACTCGATGGAACTGACAGGTACGCCATTCTTCATCCTCACCGTCATCCTGGTGCCGGTGTCCATCGCGGTGGCGCTGCTCTTCTGGGGGAAGGTGCGCGGCCCCCAGCCGGTCCGCACCCTGTCCCGGATCGTCATGATCATGTTCTGCCAGGTCACCGCCGTGCTGATGGTCTTCGTGATGGTCAACAACGCGAACCTGATCTACGGCAACTGGGACGACCTGCTCGGCACCGGTGACCACGTCCGCGCGGTGCCCTCGGTGGCGCCGGTGGACCCGGCCGGCAACGGCAAGGACGGCTCCGGCGACGCCGCCAAGCAGCCGCCGAAGGTGCTGCAGAAGTTCGGCGGCGTGAACGACCCGGCGGTGCCCGGCGACGTCCAGAAGACCGAGCTCAAGGGCCAGGTGTCCGGGGTCGACGGCGAGGTGCTGGTCTGGCTGCCGCCGCAGTACAACGACCCGGCGTTCAAGGACAAGAAGTTCCCGGTGGTCGAGCTGATCCCCGGCTACCCGGGCTCCTCCTCCACCTGGTACGGCACCCTCAAGGTCTCCGAGCAGCTCAAGCCGCTGATGCAGCAGGGCAAGGTCGCGCCCTTCATCCTGGTCTCGCCGCGCACCCTGCTGCTGGGCAACCACCAGGACGCCGGCTGCACCGACATCCCCGGCAAGATCAACGCGGACGCCTGGATCACCCGCGACGTCCCGCAGATGGTGCTGGACAACTTCCGCGCCGACCCGTCCGCGGACCGCTGGGCGATCGCCGGCTACTCGGCCGGCGCCCACTGCGCGGCCAAGATCTCGCTCGCCCACCCCAACCGCTACCGCGCCGCCATCGCGATGTCCGGCTACAACGACCCGGCCACCGAGGGCGACTCGTTGGTCGGCAAGGACCCGAAGCTGCGCACCGAGAACAACCCGGTCAACATCCTCAAGTCCGCCCAGCAGCCGCCGAAGGTCGCCCTGCTGGTCAGCGGCGCCAAGGGCGACGGCTACGAGGACGGCCAGGCGATCGCCGCCGCGGCCAAGGAGCCGACCAAGATCCAGGTCGAGGAGAGCACCGGCCCGCACACCACCGACATGTGGAAGCGGATGGTCCCGAGCGCCTTCGAGTGGCTGACCGGGATCATCCCGGTGCAGTGACCGACCGGCACCGCCGGAACGGCCGGGGGCCCGTCGCGAGTGATCGCGGCGGGCCCCCGGCCGATTCCATCCACTCCTGGCTGTTCCCGGCCGGTTCCGGCGCCCTCCAGTGACCTCCCAGGAAGCGGCCGTTCCTGGGGCCGGTGTTCATCGGGCAGAACTGTCAGGAAACGGTCAGGCCAGTTCCAGCGCCAGGTAGAAGTCCACCCGGTCCTCCAGGCGGGAGAGGTCCCGCCCGGTCAGCTCCTCGATCCGGCCGATCCGGTAGCGCAGGGTGTTCACGTGGACGTGCAGCTGCCCGGCGCAGCGGGTCCAGGAGCCGTCCGAGCGCAGGAAGGCCTCCAGGGTGCGGACCAGGTCCGCCTGGTGCTCGATGTCGTACGAGATCACCTTGTCCAGCAGCCGGCTGCGGAAGGCGCGGCGGACCTCGTCCGGGACGGCGGCCAGCAGCAGCACGTGCGAGGCCAGCTCCTCGGGGCCCGCGACGCAGACCCGGCCGACCCGGGCGGCGGCGATCCGACGGGCGTGCCGGGCCTCCTCCAGGGCGCCGCGCAGGCCGCCGGCCTCGGAGGCGGGGGCGGAGACGCCGAGGGTGATCCGGCCCTCCGAGCCCAGCCCGGCCTCCAGCGGGGCGAGCAGCTCGCGCAGGGTGTCGGCGGGCACCGGAGTGTCCAGCGCGGGCAGCACCACCACGGCGCCGTTGCCCGCCCCGGCGACCAGGGCGCGGTCACCGGTGCCGCCGAGCGCCTCCTCCAGCACGGCCCGTACGGTGCCCTCGGGCAGGCCGGTGCCCTCGGCACTGAGCACCAGCCAGGAGGCGTCCTGGGCCGGGGACTTGGGCTCGGGGCTCTCGTAGCGGGCGGCCATCGCCGAGGAGGCGTACAGGGTGCGGCTGATCTCGGCCGGGTCGGCGTCGCGGCGCAGCAGGGCGAGCAGTTCGTCGGCCAGTCGGCGGCGCAGCCGGCGGCCCTCGTCCCGGCGGTGGCGCTCGGCGGCGACCAGCCGGGCCAGGTTCTCGGCGAGCTGCTGGCGCTTGGTGGTCCATTCGGTGACGTCGCCGGCCACCGCGAGCACCCAGTCGACCAGCGGTGCCTCGTGCTCGGCGGAGGCCGCGGCGGGCAGCAGCGAGTAGGCGCCGCCGGCCAGTCGGGCCCGGTGCGGGGGGCGGCGGCGCTGGCGCTGGGCGGCGAGGTGGGCGCGGACCAGCTGGTCGCGGTCCTCGGCGGTGAGCCGGTCGGCCGGGCCGGCGATCACCGCGCCGGTCGGGGTGAGCACCCAGCAGTCCAGGTCGAGGTCGCCGCCGAGCAGGTCCAGCACGGCGTCCAGTCCGCCGCCGCCGGCCGCCGAGACCAGCAGCCGGTGCCGGTCGACCAGGGCGGCGAGGTCGGCGGCGCGGTCGGCGGAGACCTGACGGCCGATGAACTCGGTGACGGTGCCGAAGGCGATGTCGTCGGGGACGGCCAGCAGCGGCATCCGGTGCCGGCGGCAGGCCTCGACCAGGTCCTCGGGCACCGGGCCGACCTCGGCCTCGCCGGCCGCCAGGGCGACCGCGCCGCCGGCCGCGATGGTCCGCACGAAGCGCTCGGAGTCGGCGGGGCCGCCGCGCCAGAGCATCCCGGTGAGCACCAGCTCGCCGCCGTGCAGGTAGCGGCCGGGGTCGTGCAGGTCCGTGGTCATCACACCGCTGACCTGCCGGTCCAGCTCCTCCTCCGCCGCGAGCAGGCGCAGTCGGGGGGCGCCGGGGGCGAGCAGGTCACGGACACGCATCCGCGGACTCCTAACGGGGGCTGGAACGGGGTGGCAAAGCGGGGTGGAAGCGGGGGTGGAAGCGGGGATCGGGGCCTGGACGGGGGCCTGGACGGGGGTGGGGGGCTGCCGGGCACGCCGTCCGGGGGTGACAGTGTGCCCGAACATCCGTGCTCGGCGTTACGTACCAGCGGGCCGCCGGGTTACGGGCCCGTAGCCCGCGAATCACGGCCGGATTACGGTCGTAGGTAGCACTCGGCGAACACCTGGGCTGCGGATTCTCCTGCTTAGAGGAACGTACAGGATGCCGGGCGGGCTCACAGCCGGGGCTTCATGCCATCGGTGACTGCCAGTGGGCCGCGTCACAGGAGTTCACTGGGCGACACGCCGCCGGACACCCGGTCGGCGAAGACCTGAGGAGAAACCCGCATGGAGTTCCTTCGGCCCGCCACCTGGGACGAGGCTCTCGCGGCGAAGGCTGAGTACCCGACCGCGCTGCCCATCGCGGGCGGCACGGACGTCATGGTCGAGCTGAACTTCGACGTGCACCGGCCATCCGCGATTCTCGACCTGAACCGCGTCACCGAGCTCACCGAATGGACGAACGACGGCAGCGTCGTCCGACTCGGCGCCTCCGTCCCGTACGCCCGGATCATCTCGGAGCTGTCCGGGCCGCTGCCCGGGCTCGCCCTGGCGGCCCACACCGTCGGCTCGCCGCAGATCCGCAACCGCGGCGGCGTCGGCGGCAACCTCGGCGGCGCCTCCCCGGCCGGTGACGCGCACCCCGCGCTGCTGGCGGCCGGTCGGGACGTCTTCGTCGAGGCGGCCTCGGTGCGCGGCACCCGGCTGATCCCGATCGACGAGTTCTACGTCGGCGTGAAGCGCAACAGCCTGGCGGCCGACGAGCTGATCCGGGCCGTGCACATCCCGGTCGCGGACGGCCCGCAGCAGTTCTCGAAGATCGGCACCCGCAACGCGATGGTGATCGCGGTCTGCGCCTTCGGTTTCGCCCTTCACCCGAAGAACGGCACCGTCGGCACCGGTATCGGTTCGGCTGCCCCCACGCCGCGCCGCGCCGTCGAGGCCGAGGAGTACCTCCAGGGCGTGCTCGCCGAGCGCGGGCTCTGGGAGTCCGGGGAACTGCTCGGCACCGAGGTGATCCAGCGCTTCGGCGAGCTGGTGAAGGCCGCCGCCTCCCCCATCGACGACGTCCGCGGCACCGCCGACTACCGGCGGCACGCGCTGGCCGTGATGGCCCGCCGCACCCTCACCTGGTGTTGGAACGACTACAGCAAGCAGATCAGGAGCGCGGCATGAAGGTCACGTTCACCGCCAACGGCAAGCCGGTCGAGGCCGACGACGTGTGGGAGGGCGAGAGCCTGCTCTACGTGCTGCGCGAGCGGGTCGGCCTGCCCGGGTCGAAGAACGCCTGCGAGCAGGGCGAGTGCGGCTCCTGCACCGTCTACCTGGACGGCGTGCCGGTCTGCTCCTGCCTGGTCGCGGCCGGCCAGGTGCAGGACCGCGAGGTGCGCACGGTCGAGGGCCTGGCCGAGGAGAACGGCGAACTGGGCCTGGTCCAGCAGGCGTTCGTCGACGCCGGGGCCGTCCAGTGCGGCTTCTGCACCCCGGGGCTGCTGGTGCAGACCGACGCCCTGCTGGAGAAGGACTCCCAGCCGAGCGACAACGACATCCGCGAGGCGCTGTCGGGCAACCTCTGCCGCTGCACCGGCTACGAGAAGATCATGGACGCGGTGCGGCTCGCCTCCGCCCGCAAGTGCGCCGGTGAGGGGGCTTCGGCATGAGCACCAGGACGATCCAGGGCCAGAAGAACCTGCAGAACATCAACCAGGCCTCGAAGGACGGCATCGGCGGCTCGCCGCTGCGCCCGGACGGCAACCTGAAGGTCAAGGGCGAGTTCGCCTACTCCTCGGACCTGTGGCACGAGGACATGCTCTGGGGTATGGCGCTGCGCTCGCCGCACCCCCGGGCCAACATCCTCTCGGTGGACATCTCCGAGGCGCTCAAGGTGCCCGGCGTCTACGCGGTGCTCACCCACGAGGACATCCCCGGCTCCAAGTACTACGGCCTGGAGATCCAGGACCAGCCGGCCCTGGCGATCGACAAGGTCCGCTACCACGGCGAGGCGATCGCCCTGGTCGCCGCCGACCACCCGGAGACGGCCCGGCGCGCGGTGAAGAAGATCAAGGTCGAGTACGAGGTGCTCACCCCGATCGTCACCGAGGAGCAGTGCCTCGACCCGGAGACCCACGGGTACGTGCACGAGCCGCACGAGTACAAGTCCCACGCGTACGGCAACATCTGCCACGAGCAGAAGCTGGTCTCCGGCCTCGGCGTGACCGACGAGGTGCGGGCGATGGCGGACGTCATCGTCAGCGGCGACTACGAGGTCGGCATGCAGGACCAGGCCTTCCTGGGCCCCGAGTCCGGCCTGGCCGTGCCCGCCGAGGACGGCGGCATCGACCTCTACATCGCCACCCAGTGGCTGCACGTGGACCGCGAGCAGATGGCCCCGGTGCTGGACCTGCCCGAGGAGAAGGTCCGGCTCACCCTGGCCGGGGTCGGCGGCGCCTTCGGCGGCCGCGAGGACATCTCGATGCAGATCCACGCCTGCCTGCTGGCCCAGCACACCGGCAAGCCGGTCAAGATCGTGTACTCCCGGGACGAGTCCTTCTACGGCCACGTCCACCGCCACCCGGCACGGATGCACTACGAGCACGGCGCCACCCGCGACGGCAAGCTGGTCTTCGCCGACTGCCGGATCGTGCTGGACGGCGGCGCCTACGCCTCCGCCTCCCCGGCCGTCGTCGGCAACGCGGCCTCGCTGGGGCACGGGCCGTACGTGATCCCGAACGTCAAGATGCACGCCATCGCGCTCTACAGCAACAACCCGTCCTGCGGGGCGATGCGCGGCTTCGGGGCCGTCCAGGCGGCCTTCGGCTACGAGACCCAGATGGACAAGCTGGCCGCCGAACTCGGCATGGACCCGGTCGAGTTGCGGCAGCTGAACGCGATGTCGGAGGGCGACTTCATGCCCACCGGCCAGCAGATCGACTCCCCCGCCCCCGTGGCCGAACTGCTGCAGCGGGCCAAGGACATGCCGCTGCCGCCGCCGCTGGACACCGAGCACCTCGACGTACGCTCGCTGCCCGGCGCGCTCTCCAACACCTCGCACGGCGAGGGCATCGTGCGCGGGGTCGGCTACTCGGTCGGCATCAAGAACGTCGGCTTCTCCGAGGGCTTCGACGACTACTCCACCGCCCGGGTGCGCCTGGAGGTGATCGGCGGCGAGCCGGTCGCCATGGTGCACACCGCGATGGCGGAGGTCGGCCAGGGCGGCGTCACCGTGCACGCCCAGATCGCCCGCACCGAGCTGGGCGTCGAGCAGGTCACCATCCACCCGGCCAACACCGAAGTGGGATCGGCCGGTTCGACCTCCGCCTCGCGCCAGACGTACATGACCGGCGGCGCCGTGAAGCTCGCCGCCGAGGCCGTCCGGCGGGAGCTGATCGAGAAGGGCCGGCGCCGCTACGGCTGGACCCACAAGGACATCACGCTGACCGGCGGCAAGGTCGTCTCGGAGAGCGCCGGCGTGCTGGTGCCCATGGTGGACCTGCTCGGCGACGAGGCCATCGACCTCACCCGCGAGCACCACCACCGGCCCACCCAGGCCTTCGACAAGGAGACCGGCCAGGGCTTCGGCCACGTCCAGTACACCTTCTGCGCCAACCGTGCCGTGGTGGACGTGGACGTGGAACTCGGCCTGGTCAAGGTGGTCGAGCTGACCGCCGTCCAGGACGTCGGCAAGGCGCTCAACCCGCTCTCCGTGGTCGGCCAGATCCAGGGCGGCTGCACCCAGGCGCTCGGCCTGGCCGTGATGGAGGAGATCATCGTCCGGGACGGGAAGGTGCGCAACGCCTCCTTCACCGACTACCTGATCCCCACCATCCTGGACACCCCGCCGATCCCGGTGGACGTCCTCGAACTGCCCGACCCGCACGCCCCGTACGGGCTGCGCGGCGTCGGCGAGGCGCCGACCGTGTCGGCGACCCCCTCGATCGTGGCGGCTATCCGCAACGCGACCGGGCTCGCGCTCAACCGGATCCCGGTCCGGCCGGAGCACCTGACCACCGAACAGCCCGGCTGATCCCGGGAGTTCGACCAGCGAGCCTCCACCACGGCAGTACTTCCCGGGGCGGTGACACGTCTTCCCCACCGCCCCGGGACCCCCACCCCCCACATCCGCTGCCCTGCCCACGCCGGGGTTCCGCAGTGGTGCGCACCACCCTCATCCGCGCCACCAGCACAACGCACCACCACCAGGCGCCGGTACAAGGCACCACCACCAGGCGCCACCACAACGCACCGCCCCATCCGCACCGCTGGCACTCCCCTACGAGTGCCACCAGTGAGTCGATACCGTCCCCCTGTGCCAACTTCGTTGACTGGCAGTCAGGTCGGCTCGCCCACCCCAACCCCCTTTGACACTTGGGAGTGGACATGACCAGGATCCCCACGGAGCCCGGCACCACTGAAACAGACAGACCCGCCGAGGACGAGCCCCACCCCTCGTCCTCGACAGCGGAGCCCAAGGGCGCGCTCGACGCGTACTTCAAGATCTCGGCCCGCGGCTCGACCCTCGCCAACGAACTACGCGGTGGCCTCACCACGTTCATGGCGATGGCGTACATCATCCTGCTCAACCCGCTGATCCTCGGCGGCGCGGACGTCAACGGCGTCAAGCTCGACCACGCCGCGCTGACCACCGCCACCGCCCTGGCCGCCGCCGTCACCACCATCCTGATGGGCGTGGTCGGCAACGTGCCGCTCGCGCTGGCGGCCGGGCTCTCCGTCTCCGGCGCGGTCTCCGCGCTCGTCGTACCGCACACCACCTGGCCCCAGGCCATGGGCCTGTGCGTGATCTACGGCCTGCTGATCGTGCTGCTGGTGGTCTCCGGACTGCGCGAGAAGATCATGAACGGCATCCCACTGCCGCTCAAGCACGCGATCACCATCGGCATCGGCCTGTTCGTCACCGTCATCGGGCTCTACAAGGCCGGCTTCGTGCACACCGGCGGCCCCACCCCGCTGTCGCTCGGCCCCTTCGGCGAACTCTCCGGCTGGCCCGTCCTGATCTT
This sequence comes from Kitasatospora sp. NPDC098652, assembly GCF_044760155.1. Lineage (NCBI taxonomy): Bacteria > Bacillati > Actinomycetota > Actinomycetes > Kitasatosporales > Streptomycetaceae > Kitasatospora > Kitasatospora sp. NPDC098652. The sequence goes on from NZ_JBIWAQ010000002.1 coordinate 17,326, forward strand.
CTGCCTCACCGTGCTCACGATCTTCGTGCTGATGGCGCGCGGCGTGCGCGGCGCGATCCTGATCGGCATCGCCGGCGGCACCGTGGTCGCCGTCGTCGTCAACAAGCTCGCCGACGTACCCGCAAAGGCCTGGGGCAACTCCGTCCCGGTGTGGCCCGGAAGCCCCGTCGCCGCCCCCGACTTCAGCCTCTTCGGCCACGTCGACCTGTTCGGCGCCTTCGGCGGCAAGGGTCTGGGCGCGATCAGCGCCTCGGTGGCCGTGTTCACCCTCGTGCTGGCCGGCTTCTTCGACGCGATGGCCACCATCATCGGCGTCGGCACCGAGGCCGGGCTCGCCGACCGGCAGGGCCGGATGCCCGGCCTGTCCAAGGCCCTGTTCATCGACGGCGCCGGCGGCGCGGTCGGCGGCCTGGCCGGCGCCTCCGGACAGACCGTCTTCGTCGAGTCCGCCACCGGCGTCGGCGACGGCGCCCGCACCGGCCTCGCCTCCACCGTCACCGGCGGCCTGTTCGCCCTGATGCTGTTCTTCTCGCCGCTGGCCGGCATCGTCCCGGTCGAGGTCGCCTCCGCCGCCCTGGTGGTGATCGGCTCGATGATGATGAGCCAGGCCCGGCACATCGACTGGTCCGACCGCGAGGTCGCCATCCCGGCCTTCCTCACCTCCGTACTGATGCCGTTCACCTACAGCATCACCGCGGGCGTCGCCGCCGGCGTCATCTCCTACTCGGTGATCAAGGCCGGCCAGGGCAAGTGGCGCGAGCCCGGCCTGCTGATGTGGGTCCTCACCGCGGTGTTCGTCGTGTACTTCGCCCTCAGCCCCGTCAAGTCCTGGCTGGGCGTGCACTGAGTGCACCTTTGATCACCACCGCCGCCGTACGGGATCGTTTCCCGTACGGCGGCGCCCCCGCTACTGTCGAAACGTGTAAGGAGCATCCGACATGCAGGACATCGCCGAGCAGTTGCAGGCCTGGCACGCGTCCGGGCGCTCCTTCGCCGTGGCCACCGTCGTCGGCGTCTCCGGCAGCGCCCCGCGCGACCCCGGGGCGGCGCTGGCCGTCGACGCCGCCGGGGAAGCCGTCGGCAGCGTCTCCGGCGGCTGCGTCGAAGGCGCCGTCTACGAGCTCTGCCAGGCCGCCCTCGAATCCGGCGAACCCGTCCTGGAACGCTTCGGCTACAGCGACGAGGACGCCTTCGCCGTCGGCCTGACCTGCGGCGGGATCCTCGACGTGTTCGTCCAGCCGGTCGTGCCCGGCACCGACCCGGGCATGGACGCCGGCCTGCGCCACATCGCCGCCGGGACGCCCGTCGCCCTCGCCCGGGTGATCGACGGCCCGGCCGGACTCCTCGGCGCCACCCTCGCCGTCACCGCCGAGGGCCAGCACGGCGCGCTCAGCGTCGGACCGTCCACCGTCGGCGCGCTCGAACGCGCCCTCGTCACGGAGGCCCGGGCCATGCTCGACGCCGGACGCACCGGACGGATCGTGCTCGGCCTCGACGGCCGGCCCTGCGACGAACAGGAACAGGGGACGGTCACCTGCTTCGTCGAGTCCTACGTGCCCGCGCCCCGGATGCTCGTCTTCGGCGCGATCGACTTCGCCGCCGCCGTCGTGCGGATCGGCAAGTTCCTCGGCTACCACGTCACCGTCTGCGACGCCCGGCCCGTCTTCGCCACCACCCGGCGCTTCCCCGAGGCCGACGAGGTCGTCGTCGACTGGCCGCACCGCTACCTGGACTCCCAGCTCGGCCGGATCGACGGCCGCACCGTGCTCTGCGTGCTCACCCACGACGCCAAGTTCGACGTCCCGCTGCTCGAACGCGCCCTGCGCCTGCCGGTCGGCTACGTCGGCGCCATGGGCTCCCGGCGCACCCACCGCGACCGGCAGGCCAAACTCCGCGACGCCGGCCTCACCGACGCCGAACTCGCCCGGCTGCGCTCCCCCATCGGCCTCGACCTCGGCGCCCGCACCCCCGAGGAGACCGCCGTCTCGGTCGCCGCCGAGATCATCGCCCACCGCCGCGGTGGCAGCTGCCTGCCGCTGAGCGCCGGCGACGGGCCGATCCACCACGACACCGCGCCGCCAGCCGCGGAGGAGCCGACGCCCGCGCACCGGACGCACGCCCGCCGGACGCACGCGGCCTGACGTACGCGGCCGGACGCACGCCCGCCGGACGCACGCGGCCTGACGCACGCGGCCTGAGGTACGCGGCCGGACGTACGCGGCCGGTACGCACGCGGCCGGACGTACGCGGTCTGAGGACCGTCCGGGGGGCCGGTCCCACGGTGCGTGGCCGCTCCGGTGTCACGTTGCGTGGCCGCGACGGCGGCGGGAGGCTGGAGGTGCGGACTCACCCCGAGCCCGGGGAAGGAGCGGGGACCATGCGCGCCCTGCTGGATGTCACCCTCGACACCGCTGCCTCCAACAAGCTCATCGCCGACGGCTCGATGGGCACCGAACTGGAACGCCTCCTCGGCCAACTCAAGCCCGAGGCCTCGTACTTCTTCGCCAGCGGCGACGGCCGCCGCAGCATGCTACTCGTCGTGGACGTACCGGACGAAGCCTCCATCGTCGCGATCTGCGAGCCGTTCTGGCTACGGCTGGAGGCGAACGTGAACGTCCGCATCGCCATGAACGCCGACGATCTGCGCGAGGGGCTGCGGCGGATCGCACCGGCCTGAACCCGGCTGCGGCCCGGCTTGGGCCGGTCTCGTACGGCGGCTCGGCTCAGTCGGCCAGCGCCAGCTTGAGGCCGAAGCCCACCACCACCGCGCCGGTCACCCGGTCCATCGCCCGCCGGGCGGCCGGGCGGCGCAGCCAACCGCGCAGCACCCGGGCGAAGCCGACCAGGACCGTCGACCACAGCACGCCCTCCACCACGTGCACGCAGGTCAGCGCCACCCCGGCGGCGAAGTGCGGGGCCCCGGCCGGGATGAACTGCGGCAGCACCGCCACGTAGAACACCCCGACCTTGGGGTTGAGCAGATTGGTCAGCGTCCCGCGCCGCCAGCCGTGGACGAACCCGCCCTCGGCCGGCTCCTCCTCGGCCCCGGCCTCCGCCCCGCGCTTGCGCAGCATCCCGACGCCCATCCACACCAGGTAGGCGGCACCGGCCCAGCGCAGCACCTCGTACGCCACCTGCGAGGCGGTGAGCAGCGCCGTCACGCCCGCCGAGGTCAGCGTCCCCCAGATCAGCGTCCCGGTCTGGATCCCCAGCACGACCCCCCATGCCTGCCGCCGCCGCCCCAGCGCGGACGTCCGCAGGATCAACGCGGTGTCGAGCCCGGGAGTGAGGGTGAGCAGCCCCACGACGAGGGCGAAGGACCACAGAGCTGTTGTCATCTCCATGGGCCTCGATGCTCTCACAGGCCCGGGCGGCCGCTGCGGGCCGCCCGGGGGCCGCTCAGGTGACGTTGAGGCGGGCTGCGAGGCGGAGCAGGCCGGGGCTGAGGCGGGAGAGGAGGCGGGCGGCCTTGGCCTCGGGGGTGACCGGGACGACCGGCTTGCCGGTGCGGACGGCGGTGACGATGGCGGCGGCCACCTTCTCCGGCGGGAAGCCGCGGCGGGCGTAGAGCTTGGCCGCGCGGGCCCGCTTGGCGGACTGCTCGGCGGCCGTGGTCGCGGAGAAGGTGGAGGTGCGGGTGATGTTGGTGTTCACGATGCCCGGGCAGATGGTGGAGACGCCGATGCCGTGGTCGACGAACTCGGCGCGCAGGCAGTCGGAGAGCATGAAGACGGCGGCCTTGCTGGTGGCGTAGGCGGTGAGCGCCTTGGCGGGCAGATAGGCGGCGGCCGAGGAGACGTTGACGATGTGGCCGCCCTGACCCCGGTCGGCCATCAGGGTGCCGAAGGCGCGGCAGCCGTGGATGACGCCCCAGAGATTGACGTCCAGGACGCGCTGCCACTCCTTCTCGGTGGTCTGCAGGAACGTCCCGGAGTGGCCGATACCGGCGTTGTTGACCATCACGTCGGGCACGCCGTGCTCGGCGGCGACGCGCTGCGCGAAGGCGTCCATCGCGGCGCCGTCGGAGACGTCCACCTGGTAGGCGTGCGCCTGCGGGCCGATCAGGGAGGCGAGTTCGGCGGTGCGCTCGGCGGCCGCGAGGTCGAGGTCGCAGACCACCACCCGGGCGCCGTCCTCGGCGAAGGCGAGCGCGGTGGCCCGGCCGATGCCGCTGCCGCCGCCGGTGACCACCACCAACCGCCCGTCGCCGTCCGACTCTTGGGCGCCTCCCGACTCTTGGGCTCCTCCCGACTCCTGGGCCCCTGTCGCGCTGCCGGTGTCGATCCGGGCGGTGAACTCGCGGACCATGCCGGCCACGGCGGATCCCTTCTCCAGCAGCGCCGACCAGTGGCCGGCGTGCAGGGTGCGGCGGGTCAGGCGGGGCACCCAGCGTTCCAGGCCCTCGGAGAGGTAGGTGCCGACGTAGCGGTCCCGGGTGAGGGTGACCAGCTGGACCGGCACCTCGGTCGTCCGTTCGCGCGGACTCCCCAGTGTGGGGCGGAAGTTGGCGCGGTACAGCTCGATGCCGCGGACCGCGTCGCGGCGCAGGGTGCGCTGCGGGTGGTCGGCCCGCGGGGTGACGTGCTCCAGGTCGCGCAGCACCCGCGGCCAGGCCCGGGCGAGGCCGAGGCGCCACACGGCCGGGGCGAGGAAGGGCAGGTGGAAGGCGGTGATGTACCAGGAGTGCGCGCCCTGGTGCAGCAGTTGGCGGAGGTGGCGCGGGGTGGGGCGGCGCAGCCGGTGGCGCAGCCAGAAGCCCATGTGGTCCAGGCTGGGGCCGGACAGGGTGGTGTAGGAGGCGATCCGGCGCTCGGCACCGGGGGCGGTGACGGCCTCCCAGGACTGGATCGAGCCCCAGTCGTGGGCGACCAGGTGGACCGGGCGGTCCGGGCTGACGGCGTCGGCGACGGCGAACAGGTCGTCGGCGAGCTGCTCCAGGCGGTAGCCGTCGCGGTGCGCCGGGGCGCCCGACTCGCCGGCGCCGCGCACGTCGTAGCGGACCACGTGGTGGTCGCGGGCGAGGTCGGCGGCGATGTCGTCCCAGACGGTGTGGGTGTCCGGGTAGCCGTGCACCAGGAGGACGGTGGGGGCCTCGGGGTCGCCCTGCTCGAAGACGGCGAGCGGGATGCCGCCGGAGTGGACGGTCCGGCGGCGGGTGGGGGTCGTCATCGGGTGGCCTCCTGGGCGGTCGGCTCGGCGGTGGCGGCAGCGGCTGGCTCGGCGGGGGCGGTCGGCTCGGCGGGGGCGGCAGCGGCTGGCTCGGCGGGGGCGGTCGGCTCGGCGGGGGCGGGGGTGGTGGCGGTAGCGGCGGCGGTCCAGCGGCGGACGTGCGGGAGGTCGTCGTCCAGCCAGTAGGCGTCGTCCTCGGTGACCACCAGCAGTTCCTCGAACTTGATGCCCACGCCACGGAACCCGATGTGCGGCTCGACCGCCCACAGCCCCGGAGTGGGCGCGTGCCGGGACGACCGTCCGTCCGCCCACAGCGGCGAACGGCCGTGCAGACGCTCGGAGATGAGCTCGCGGCCGAGGGTCTGCAGGGTGCGTACGCCGAAGCCGAAGACGTTCACCCCGGCCGGGCCGCGCGCCGTGTTGCGGGTGACCTGGTGGCCGATCACCCGGCCCGGGTAGACCTGGTGCCGGTTGTCGTAGCCGTGCGCGGCGATCTGCGCGTCCACCGCCGCGTATACCTCGTTGAGCGGCTTGCGGGCGCGCACCTCGGTGAGGATCAGCTCGCGGTAGACCTGGAGGTCGGCGGCCAGCCGGTCCCAGACCCGGTTCTCGCCGACCTTGCCGCCGTAGCCGATGTCGGCGGTGTAGCCGTCCACGACGGGCGCGCAGTCCAGCACGTACGGCATGCCCTCCTCCAGGCGGCGGTTGCCGGCGAAGAACTGCAGCGGGGTGTGGAAGTGCCGGAAGGCCGTACGGTCGCCGAACCAGGCGAAGGGGACGTGGAAGAAGTCCTGCACCCCGGCGGCGACCAGGCGGCGGCGCAGCTCGGCGGTGGTCTGGCGCTCGGTGACCCCGGGTTCGATCCAGGCGGCGACCTGTTCGGCGCAGTGGTAGGCGAGTTGCTGGGTCTCGCGGAAGCGGGCGAGGTCGCGCTCGGAGTAGGAGAACGTCGGCATCGCATACGCCGTCGGGGGCATCGGGGGGCTCCTTCTAGACGTCGAGGTCGAGCACGAGGGTCTCACCCTCGGCGGCGCGGGAGACGCAGGGCAGCAGGGCGCCGGCGGCACGCTGCTCGGGGGTGAGGCGGCGGTCCCGGTGCTCGGGCGTACCGGCCAGCAGACGGACCTCGCAGGTGCCGCAGAAGCCCTGGTGGCAGGAGTACGGGAGGTCGGGGCGGGCCTCGCGCAGCACGTCCAGGGCGGAACGGTCGGCGGGGACGTCCAGGGTCGGGCCGTCGGCGCCGAGCCGGACGGCGAAGGGCCGGCCGTCGGCGACCGGAGCGGCGCCGAAGCGCTCGAAGTGCAGGGCGGTGGCGGAGGATTCGTCCAGTGCCGCCTGGACGGCGGCGAGCATCGGGGCCGGGCCGCAGCAGTAGACGGCGGCGCCGCGCGGGGCGTGGGCGAGGAGTTCGGCGCCGGTGGGGACACCGCCGTGCTCGTCGTCGGTGCGCAGCACGACCCGGTGCGGGTCGAGGGCGCGCAGCTCGTCGGTGTACGGGAGGGTGTCGGCGCTGCGGCCGACGTGCACCAACTTCCAGTCGAGGCCGTGCCGTTGGGCCTCGCGGGCCATCGGGAGGAGCGGGGTGACGCCGATGCCGCCGGCCAGCAGGAGGACAGCGGGCTCGGCGCAGAAGGCGAAGCCGTTGCGCGGGCGGCGGGCGGCGAGGCGGGCGCCCGGGTGCAGGGTGTCGTGGACCTCGACGGACCCTCCACCGCCGCCGGGCAGCCGCCGGACGGCGATCCGGTAGTGCCGGCGGTCGGCGGGGTCGCCGCTGAGCGAGTAGTGGCGCTCGCGGCCGGAGGGCAGGGCGAGCCGCAGGTGGGCGCCGGGCTGCCAGGGCGGCAGTTGACCGCCGGAGGGGTCGGCGAGGGTCAACTCGATCACGTCGGAGGCGAGTTGGCGGCGCTCGGCGACGACCAGCCGGAGCAGCGGGGTCGGGCGGCTGTGCGGGCGGCGGGGGTTGCGGCGCAGCAGCGGGCCGCCGAGCGCCGGGGAGTAGCGGTCACCGAAGGCGGTGAGCCAGCGCATGAAGCCGTCGGCGCGGGGGCGGCCGTAGAGGTCGGGGGGCGGGGTGAGCAGGTCCATCCGGGCGGATCCTTGGCGGGGAGAGGGGGCGGGCGGCGGGCGGGCGGGCGGCGGCGCGGGCGGCAAGCTGGCGGCCGACGACTGACGGCTGACAACTGACAGATTTCAGATTTCAGATTTCAGATTTCAGATTTCAGCGAACAGATAACGTTCGCTGTTCGTTGAAACCTGTCAGCTGTCAGCTGTTCCCCGTCACCCCCGCCCGGCCGCAGCCCGGGCGGCCGGGGAGGTGGCGAGGTAGCCCAGCGCCTGACTGGAGGAGCCCTCCTGGGTCGGGTGGTAGCCCGGCCGGAGATAGCGCAGCCCGGAGCGGACGGAGCGGATCGGGTCCGGCAGCAGTCCACGCCTGGCGATCCGGCCCGCCTCCCGCCAGGTGGGCTTGAGCCGCCCCTCCAGGGTCGGGTCGGCGGCGAGCAGGAAGCGGGCGCCGCGCACCCAGAGGTGCACCAGCAGCGGCCCGGAGATCACCATGCCGCGGACCCGCCGCAGGTAGCCCGGGTCCAGGTGGACCATCAGGTCGAAGGCCACACTGCGGTGCTCGACCTCCTCGGCGCCGTGCCAGCGCAGCAGGTCCAGCATCGTCGGGTCGGCCTTGGCCCGGTCCAGGCCCGGGGAGTTGAGCGCCCAGTTGCCGAGGAAGGCGGTGAAGTGCTCGATCGCCGCGACGAAGGCGACCCGTTCGATGACGTTCTCCCGCCGCTGCGCCGACGTCAGGCCCGGCTTGTCGCCGAGGACGCGCTGGAACAGCCAGGAGATCTGCCGGACGTACGGGCGCGGGTCGAGGCCCTGGCCGAGCAGGTGGTCGAGCACCTCCTGGTGGGCCTCGGCGTGGATGGCCTCCTGCCCGATGAAGCCGAGCACCTCCTCGCGCAGCTGCTCGTCCCGGATCAGCGGCAGCGCCTCCTTGAACACCTTGACGAACCAGCGCTCGCCCTCCGGCAGCAGCAGGTGCAGCACGTTGATCACGTGGGTGGCCATCGGCTCGTCCGGGATCCAGTGCAGCGGCAGCCGGGCCCAGTCGAAGCGGACGTCCCGGGGCTCCAGGACGAGGCTCTCGTGCACCCGCGCGGCGGGGGCGGCGACGGCGGGGACGGGGGTGGAGCGGGGCATGGCAGGCCCTCCTGACCTGGGGGCGGCGGCTCGACTCTCGGAAACGTACTCGCCGGTAGCGGTGGGGACAAGGGATTCGACCACTCTTATCGACATCGAGTCTAATAAGTGATGTGCACCGCCGGGTACCCCCCGAAACCCTTCCGTGGAAAGCACGCGGGCCCCGCCGGACGACGCGTCCGACGGGGCCCCACGAGTGAGCGGTGCTCAGACCGCCATCGCCAGCATCAGCGGCGCCGCCCGGGCCGCCAGCAGTTCGGCGGCAGCCCTGAGCTTGTGGATGTTGTCCACCGGCATCGAGGTGGCCAGGCAGCCGACCGTACTGCCCGCCGTGATCGGCACCGCCGCGCAGACCGTGCCGAGCGCGTACTCCTGGATGTCCAGCACCGGCACCGTCGCGGGCTGGCGCTCCAGCCGGTGCATCAGCTGGTCGGCGTCGGTGACGGTGCGGGAGGTCAGCCGGGCGACCGGGTGCCGGGAGAGGTGGTCCCGCCGGCCGTCCGCGTCGAGTTGGCTGAGCAGGCACTTGCCGATCGCGCTGGCGTGCGCGGTGGCGCGGAAGTCCACCCACTCCTGCACGGCGGGCGCGTAGTCGGCGGCCGAGACCGCCTCGACCGACAACTCCCCGTCGTGGTACCGGGAGAAGTAGACCGCTGCGCCCAACTCGTCCCGGAGTTCGGCGAGTTTGCGGTTCAGCCGGGCCTTGACGAGCTGCTCCCGGTTCTGCTGCCCGAGCAGGGCGAAGGTGCCGCCGAGCACCCAACCGCCGTCCTGGCACTGGAGGTAGCCCTCGATCTCGAGGATCTCGGCGAGCCGGCGGACGGTCGGCAGGCCCAGCGAGGTCTCCCGCGCGAGCCCGACCAGGGTGACGCCGTCGGGGTGCCGGTCGACGGCCTCCAGCAGTCTGAGGGCGTGCTGCAGGGAGGTGAACGGGCCCGTCGGGCCCTGGTCCAGCGCGGCGTGACGACCCGGGGCTGGTGTCGACATGTCGTCCCCTTCCGATGTCCCCCCACGGAGCGACCGCGGGCGGTCTCCAGCCTATCCACCCCGGGCCCCGGGCGACTGCTGTCCGTGAATATCCGTGAACATTCCGTGGAGCACGGCCGGTTGGCTGGTACAAGGGGCCCCGCGCCCCGCACGGACGGAACCCGCGCCCGGCAGCTCGTCCGCCTCGGCGCCCCCGGGAAGCCCGACGGGCCCCTCCCCCACTGCCCGGGGGGAGGGGCCCGTCGTGGAGCCGCCGGGGTGCGGGCCCCGGCGGTCCTGAGGGTGCGGAGGGTACGGAGGGTACGGGAGGTACGAGGGAGTCGGCCCGCGAAGGGTCAGCCCTCGTCGCCCGCGCGGAGCTTGGCGACGGCGGCCTCCAGGCGGGCGCCGTACTCCTCGTCGGCGGCGTGGAAGTGGGCGAGGTTCTTCTCCACCACGTCGTCCCGGGTGACCTGCGACAGGAAGCCAGCGATGTTGTCGATCAGGCGGGTCTTCTCGCCCTCCGACATCAGCCGGTAGAGCTCGCCGGCCTGGAAGAAGTCGTCGTCCTTGGTGTGGGCCGGCGTGGTGTAGGTGCCGGTGTAGCCGTCGACCTTGACCGGCGCGGCGAGCGCGCTGTCGGTCTGGGCCGGGCCGTCGTACGAGTTGGGCTCGTAGTTCTTGCCGCGGCCGGCGCTGTTGGCGGCCATGAAGCCGTCCCGGCCGTAGTTGTTGGCCTCGGTGGCGCGCGGGGCGTTCACCGGCAGCAGGGTGTGGTTGACGCCGAGGCGGTAGCGCTGGGCGTCGGCGTAGGCGAACAGCCGGCCCTGGAGCATCTTGTCCGGGGAGGGGCCGATGCCGGGCACGAAGTTGTTCGGCGAGAACGCGGCCTGCTCGACCTCGGCGAAGACGTTCTCCGGGTTCCGGTTGAGCACCAGGCGGCCGACCTTGACCAGCGGGTAGTCGGCGTGCGGCCAGACCTTGGTGAGGTCGAAGGGGTTGAAGCGGTAGTCCGCGGCCTCGGCGACCGGCATCAGCTGGACGTAGAGGGTCCAGGACGGGAACACGCCCCGCTCGATGGCCTGGTGGAGGTCGCGCTGGTGCGAGTCGGCGTCGGCGCCGACCACCTCGGCGGCCTGGCCGCCGTCCAGGCTGCGGATGCCCTGGTTGGTCTTGAAGTGGTACTTCACCCAGTAGGCCTCGCCCTCGGCGTTGACCCACTGGTAGGTGTGCGAGCCGTAGCCGTTCATGTGGCGGTACGAGGCGGGGATGCCGCGGTCGCCGAACAGCCAGGTGATCTGGTGGGTCGAGGCCGGCGAGTGGGCCCAGAAGTCCCAGACGTTGTCCGCCTCCTGCACGCCGGTGTACGGGTCGCGCTTCTGCGAGTGGATGAAGTCGGGGAACTTGACCGGGTCCTTGATGAAGAACACCGGGGTGTTGTTGCCGACGAGGTCGTAGTTGCCCTGCTCGGTGTAGAACTTCACCGCGAAGCCGCGCGGGTCGCGCACCGCGTCGCTGGCGCCGAGGTTGCCGGCCACCGTGGAGAAGCGCAGGAAGACCTCGGTGCGCTTGCCGACCTCCGACAGGAACGCCGCCCGGGTGTACTTCGACACCTCGTCGGTGACCTCGAAGTAGCCGTACGCGCCGGAGCCGCGGGCGTGCACGACGCGCTCCGGGATGCGCTCGCGGTTGAACCGGGCCAGCTTCTCCAGCAGCTGCTGGTCCTGGATCAGCAGCGGGCCGTACTCGCCGGCCGAGGCCGAGTTCTGGTTGTCGGCGACCGGGGCGCCGGACTCCGTGGTCAGGATCTTGGACATGGAGGGTCCTTCAGGTGTCGATAAGGCGGTGCGTGGAGAGGTGGAGCGGGCGGGCGCGGCCGGGTGCTGCAGCGGGCGAGCCCCGCTCAGATGCCCAGCAGGCGCCACAGCGCCGAGCGGCGGCGGGCGGAGTGCTCGCCGTCCGGGCCGTCGGCCGGCTTGAGGCCGGCGACCGCGGCGGTGGCCGCGGCCGGGTCCGCCAGCGGGCGGGCGGCGGCCAGGGCGGCGGCCTCCTCCGCGTCGAGGCCGGCTTCGGCGAGGGCGGCGGCGGCCTCCGCGGCCGGGACGGCGTTGAACCAGCGCAGCGCGAGGGCCGCGCGGCCGGCCTCGGTGAGGCGGCCGGTGAGCCGGAGACGGGCGAGGCCGCCGTCCGGGTAGACGTTGATCCGCACGTGGGTCACCGGGCGGCCGACGTCGAGCCGGAAGCGGTGCCGGGTGTCGGGCTGCAGGCGGGTGCGGGGCAGGATCTCGAACCACTCGCCGTCGGCCGGTGCCTGTGAAGTCGCAGCCTGCCCGGTCGAGGCGTCGAAGCCGATCAGGTCGGCCCAGCCGGGGGCATTGGCGACGAAGTGGGTGGTGTCCACCTCGGCGGCCAGGACCTCACCGCCCCCGGCCAGGGCGATCTGAACCCAGTCGTTGGCCTTGTCGCGCCGACGACGGGTCTCCCAGCCCTCGCCCATGACGGAGGCGCGACCGGGAGCGTTCAGGTTGTGCGGGGAGGAGAAGTAGCGGTCGGACGCCGCCTCGGCCACGCCGCCGTACTCCTGAGCGGCCAGGTCGAAGGTGAGGCCGTCCAGTTCGCGCGGGTCGGGCAGCACCTCGCCGTGCACCCGGAGCCGGGCGACGCCGCCGTCCGGGAAGATGTTCAGCCGCACGTGGGTGTACCGGGTGTCGTCCTGGACGGCGAACTCGTGGGCGGTGTCCCCCTGGAGCGGGGTGCGCGGCACGATGGCCGTCCACTCGGCGTCCTGCAGCTCCTCGGGCGAGGGGTGCCCGGGTACGGAGGCGGCCTCGACCGAGGCGCTCTCCGGGTAGTTGCCGGTGAAGTGGGCGGTGTCGACGATCAGGCCGCGGATCACGCCGCCGACGCCGAGCCGGACGATCGCCCAGTCGTGGTCCTGGTCGGTGGGGTGCGGCTGGTCGGCGGAGACGCCGCGGCGGCGCTTGGACTCCCAGCCGTCCATGATCTGGCCCTTGTGGCCGAAGGTGTGCGGGCGGAACTCGGCCGGCTTGGCCACCAGCAGGTTCTCGGCGTCCGCGAAGGTGTCCTCATTGGTGGCGACGACGCCCGCACCGAGCAGCCGGGAGGCCAGGTTGACCAGCTCGGTGAAGGGAGCGCTCGGGGTGTCGGCAGTGGTCACTGACTCTCCTCGGAAGACTTGGTGGGTAAGGGAGTTGGCGGGCCCGAGGCGAGGGCCTGGACACGGCCTAGGGCGCCGGGCGCAGCAGCTGGCGGCCGAAGGGCTCGGCCCCGGTGTCCACCGCCCGGCCGCGCAGCCAGGTGGTGCGGACGGTGCCGCTCAAGGTCCGTCCGGCGTACGGCGTGACCGGGTTGCGGTGGTGCAACTCGCCCGCATGGACGGCGAATTCCCCGTCGGGGTCGAAGGCGACCAGGTCGGCGTCGCAGCCCGCCGCGATGGCGCCCTTGGTGCCGGTGAGGCCGACCAGTTCGGCCGGTCCGGAGGACATCCAGCGCACCACGTCGGCCAGCGTGTGGCCGCGCCGGCGGGCCTCGGTCCAGATGGCGGGCAGGCCCAGCTGGAGCGAGGCGATGCCGCCCCAGGCCGCCGCGAAGTCGCCGCTGCCGCCGAACTCGGGCAGCAGCTTGAGGTCGGGAGTGGACGGCGAGTGGTCCGAGACGACGGCGATGAACTCGCCGTCGGCCAGGGCCTGCCAGAGCGCGTCCCGGTTGGCCTCGTCGCGGATCGGCGGGCAGCACTTGAAGGCGGTGTCGCCGTCCGGCACCTGCTCGGCGGCGAGCGTCAGGTAGTGCGGGCAGGTCTCGGCGGTGACCCGCACGCCCTCCTCGCGGGCCCGGCGCAGCAGGGGCAGCACGGCGGCCGAGGAGACGTGCAGGATGTGCACCCGGGCGCCGGTGCGCCGGGCCGTGTCGAGCAGGTGGGCGACCGCCGCGGTCTCCGCCCCGTCCGGGCGGGAGGCGAGGAAGTCCCGGTAGTGGACGCCGGGTTGCTGCGGCGCGGCGGCCAGCACGGCCGGGTCCTCGGCGTGGATGATCGCCAGTGCCCCGAGCCGGGCCTGCTCGGCCAGCGCGGCCTCCAGGTCGGCGGCCTCGACGTGCGGGAACTCGTCGACGCCGGACGGGGCGAGGAAGCTCTTGAAGCCGAACACGCCCGCCCGGTGCAGGGGTTCGAGGTCCGAGACGTTGCCGGGGACGGCCCCGCCCCAGAAACCGAGGTCGACCCAGGCCTGGCCCTCGGCGGTCTTCCGCTTGACGTCCAGCCCCGCCACCGTGGTGGTGGGCGGCACGGAGTTGAGCGGCATGTCGATGATCGTGGTGACGCCGCCGGCCGCGGCGGCCCGGGTGGCGGTGGCGAAGCCCTCCCACTCGGTGCGGCCGGGCTCGTTGACGTGCACGTGGGTGTCGACCAGGCCGGGCAGCAGCGCGGTGTCGCCGAGGTCGACGAGTTCGCTGTCGCCGACCACGAGCGATCCGTGGGCGGCGACCTGCTCGATCCTGCCGCCCCGGATCAGCACGTCCGCGGGGCGCTCGCCGTCGGGCAGCACCGCCCGGCGGGAGCGGATCACCGCTGGCTGGCTGATCGGCATGGGGACCTCCGAAACCTGGACTGGGACTGGGGGATGGCGGTACGCGGGGCACACCGGGCACGCGGCCCGGGGAGGCGCTCGCGGAGCGGTGGGCAGGGGGTGATCGGCGTGGGGCGGTCGGCGTGGGGCGGCCTGGGCCGGTCGGCGTGGCTGGAACCGAAGGATTGCCGGGAGCCTAGGCCCGCCTTCAACAAAACGTCAATGGAGGAACATACGGAGGAACGGAGGGCGGAACGTCCGGAGGAACATCCGCCGGAACGTCCGGAGGAACATCCGCCGGAACATCCGGCGGAAGCTCCGCGGGATCAGCCCCGCAGCAGCGTTTCGGCCAGCCGCTCCCCCGCCACCTCGGCCAGCTCACCGGCCCTGGTCATGCTGTCCCCCGGCTGCTCGGCCAGGTCGGTGAGGGCGATCGCGGCGGTGAAGCCGGCCGCCCGCCACTCGGGCTCGGACAGCTCCAGCCGACCCGCCACAGCGGCCACCCGAACCCCCGCCCGGGCAGCCGCCGCGGCGACTCCGGCGGGGGCCTTGCCATGGAGCGTCTGAGCGTCCAGGCAGCCCTCACCGGTGACGACGAGGCGTGCCCCACGCACGGCCTCGTCGAAACCCAGCAGTTCGAGCAGCAGCTCGATACCGGGTCGCATGGTGGCGCCGAGCAGGGCGAGGGCGGCGAAGCCCACCCCGCCCGCGGCCCCGGCGCCGGGGGCCTCCCGCACGTCCCGTCCGGTCACCGCGGCCACCTGGTCGGCGAAGCGGGTCAGCCCCTGCTCCAGGACCACCAGGTCGTCCCCGTCGGCGCCCTTCTGCGGGCCGTAGACGGCGGTGGCGCCGCGCGGGCCCAGCAGCGGGTTGTCCACGTCGCAGGCGACCACGACGTCCACGCCGGTCAGCAGCTCGGCCAGCGGGCCGAGGTCGATCCGCTCCAGGCGGCGCAGCGCGGCTCCGCCGGGCGGCAGTTCGACGTCGTCGGCGTCCCGCAGCCGGACCCCGAGTGCCTGCACCATGCCGGCCCCGCCGTCCGTACAGGCGCTGCCGCCGAGGCCGAGCACGATCCGCTTGGCGCCCGATGACACCGCGCGGGAGATCAGCTGGCCGACGCCGTAGGAGCCGGCCGCGAGCGGGGCGGTCCGGCCGCCGGGCAGCCGGGCGAGCCCGGAGGCCTGGGCCAGCTCGACCACGGCGGTGTCGCCGCGGACGGCCAGTGCGGCGTCCACCGGCAGGCCGGTCGGGCCGGCCACCTTGGCCGGGACGCGGTCGAAGCCGGCCGCGAGCGCGGCGGCCAGGGTGCCCTCGCCGCCGTCGGCGACGGGCAGTTCGCGCACGTCGCTGCCGGGCGCGGCGCGCCGGATGCCGGCGGCGATCCGGGCGGCGACCTCGGCACCCTCCAGGGTGCCCTTGAACTTGTCCGGCGCTACGACCACGTGGCCCTTGAGGGGGGTGGGGGGCATCGGTGGTCCTCACTTCCGTGCGGGTCGGGCGGTGTGCTGACGAACTCTGGTCCGGACAAGCATGGGTCCGGTGGCGCCGGGTTGCGACCCCCCGGCCGGGCGGTGCGGCCGGCCCGGGGGCACGGCCCGGGGCCCGGCCCGGGGCCGGGCTCCCGCAGGAGTGCCGGTCCCGAAGGAGCATCCGCCCTGCTGGAGCGCCGGTCCCGGAGGGGGGTGCGACCCCCTCCCCGCCGTTCCCCTCGACCCGCTTCCGACGTTCGAGGGGCTCCCCTCGGCGAGGAGGGGGCCAGGCGACGCACCGCTGGCACGACCGAAGTGCCCCCGGGAGGGTGTGTGCGTCACCGGCCTGGATCGACCGGCGGGCGGGCGGATGAGCCCCTGCCCGCACGCCGGTCGGGTCTGGCCTCCTGGTGGCGCGGGCACGACCGGATCAGGTACACGCCACCAGGAGGAGTCTGGGGGGCCGGAGCCCCTCGGGTCAGGCGACCTCGCGGCCCGAGAGCCGCTCGACGCCGCGCAGCAGCGCCGAGTGGTCGAGCGAACCGTCGCCGTTGGCCCGGGCGGAGGCGACCAGCTGGGCGACCACGGCGCCGACCGGCAGCGCGGCACCCACGGCGCGGGCGGCGTCGGTGACGATGCCCATGTCCTTGTGGTGCAGGTCGATCCGGAAGCCGGGGGCGAACTCGCGGTTGAGCATGTTCGCCTTCTTGCGGTTGAGCACCGTGGAGCCGGCCAGGCCGCCGCCGAGCACGTCCAGCGCGGCCGCGAGGTCGACACCGGCGTTCTCCAGGAACACCACGGCCTCGGCGAGCACCTGGATGTTGACCGCGACGATCAGCTGGTTGGCGGCCTTGACGGTCTGGCCGGCGCCGTCGGGGCCGACGTGGACGACCGTGGTGCCGAGCGCGTCGAACAGCGGCTTCGCCTCGGCGAAGTCCGCCGCCTCGCCACCGACCATGATCGACAGCACCGCCTCGATCGCGCCGGCCTCGCCGCCGGAGACCGGGGCGTCCAGGGTGCGCACACCCTTCTCGCGGGCGGCCTTGCCGACCTTGATGGAGGTCTGCGGGGTGATCGAGGACATGTCGATCACCAGGGTGCCGGCCTGGACGTTCTCCAGGACGCCGCCCTCACCGAGGATGACCGCCTCGACGTGCGGGTCGGCCGGGACCATGGTGATGACGACCTCGGCGTCCTTCACCGCTTCGGCGATGCTGGCGGCGCCGTGGCCGCCGGCCGCGACCACGGTGTCGATCGAGGCCTGGGAGAGGTCGAAGCCGGTCACGTGGTGGCCGGCCTTGACCAGGTTGACGGCCATGGGCTTGCCCATGATGCCGAGGCCGACGAAGGCAATCTTGCGGGAGGCGCTCATCGCGTCGGGTTCCTTACGTGTGCGGGTGGGGAGGGGTGACGGGCCGGACGGGCGTCGCGGTACGCCGCGTACGCGGGCCGGAGAGGCGCCGGGTAGCGGGCTGCGGGCGCCGGGCCAGTGGGCGCCGGGCCAGTGGGCGCCGGGTCAGCGGGCGGCGCGCAGCTCGCGCGGCAGCCAGTCGAAGCTGTCGGCGCTGACGCCGGTGGAGGGGCGGTACTCCAGGCCGATCGAGCCGGTGTACCCGGCCGCGCTGAGCCGGGCGAACAGGTCCTCGAAGTCCAGCTCGCCGGTGCCGGGCTCGTTGCGGCCCGGGTTGTCGGCGATCTGCACGTGGCCGATCCGGTCGGCGTAGGTGTCGATGACGGCCGCCAGGTCCTCGCCGTTCTTGGCCAGGTGGTACAGGTCGCAGAGGAACCTGGCGTTCCCCAGGCCAGTGGCGGCGTTGACCTTGTCGACCACCTCGACCGCGGCGGCCGCGGAGACCAGCGGGTAGTCCGGGGACTCGGCCTTGTTGAGGGCCTCGATCAGCAGGACGGCGCCGATCTCGTGGGCCGCCCGGGCCGCGAGCACCAGGTTCTCCAGTGCGACCGCGTCCTGCTCGGCCGGCTCGACGCCCTCGACCCGGTTGCCGTACAGCGCGTTGAGCGCGGTGGCACCGAGCGAGGAGGCCAGGTCCGCGGCGACCGGGACGTTGGCCCGGAAGCGGTCCCGCTCGGACGGGACCGAGACGGTTCCCCGGGCGCCCTGGCTGAGGTCGTCCAGGAAGTTGAGGCCGGTGAGCCGGACGCCCGCGTCACTGAACGCCTTGCGCAGCGCGTCGAGCTCGGCCCGGCTCGGGTTGTGTTCGGTGCCGAAGGGCCACCAGAGTTCGGCGGCCGTGAAGCCGGCCGCGGCGGCGGCCGCGGGGCGCTCCAGCAGCGGGAGTTCGCCGAACAGGATCGACAGGTTGACCGTGAAGCCGTGCTTGGCAGCCGCCGTCACGTCCATCACCTCTCACTCTCTCTTCCTTCATCCGCAACTTCCACGATCCGGAAGAGGGATTCTGTGTGGTGGAAGCATCTCCGGCTCGCGGAGCAGGTGTCAAGGCTGCCGCAACATTTTGTTGAAGTAGCCCGGAGGGGTCCGCCCACCGGCCCCGCGACTGTTCGATCGCCCAGCCCCTGCCCCCACCCACCCCCGCTCGATACAGTGAGCAGGTGCGATTGATGGTGGAGTTCACGACAGAACCGTTCGAACTGGACACGTTCCCCGAGCACGCCGCGACGGCCCGCAAGGTCGTCGACGAGGCCGGCCTGGACGTATCGGTCGGCCCCTTCGGGACCGGCGCCGAGGGCGAGGCCGACCAGGTCCTCGCCGCGGTGACCCGACTGCTCCGGGAGACCCTGGACGCCGGGGCGACCCGCATCTCCGTCCAGGTGAGCGTGTTGGGAGAGGAGGGCGGTACGCCGTGACCGAGCACGTGGAGCACCCGCTCGCCGCGGCGGTCAAGCCGCTGCTGGACGCGGTCGGCGCGACACCCGTCCCGCTGGACGAGGCGAAGGCCGAGGACGTCGTCCTGGAGTGGGAGGGCACCCCGGCCCTGGCCGTCCGGCTGCCGCACCTGAGCAGTGCGCTGGACCGGCTGCTGGCCGAGATGGCCCGACAGTTCGACGGCCGCCCGCTGGCCGAGCTGGACCGCTGGGAGAAGCAGCGGGTCGTCGCCCTCCTGGAGGAGCGCGGCGCCTTCACCGTCCGCCACGGGGTCGAGACGGTCGCCTCGGCCCTGGGCGTCAGCCGCTTCACCGTGTACAACTACCTGAACCGCCAGGACGGCTCGAAGCCGTCCTGAGCGCGGCTCGAAGCCGTCCTGAGCGCGGCTCGCGAGGAGCTTGCGAACGGGTGGCCCCGCCGCTGTGGACAGTCTCGACCGGCCCACGGCGGGGCACACTTGGTGAATCGCACACGAAAGGGCCCGGCAGCGCGGCCCGGTTCAAAACGTAACCACCAAGCGTTCAACAAACTGTTGACGACAGGGTGGGGCCGATCTAGCTTTTCCGGGTGGCACCACTCTTCAGGAGGTCCACTCGTGACCAACCACCCCCACGCCCTCGACTCCCTGGCCGCGGCCGATGCCGCGGAACTGGAGAAGATCCTGCTGGAGGTATGCTCCAGCCCCCGTTGGGCCGCCGCCGTCGCACAGGCCCGGCCCTGGTCCAGCCGTGAGGCCCTGCTCGCCGCCAACGCGGAAGCAATGGCCGCACTGACCGTCGCGGACCTGCGCGACGCGATGGCCGGACACGCCCGGATCGGCCAGCCCAAGGAGGGCGACGCCACCTCCGAACGCGAACAGGCCGGCATCCAGGGCGTGGACCGGGCCGTCCTCGACGAACTGCGCGAGGCCAACGCCGCCTACGAGGCGAAGTTCGGCCACGTGTTCCTGATCTGCGCGACCGGCCGCACCGCGGCCACCATGCTCACGGCCCTGCGCGAGCGCCACCCCAACGACCCCGCCACCGAGGCGGAGATCGTCCGGGGCGAGCTGCGCAAGATCAACGACATCCGGCTGAACCGCCTCCTCGACGCTTCCTGACGCATCGTCAAGAATGCTTCGTGGGCTGGACGTCCGATCCGGGAACGTCTCCGGAAGCGCCCCACCTCGGAGGCCCCGCCTCCGGACGTGCGCCCCGCGCGATCTGACGTACCATCACCTCTGCCATCAGTAAGGTCACTTCACCCATGACTGGCATCTCCACCCACGTGCTCGACACCAGCCTCGGCCGCCCGGCCGAGGGCGTCCCGGTCGAGCTCGCACTGCACACCGAGGGTGGCTGGCAGGTGCTCGGCACCTCCGCCACGGACTCCGACGGCCGGGTCAAGGACCTCCCGGCCGTGGAGGCGGGCTCGGTCGTCCGGCTGCTCTTCGACACCGGCGCGTACTACGCGCTCAAGTCCGCGGAGCCGCCGTTCTTCCCCGAGGTCTCGATCGTCTTCACGGTCGCGCCCGAGCAGCACCACTACCACGTGCCCCTGCTGCTGAACCCGTTCGGATACTCGGTCTACCGCGGAAGCTAGTAGACCGACCTGGAAGCTTAGGAGCCTGTCATGGCCCACGTGCTCGGTCAGAACCAGTACGGCAAGGCGGAGAACCGCATCGTCCGGGTCTACCGCGACTCCACCCGGCACGAGATCAAGGACCTGAACGTCTCGGTCTCCCTCCAGGGCGAGTTCGAGGACGTCCACCTCACCGGGTCGAACGCCAACTGCCTTCCCACCGACACCACCAAGAACACCGTGTACGCCTTCGCCAAGGAGTACGGCATCGACTCGGCCGAGGCCTTCGGCATCCTGCTGGCCCGGCACTTCGTCGACGACACCGAGCGCGGCGTCGTGCACAGCGCCCGGATCCGGATCGAGGAGTACGCCTGGGACCGGATCCGGACGCCGGACAGCTCGGCCCGGTTCATCGGCTCGGAGGAGGTCGGCCACTCCTTCGTCCGCAACGGCCAGGAGACCCGCACCACCGAGATCGTCTACGACGGCGAGCGGGTCCAGGTCATCTCCGGCCTCAAGGACCTCATCGTCATGAACTCCACCAACTCGGAGTTCTGGGGCTACATCAAGGACAAGTACACCACCCTCCAGGAGGCGTACGACCGCATCCTCGCCACCCAGGTCACCGCCCGCTGGAAGTACGGCTACAGCGGTCGCGACGGCGAGGCCCAGCCCAACTGGAACCGCTCCTACACCCACGTGAAGCGGCACATGCTGGAGGCGTTCGCCGAGACCTACTCCTACTCGCTGCAGCAGACCCTGCACGCGATGGGCACCCGGGTCCTCAACAACCGCGCCGAGGTGGACGAGGTACGCCTCGAACTGCCCAACAAGCACCACTTCCTCGTCGACCTGGAGCCGTTCGGCCTCAAGAACGAGAACGAGGTCTACTACGCCGCGGACCGCATGTACGGCCTGATCGAGGGCACCGTGCACCGCGAGGGCGTCGTCCCGGTCATCCCGGTCGTCTGACCTCCCCCACGCCACGCACGCCACGCACGCCACGCACGCCACTCAGCCCGCTCACCCCATGGACTCCGCCCGGAATCGCCGCACCCTCCGGCCCGCTCGGGCCGGTCGAGTCCGGGCGGACCGCACCACCCGCGTCACCTGCACCATTCGCACGACCTGCACCACCCGCACGACCTGCACCACCCGCACGGCCCGTATCACCGCACCACGCTCCACCTGTTTCTCCACCCCCACCAACCGGAGTTCGTGTTCGCCTCGCGGCGGCCGGCCCGGGGCACTGGAGAAGCGTCCCGAGGGATCCTTGCTCCGCCGTCCCGCCCTCGGGGGGTCTCCAGCGCCACGGGCGCGCCGGGAGCCACGGGCACAAGAGGGGCTCGACATGGCACCCAGCAACACCAGCAGTAACGACGGCGGTTCCACCCCTGCAAGAACCCCAGGCCCGGACGGTACGTCGACCCGCCTCCCCGGCGGGCCGTCCGGGTCCGGGACCCACCCCGTGGACGAGGTGCTGCCCCCGGTGAAACTGCTCTCCACCGGACTCCAGCACGTCGCCGCGATGTACGCGGGAGTCGTCGCACCCCCGCTCATCGTCGGCGCCGGCGTCGGACTCTCCGCCACCGACCTCGCCCTGCTCATCTCGGCCAGCCTGTTCACCGCCGGACTGGCCACCCTGCTCCAGACCCTCGGCATCTGGAAGATCGGCGCGCGGCTGCCGTTCGTGAACGGCGTGTCGTTCGCGGGCGTCGCGCCCATGATCGCCATTGCCAAGGGCTCCATCGAACGGACGGGAGGACCGAAGGACGCCCTCCCGGTGATCTTCGGCGCGGTGATCGTCGCGGGAGCCCTGTGCTTCCTCGCGGCACCGTACTTCTGCAAGCTCATCCGGTTCTTCCCCCCGGTCGTCCAGGGCACCGTGATCACCCTCATCGGGGTGTCCCTGCTCCCGGTGGCGGTGAACTGGGCGCGCGGCGGCTCGCCGAGCGCCCCCGGGTACGGCTCCGTGCGGGCCGTCGGCCTCGCCGCGATCACCCTCGCCGCGGTGGTGCTCTGCAACCGGCTGCTGCGCGGCTTCTGGCAGCAGCTGTCCCTGCTCGTCGGTCTGGCGTTCGGCACCCTGGTCGCCTTCCCGCTGGGCCTGGCCGACTTCGGCGCGGTCCAGGACGCGAAGATCTTCGCGCTCCCGTCCCCGTTCCACTTCGGCGCGCCCGCCTTCGACGCGGCCGCGATCGTCTCGATGTGCATCGTCATGGTGGTCTCGATGACCGAGTCCACTGCCGACATGCTCGCCCTCGGCAAGATCGTCGAGCGCGAGGCCGACGAACCCACGCTCGCCGCCGGCCTCCGGGCCGACGGCCTGGCCACCGCGATCAGCCCCGTCTTCAACGGCTTCGCCGCCAGCGCCTTCGCCCAGAACATCGGACTGGTGGCGCTGACCAGGATCCGCAGCCGCTTCGTGGTCGCGGCCGGCGGAGGCATCCTGATCCTGCTGGGGCTCTTCCCGGTCCTCGGCTCGGTCGTCTCGCTGGTGCCGCAACCCGTCCTCGGCGGAGCCGGGATCGTACTCTTCGGCACGGTCGCGGCGAGTGGGATCCGCACCCTCGCGGAGGCCGGCATGGAGTCCAGCGCCAACACCATCCTGGTGTCGGTCTCGCTCGGTGTCGGCATCGTCCCGATCGCCGTACCCACCTTCTACGACGCCTTCCCGGAGGCGGTCCGGACCCTGATGCACTCGGGGATCTCGGCCGGCTGCGTGATGGCCGTCCTGCTCAACCTGCTGTTCCACCACGTCGGAACCGCCCGCCGGTCCGAATCGCAGTCCAGATCCGGCGAGGCCCCCGGCGCGACGGTGCCGACGGCGACACCGTACTGACCGGTCCGGGCAGGGGCGCACACCACTCGGTGCGCGCCCCTCCTGGCCCTCCCCCATAGGAGTGACACCATGGCAGTCCAGCCCCCACCCGCCGACCAGCGGATCGTGATCGAGAACGTCGCGATCGCCACGGTCGACGCCGTCGACACCGAGTACGCCCGCGGCCACGTGGTCATCCTCGGCAACCGGATCGAATCCGTCGGCAACGGCCCCGCCCCGGCGTGGCTGGACAACGTGGTGCGCCGGATCAACGGCGAGGGCCACCTGCTCACCCCCGGCCTGGTCAACACCCACCACCACTTCTACCAGTGGATCACCCGCGGCCTCGCCCAGGACAACATCCTCTTCGACTGGCTGGTCGCCCTCTACCCGACCTGGGCCCGGATCGACGACAAGCTCGTGCACGCCGCCAGCCAGGGCTCGGCCGCCGCCCTGCTCAAGTCCGGCTGCACCACCGCCTCGGACCACCACTACGTCTTCCCCAAGGACGGCGGCGACGTCCTCGGCGCCTCGATCGAGGCCGTCCAGGAGCTCGGCCTGCGCTTCACCGCGCTGCGCGGCTCGATGGACCGCAGCAAGAAGGACGGCGGACTGCCGCCGGACCACGCCGTCGAGGAGCTGGACGACATCCTGGCCGCCTCCGAGGCCGCCGTCGACCGCTACCACGACTCCTCCTTCGGCTCGATGCTGCACGTCGCGCTGGCGCCCTGTTCGCCCTTCTCGGTCTCCACCGACCTGCTCCGCCAGTCCGCCGAGCTCGCCCGCCGCAAGGGCGTCCGGCTGCACACCCACGGCTCCGAGACGGCCGAGGAGGAGCAGTTCTGCAAGGAGCTGTTCGGCATGGGGCCGACCGACTACTTCGAGTCGGTGGGCTGGCTCGGCGAGGACGTCTGGATGGCGCACTGCGTCCACATGAACGACTCCGACATCGCCAAGTTCGCCGAGACCGGCACCGGCGTGGCGCACTGCCCCTCCTCCAACGCCCGCCTGGCCGCCGGGATCGCCCGGGTGCCCGACATGCTCAAGGCCGGCGTACCGGTCGGGCTCGGCGTCGACGGCACCGCCTCCAACGAGTCCGGCGAGCTGGGCACCGAGCTGCGCAACGCGCTGCTGATCAACCGGCTGCACGGCTACCCGACCGCGCTGACCGGGCGCCAGGCGCTGCGGCTGGGCACCATGGGCGGCGCCCGGGTGCTCGGGCGGCAGAACGAGATCGGCTCCATCGAGGCCGGCAAGCTGGCCGACCTGGCCCTGTGGAAGATCGACGGGGTCATGCACTCCTCGATCGCCGACCCGGTCGCGGCCCTCACCTTCGGCGCGCTGCCGCCGCTGGCGACCCTGTTCGTCAACGGCAACGCCGTCGTCGAGAAGGGCGAGCTGACCACCGTCAACGAGGACCGGATCGCGCGTGCCTGCGCCCGCGCGGCCAAGGAGCTCGCCTCCCGGCCCGTCTGACGGCCCGCCGGGCGGGCCGGAGCTGCCCTCCGGCCCGCCCGGCCCACTGGTTCCGGAGCGCGCCCAGGGACGGTGCGTGACCCGGACTCCGTACACCCGTCAGGGCGTACGGACCGCGGCCCCGAACCCACGGCGAGGGTTCGGGGCCGCGGCGTGCCCGGGGGCGGGGAGCGGGGGGGGGGGCGGGGAGCTTGCCCGGGGGCGAGGGCGGAGGCGGAGCGGCGAACAGATAACAGCGAACGGATGACAGATGACAACTTTCATGATCTGTTATCCGTTCGCTGTTATCTGTCTTCTGTTATCTGTTACCTGTTACCTGTTTCGCCGACATCCGTCCCGCGGCCGTCGGCCGCCCGCCCCGTCAGGCCGTGCGCCCCAGCGTCGCCAGGTAGGTCCGCCAGCCGCCGTGGTGGGTGATCTCGCGGTGCACCCCGCGCTCGACCTCGCCGCGGGCGAGCAGCATCGAGAAGCATGCGGAGCCGTCCTCCAGCTCGATCACGCCGAGCTCCAACTCCCTGGGCTCGCCGGGCAGGATGACGTCCCGCAGGCGCTCCAGGCTGATCTCGTACAGCTCGCCCTCGATCGCGGTGTCGACGGACGGGTCGGCCAGCAGCCCCGGGCAGACGTCCGTCCCTCCGCTGTGGTCGATGGAGAAGAAGCGGTAGCCGGGGGCGGTCCGGGCCGGGCCGATCAGGGCGTCGGCGACCTTGTCGTGGAACGGTCCGCCGACCATCGCCTGGCCGTTGAAGAAGATGCGTGCCATCGGTGAACTCCTCAGAAGGGAAAGGCCGTACAAAGAAAAAGACCGTTCCGCACGGCGACGAGAGGACAGGTGGATTCGTCGCCGTACGGAACGGAGCAAAGGGCGGCGGAACTGCTACGACCCGGCAGGCGGCAGCGGTGGCGCCGACGGATAGATTGGTGCTCAGCCCAGCAGGGGAAGCGCGGGGAGGGTCAGGAAGTCCGCGAACTCCTCGGCCAGGGCGACCTGTTCGAAGAGCTGGGCGGCCTCGCGCCAGCGGCCTGCCCGGTAGGCCTCGTCGCCGAACTCGGCACGGAGCTCGGCCAGTTCGGTGGCGACCAGGGTGCGGACCAGCTCGGCGGTGGCCTTCTCGCCGGTGTCGGACAGCACGACCCCGTTGTGGATCCACTGCCAGATCTGCGAGCGCGAGATCTCGGCGGTGGCGGCGTCCTCCATCATGTTGAAGATGCCGACCGCGCCGAGCCCGCGCAGCCAGGCCTCGATGTAGCGGACGCCGACCTGGACGGCGTTGTGCAGCCCGGCCCGGGTGCAGGTGCCTCCGGCGCCGGCGATGTCGAGCAGTTCGGCGGCGGTGACCGGCTCGGCGGGGCCCGGGTTGTCCTTCTGGTTGGGCCGCTCGCCGAGCACCGCGTCGAAGGAGGCCCGGGCGACCGGGACGAGGTCCGGGTGGGCGACCCAGGAGCCGTCGAAGCCGTTGCCGGCCTCGCGGTCCTTGTCCGCCTTGACCTTCTCCAGCGCGGCGGCGTTGACCTCCGGGTCCCTGCGGCTGGGGATGAACGCGGCCATGCCGCCGATCGCGTGGGCGCCGCGCCTGTGGCAGGTCTGCACCAGCAGCCGGGTGTAGGCGGCCATGAACGGCGAGGCCATGGTGACGCTGTTGCGGTCCGGCAGGATGTAGTGCTCGCCGGCGTCGCGGAAGTTCTTGACGATCGAGAAGAGGTAGTCCCAGCGCCCGGCGTTGAGGCCGGCCGCGTGGTCGCGCAGCTCGTACAGGATCTCGTCCATCTCGAAGGCCGCGGTGATGGTCTCGATCAGGACGGTGGCCCGGACGGTGCCGTACGGGATGCCCAACTCGGCCTGGGCGTGGGTGAACACGTCGTTCCAGAGCCGGGCCTCGAGGTGGCTCTCGGTCTTCGGCAGGTAGAAGTACGGGCCGGAGTTGGGGTCCTCGGCGCCCTTGGCGATGAGCCGGGCGGCGTTGTGGAAGAAGTACAGGCCGAAGTCGACGAACGCGCCGGCCACCGGGACGCCGTCGACCAGCAGGTGGTTCTCGTCCAGGTGCCAGCCGCGCGGGCGGACCACGACGGTGGCGAGTTCGGCGGCGGGCTTGAGAGTGTAGGCCTTGCCGGCCGAGCTGGTGAAGTCGATCCGGCCCTCGAAGGCGTCGATCAGGTTGACCTGCCCGCTGACCACGTTCTCCCAGGTCGGGGAGGTGGCGTCCTCGAAGTCGGCGAGCCAGATCTTCGCCCCGGAGTTGAGCGCGTTGATGACCATCTTGCGGTCGGTGGGCCCGGTGATCTCGACCCGGCGGTCCCGGAGGGCGCGCGGCGCCTCGGCGACCTTCCAGTCGCCGGCCCGGACGTCGGCGGTCTCGGGAAGGAAGTCCAGTGTGCCGGTGCGGGCGATCTCGGCCCGTCGGCTCTTCCGCCTCGCCAGGAGCTCCTGTCGACGACCCTCGAAGGCGCGATGGAGGCCCACGACGAAGGCGACCGCCTCCGGGGTGAGCACCTCCTCGGCCCGATGGACGCGCGGTCCGGCGACAGTGACGACCGGAGCGGCGGGGGAGGCGCCGACGGGCCCCTGATCTGCAGCCATGAGCAGGACACTCCTAAGACGGTTGAGCCTGGCGAAGGGAGCTCCGGTGGGAACTTCCTCGGGTACTTCCTCGATCGTTACCCGCCTGTCGGCGGATTCGATTCTGTAAGGTGGAGACTAGTTTCCGCGATACAGAATTTCAACGGTTTGTTGACGAGGTCGCCGGGACTCTACTCCTCCCCGACAGCGAAGGGAACGCCGGTGGTTGCGACCCCCGACACAGCATCGACGACAGGCGCCGACCGCGCGAGCGGCGGCGTGCAGTCCGTCGAGCGCGCCTTCCAACTCCTGGAGGCGCTGGCCGACTCGAGTGGCGTGGCCACCCTCAGCGAGCTCTCCACCAGCTCCGGCCTCCCGATGCCGACCATCCACCGACTGGTTCGTACCCTCGTCCAGCAGGGCTATGTCCGCCAGGACACCGCCCGGCGCTACACCCTCGGCCCCCGGCTGATCCGGCTCGGCGAGACGGCCGGCCGACTGCTCGGCAGCTGGGCCCGCCCGTACCTGGCCGAGCTCATGGAGGCCACCGGCGAGACCGCCAACCTGGCGGTGCTGGAGGGCGGCGAGGTGGTGTACGTCGGACAGGTGCAGTCGCGGCGCTCCATGCGGATGTTCACCGAGGTCGGCCGACGGGTGCAGCCGCACTGCACCGGCGTCGGCAAGGCGCTGCTCGCCCAGCTCCCCGAGGACGAGGCGCGTGCGGTCCTGGGCCCCAACCCGCTGCCCGCGCACACCGAGTACACCCTCACCGACCCGCAGGCGCTGATGGACCAGCTCGCCGAGGCGCGCGAGCGCGGGTACGTGGTCGACGACCAGGAGCAGGAGATCGGCGTCCGCTGCATCGCCCTCGCCGTCCCGGGCGCCCCCACGCCCACCGCGCTCTCGGTGTCCGGCCCGGAGGCTCGAATCCGAGCACTGGAGGAACAGGCGGGGGCGTCCGCACTGGTACCGGTGATGCACCAGATCGCGGCCCGGCTCGGGCAGGTCCTGGCACCCTGACGACCAGTCAACAGCCGTCCTCGACAAGAGCGATCGGGCCGATGACGGCGCCCCGCCGTTCGAGTGGCGGTGGGCGAGTTGTGGCGCCGCCGCGTCGGCGGCTCGGACACCCTGGGGCGGACGCGGCCCGCGACGGCGCGGGCCGCCGGAGCACGGGAACAGGGTGAACGGCGTGGCACAGCACGGAGTACGGGGCGGCGCGGGGCGCAGGGGGTTCGGCCGGATCGGCCTGATCGGCCGAGCCGGATGGGTCGGCCGGGTCGGATGGGGCGCGGCGGTGACGGCGGGCTGCGCGGCAGCCGCACTGGCCGCCGGCCCGTCCTGGGCGGTGCGGCACCCGGTGCCACGCCCGGACCTGGGGGTCGTCGCGCCGGGTGCGGCCGAGGCGTCCACACTGCCGGCCGTGGTGGCCAAGCCGTCCGCATCGCACCTGGAGGTGGTCCGGATCGACCCGGACCCGGCGTCGCCCGGCGGCACCACCACCATTCACGCCTTCGTCGCCAACGCGGGCCCGGACACCACCGCGTCCCCGTTCACGGTGACGGTCACCCTCCCGGACGGGGTGAGCGCGGACCCCCCGTTCTACCCCACGGACTGCAAGGTCGTCGCACGCGGCAGGCAGGTGCGCTGCGTCTTCGGCTCCGGGTTGAAGGAGGGGCGCAGCGCGACCGCCCT
This sequence comes from Kitasatospora sp. NPDC098652, assembly GCF_044760155.1. Taxonomy (NCBI): domain Bacteria; kingdom Bacillati; phylum Actinomycetota; class Actinomycetes; order Kitasatosporales; family Streptomycetaceae; genus Kitasatospora; species Kitasatospora sp. NPDC098652. Next base: position 45,659 of record NZ_JBIWAQ010000002.1, read on the forward strand.
CGTCCCGGTCCTGCTCTCCCCCGATCTGCCGCTCGGGGTCCTGGTGGGCGGCTCGGTCGAGGTGCGCAGCGCGGACGACCCGGGCGGCATCCGCCACCGGGAGCCGTTCGACATCCGGGTCGTCGAGACGACCGAGGGCTGACGGCCGGATCGCCCCACCGGTCACCGGCCGCCGGTGAGCGGCTGCCGGATCCCGGTGACGGGTGGGGCGGGCTCGTGGTTACCGGTGGACGTGGTCACCGGTACAGGTGGTCACCGGTGGACGTGGTCACCGGTACAAGTGGTTACCGGTAGACGCGGTCACCGGTAGACGCGGACGTAGTCGGCGGCCATGGTGATCGGGGCGTTCCCCTGCGGCGCCGGGTGGTACTTGCCGGCGCTCACCGAGAGGTTGAGGATCAGGTACGCCGAGAAGTTGGCCCCGACGCCCTTGCCGTCCGAGAACACCTTGACGCCGTTGACGTACCAGTCGACCGAGTTGGCGCCGTAGTAGGTGCCGATGGTCACCCACTGGTCGGCGGCGACGGCGCTCGCATCGGTGTAGTAGTCGGGGTTGCCGGGGTTGACGTGGTTGGTCAGCTCCAGCAGGTTCGGGTTGTCGGGGTGGTACTCGAAGGAGTCGATCTCCCCGTTGCCGTTCTTCCAGGTCCACAGGGCGGGCCAGGCGCCGGTGCCGGCGGGCAGCTTGACCCGGGTCTCGGCGTAGTCGCCGGTCTTGACCTGGAAGCCCTCGGCGGAGCCCTCGGTGGTCAGGAAGCCGGTGTTCCAGGACTGCTTGCCGTTCTCCAGGGTGGGGCCGCCCGGGGTGGCGGTGAACGTGGCGACGCCGTTCCCGACGGTGACGTTGTTCTTGTTCAGCCAGTCGAGCTTGTTGTCGTCCGGGTTGTGGTTCCCGTACTTGTACGAGGTGCTCTTGTCACCGACCCAGCGCTGGCCCCAGTTGATCGGGCCGTTGAACTCGTCGGACCAGGTCAGCGACTTGCCCGCGATCGGGGAGGACGGCGCCGGGGTCGTCGGGGTGGCCGTGGCGGTCGGGGTGCTGGTCGGGGCCGGGGCCGGGGTCTGGGTCGGGGTCGCGGTGGGGGTCGCCGTGGGGGTCGCGGTCGGCTTCGCCGTGGGGGTCGCGGTGGGGGTCGCGGTGGGGGTCGCCGTCGGGGAGGGGGCCGGCGTGGGCGTACCCGTGGCCGAGACCACCAGCTGCTGCGAGGGCAGGTTGTGCCACGCGCCGCCGAGGTCCTGCCAGAAGCCGAACTGGGTGTACGTCCCGGCGGCCAGGGTGCGGGCGGCGCTGGTGTAGTTGAATCCGCCGGGGCAGATCTGCACGTTGCTCGCGTTGCCCGGGAAGTCCAGGTTGGTGCCGCGCGCGTCACGGACGCCGACGCCGACGGTCCTGGCGGTGAAGCAGGACGAGGAGTGCAGGGCCAGCGAGGCGGTGCCGGCCTTGCCGGCGACCATGGTGGCGGGGGCGAGCCGGTCCTGGGTGACGGTCGGGCCGGTGGCGGCCTGGGCGCCGGAGACGGACGGCAGGCCGAGCAGGCCGGCACCGGTGATGGCGAGCGCCCCGGTCGTGGCGAGGGCGGCGTTGCGGCCACGGTGGGACGGACGGGCGTGGCGGGGCGCGCGACGGCGCCGGGCAGGCTGGTGCATGGGGATCCTCTGCGACGCCTGCGAGGTGAGCTGTCGGATTCGGGCTGCAGTTGCCCGGCCGCCTGTGGAGCGGCTTCACCCCTAGCCGCGACCCGCACGCTGGTGCGTACGGGCCGGGCGCTGACCTTGGTTCCCCCGCTCCCGTCCGCTGTGGTGCTCGGGTACTCGCCGGCGGGTGGACGGGACTCGGCGTCCCGGCGGCGGGGTCCGCGACGGCGGACGACGACTGCAGGCTAGGCAGGCCGTCCGTGGACGGACAACCTGATCAAGCCGGTTGTCGCACAGCTCACAGTGGTGTCGATCAACGACGCTGCGTGGTGGCCGAGTTGATCACCGGAGTCGACGCCGCCCGGTTCCCCCGTCCGGCCCGCCCGCACTGCCGGCCGCACTGCCCGCCGCACACGGTGCGCGGTACGACGGTGCCGGACCGTACCGTGACCGCCGAACCGTGACATCCGTGGCGTGGAGCCGCCCGTATCCGCCCGGTCGGATAAATTGGAGCCCTGGGATTTTCCACGGTGCACAAGAGCACCGACCAGAGCCGTACGACCCGTCCCCCGTTCCGGAGAAGAGGTTCCGCCCCACCATGACCGCGCCCGCGCCCCTGCCCGCCTTCGCCGGCCGCACCTACGTCTTCCGGGCCGACAACGGCGCGGCCTTCCGCAACTCCTACTCGGCCGACGGCACCCGGCTGCGCTGGGAGGGCCTCGGTGAGTCGGCGGGCCAGTGGGAGGACGTGCGGCTGCACGTCGCCGAGGTCGCACCGGAGATCTACTTCGTCAGCTGGACGGAACAGAGCGGGATCACCGTCAGCCACGTGATGGACCTCAACGCGCTGACCGTACGGGCCTTCTGGACCTTCGAGGGCGAGGGCGGCCGGGTCGGCCAGTTGCACACCGGGACGCTGGAGCGGGTCGCCTGACCGGCGCCGGAACGGACCGACCCCCCGGGAGCCGCGGCTTCCGGGGGGTCGGTGTGTTCCGTGTGTGTTCTGCCCTGTTCCGTGTGTTCTGCGTGTCCTGTGCGTTCCGCGGGCGGCGCCGTCAGACGGTCTGGCCCGGGTGGCCCGGCTGGTTCGGGACCTTGAGGTGCTGGGACAGCCACTCCAGCGAGGACGGCAGCAGGGCGCTCCAGGTCTCGAAGTTGTGGCCGCCGTTCTCGAGCATGCTGTAGGAGACCTTCATCGGGCTCTTCGCGGCGTCGATGAACGCCTCGGTGTCCTGCTTGTAGTTGCCGTCGCCCTTCTTGGTGCCGGCCAGCAGCACGGAGACGTTCGGCTGCGGCAGGTTCTTCAACCGCCACATCAGGTCGGCCTCGTTGCGGCGCTGCTTGCTGCCGCCGAAGAGGTCGCCGGTGGTCGGGTCGTCGGCCGCCTCGTAGTACCCGGAGAGGGACACGGCGGTCGGGAAGACGTCCGGGTGGCGCATGGCCAGCTTGAGCGCGCAGTAGCCGCCGGTGGAGTTGCCCATGAAGGCCCAGGCCTGCGGGTCGGTCGAGACCCGGTAGCTGGCCTGGATCGCCGACGGGACGTCCTTGGTGAAGTACGTGTCGGACTGGGCGCCGCCGGGGATGTCCTCGCACTCGGTGTCCTGCGGCAGCGCGGGCGAGGGGCGCATCAGGACCATGACGGTCGGCTGCATCCGGCCCTCCTGCAGCAGCTTGAGCGCGGCGCCCGGGTAGTTGAAGCGGGTGATCAGGTTCTCGGCGATTCCTGGGAAGCCGGTGCTGACGATCACGGCCGGGAACTGCTTCTGCGCGTACTCGGGCTGGAAGTACTGGGGCGGAAGGTAGACGTAGCCCTCGGTCGACAGCCGGCTTTCCTTGCCGTCGATCCGGACCTTGCGGATCTCGCCGGACTGGCTGGGCTCCCGGCCCATGGCGCCGCCGCCCTTGACCGAGGCCTGGCCTATGGTCTCGACCAGCAGTCGGCCGGAGGCGTCCGCCTTGTTGTGGATGACCACCGGGCCGGTGCTGCCCGTGCCCATCAGGTCGTCCCAACTGCTGTAGAAGGCGAAGTAGTTGTTCGCCACCAGCCCGAGCGCGGCGAGCACCGCCAGCTGGGTGGCGAGCAGCGCGCCGATCCGGCCGAGCACCGCCTGCCAGCTCTTCCGGGCGAGTCTGGGCCAGAGCCAGACCGTGCCGACCATCATCACGACCGCCATCAGCACGGCCAGTGCCAGCACCTTGTGGCTCGTCAGACCCATGTTCCAGTTGCTCCCACGCCTCGAACTCCCACCCCTCCGTTCAGGGACATCCGAGGAGGTCACCCCGGTTCCCCCACCGGGGCGCGAGCACCAACCCTAGCGGGAGCTGTGAGGAAGCTGATCGGGGGCTGTGGGCAGGCCGCGAACAGATGACAGAGTTCAACTTTCAGATAACAGATAACAGATTTCGAAAGTTGTTCGCTGTCATCTGTTCGCTGTTCGCTGTCACCTGTTCGCGGCCGTCTGTTCGCTTTCGCCCGCTCGCCGCCGGCCCGCTACTCCCCCGCCGGCTGAGCCCACAGCCGCAGCCCCACCGTGAGTTCGCGCATGCAGCGGGCACCGAGGTCCTGCGGGGAGCCGGGGCCGGTGACAGCCGCGTCGGAGCCCGCCCACTGCTCCAGGGCCACCCGGATCGCCGCCGTGGCCGCGGCCGCGGCCAGCCGGACCTCCAGCGGATCGACGCCGTCCGGACAGCGGGCGGCCAGCACGCCCCGCAGCCGCTCCTCCGACCCGGCATGGACCCGCTGCCAGGTGCCGTCCAGCCGCGGGTCGCGCAGCAGGTCGCGGGTCCAGTGCATCGCCTCGACGGCCGCGTCGTCGGCCGGGGTGAGCGACTCGACGGCCGAGCGCTCCAACGCCTCGCGCAGCGGTACGTCCGCCGGGCTCTCGGCCAGCAGGTCCATCCAGCGCTGCCCGCCGGCCGCCAGCAGCGGGGCGACGGCGTCCTCCTTGACGGAGAAGTAGCGGTAGAAGGTGCGCAGCGAGATGCCCGCGGCGGCGGCGATCTCCTCGGCGGTGGTCGCCTCGGCGCCCTGCTCGGCGAAGAGCGCGGCGGCGGTACGGGCGATCTCCAGCCGGGTGGCGTCACGGCGGCGCTGGGTCAGGGTCGGGCGTCCGGTCACAGGGCTCAGCGTACGCAAGCGATCAAGGTCACGACACATCGCGCCCGAGTGGCACATCAAGCCCTGTTGGCACAACGTGCCACATGGACGTACCGTGTCTCTTGAGGTCGAGAGACCACGAACGAAGGAGGACCACCATGGAGCGCTTCAGCGGACGGAACGTCCTGATCACCGGCGGCGGCTCTGGCATCGGCCAGGCGACCGTGCACCGGATCCTCGCCGAGGGCGGGAAGGTCGTCGCCGTCGACGTCAACGAGGACGGCCTGAAGAAGACCCTGGACCGCGCGGCCGCCGAGGGCACCGCCGACCGCCTGACGATCCAGGTCCTGGACATCTCGGACGAGGCCGCCGTGGTGGCGGGCGTCGCCGAGGCCGTCGCGGGCCTGGGCGGTCTGGACGTCCTGGTGAACGCCGCCGGCATCCTCCGCTCCTCGCACACCCACCAGACCACCCTGGAGTTCTGGAACAAGCTCCTCGCGGTGAACCTGACCGGCACCTTCCTGATGACCCGCGAGGCGCTCCCCGCGCTGCTCGCCACCGGTAAGGGCGTGGTGGTCAACTTCAGCTCCACCTCCGCGAGCTTCGCCCACCCCTACATGGCCGCCTACGCCGCGACCAAGGGCGGCATCCAGTCCTTCACCCACGCGATCGCCTCGGAGTACTCGAAGCAGGGCCTGCGCGCGGTCTGCGTCGCTCCGGGCAGCATCGACAGCGGCATGACCAACAATCCGGGCCTGCCCGCCGACGCCGATTTCGGCCTGCTGGCCAAGCTCTCCCCCGCCCTCGGCCACGGCTTCGCGGGCCCGGACACGGTGGCCGGCGTGATCGCCATGCTGGCCTCCGACGACGGCGCCTTCGTCACCGGCACCGAGCTCCGGATCGACGGCGGCACCCACATGTGAGCCCCCGGTCCGGTCACCGGCGGGGCCCGTGCCCTCCCCCATCGGGCACGGGCCCTGTCGGCGTCCTCCTTCTCAGGCTTCTCAGGCTCCTCAGGCTTCCGGTCGCAGTCAGCTGGTAGCGGTCAGCCGGTAGCCCGGGCGTGCCGACCGTTCGAGGCCACGCCCTGCCGGGCGTCGCGGTGGGCGGCCAGGGCGTTGCCGACCGCCGCGAGCGCGGCCCCGAGCAGCAGGAACGCCACCGCCAGCAGGAAGCACGCCCCCGCGATCCGGCGGTAGCCGCCGTGCCGGGCGGGGTCGAGGAACGGGTACGGGTACCAGCCGACCGCGTGGCCGCGGAGCAGCGCGTACGCCAGGTAGACCAGTGGGAACCCCAGCCAGCCGAGCACCGTCCGGGCCCGGACGGGCCGGGCGGGCGGGTCGACCAGCCAGTCGGCGAGCACGAGCAGCGGCATCACGCGGTGGACCACGTCGTCCACCCAAGGGATCACCAGCGGCGCCGGGTACGTCGCCAGCAGCGTGCCGTACGCCAACCCGGTGACCACCAGGTAGAGCACCACCGCGCCGCGCACCGTGTCCGGTACGGGCCGGCGGCCGGTCAGCCCGGCCCAGCCGCCGTAGCCGAGGACGGCCGCTCCGGCAAGGTTGGCGAGGTTGGTGAAGTAGCTGAGGAAGTTCACCACCCCGGAGCCGTCCGTCGCCGCGTGGTAGCCGGAGAAGCAGAGCGCGACGACCAGGAAGGCCGCGACGGCGAGCCGGGCGGGGGCGAGCCACGAGTTCATCGTCGGGAACCGCCTCTCTGGGGCGTGGTCCGGACAGGGGCTCTTCGGATTCAAACCCCGGCGGGCGGACTCGGCCACATGAGGGAGCGTTCCAGGACCGGTTCAGGAGCCGTTCAGAGGAGGCCTCAGGGGCTGCGCCAGTCGGTGGCCAGGGCCGCCGCCGGGTTGGCGACCAGCAGCAGCTCGCACAGCTCGGGCCCGAAGGTGCGGGCCAGTCGCGGGGCGAGGTCGGTGAGCAGCCGGGTGGGGCCGCCGACCTCGCGGGCCGTCCGGGTGGTGGTGTCGGCGCCGAGCAGCAGCCGTTCGGCGTGGCCCGCCTCGACCAGGTCGGCGATCACCTCGAAGGCCTGGAGGTCGGCGGGGTGGCCGATCCGTGCGGGACTGTCCAGGGCGAGGAACGCCCCCTCGGCGGCGAGGCTGCGGTGCAGCGACCGGTCGGTGAAGCGGGTGAGGTGGCCGAGGATGATCCGGTCGGGGTCGACGCCGTGCCGCCCGTGCAGCCGGTGCAGGACGCCGTGCGGGTCGCCCTCGGGTTCGAGGTGGACGGCGATCGGGGCACCGGTGGCGTGGTACGCCTCGGCCGCGGCGGCCATCGTCCGGCGGGTGTGCCCGGTCAGCGGGCCGGCGTCGTCGGCGATCTTGATCAGACCGGCCCGGACTCCCTCGCGAGCGCCGGGGAGCCCGGTGCTGAGCTCGGTGACGAAGTGCTCGGCGAGGTCGGCCGACGCGGCGGGGCCTCCGGTCGTGCCGGGGGTACCGGCGGGGAACCGGTCCTCGGGGTAGTGGACCGCCTGGTGCGCGCCGGTGGCGGCGACCACGTGGACGCCGGTCGCGCGGGACAGCGCGGCGAGGTCGCCCGCACCACGCCCCATGCCCCGCGGGGTCCACTGGACGAAGGAGTGGCCGCCGGCTGCGGCGTACTCGCGCAGCACCGCCTCGGCGGCGACCGGGTCGTCGAGCTCCTGGCCGGGGAGCAGGGGGCTGCGGATGAAGAGGTGGTCGTGGGAGTCGGTGACGCCCAGGTCGCCGGGGGCGAGGTCGCCCAGGACGGTCCGTACGGTGCGGGTGGCGGTCATGCCGCGTCCTCTGCCAGGGTGTCGGTCACAGGAGCGTCGGCCGTCGGGGCGGCGGTCGGCGGGGCTGCGGGCGTTGGGGCTGCGGACTCCGCGAAGGTGGCGGTGGCCACCCGGAGGCCGGCGAGGGCCTTGGGGACGCCGACGTACGGGGCCAGGTGGACGATCACCTCGGTGATCTCCTGGCGGCTCATCCCGATCCGCAGGCTGTTGCGCACGTGGTCGGCGAGCTGCGGCTCGACCCCGCCGACGGCGGTGAGCGCGGCCAGGTTGGCGATCTGGCGGTCGCGCAGGGCGAGGCCGGGGCGCTGGTAGGTACCACCGAAGAGGCTGGTGACGATCCAGTCGGCGAAGCCGGGGGCGAGCGCGTCCAGACCGCTGAGGGTGCCGGCGGCGGCCGGGCCGGCGAGCTCGGCGAGCAGGGCGTAGCCGGCTTCTCGGTCGAGCGGCGCCGGTGTGAGGTCGACGGGGACGAGGCCTGTCGGGACGGCGTCGGTCGGGGTGGCATCGGTCGGGACGGCGTCGGTCGGGACGGCGTCGGTCGGGGTGGCATCGGCCCGGGTGAAGGGCCGGGTCGCGGCGTTGGCCGGGGCGGTGGCGGTGGCGGGGTTCGTGGCGGGCATCACGGTGAGGGGGCCTTTCACCAGTGGCGGCCGACCGGCAGCCGGTCGAGTTCGGGACGGGACAGGTGCAGCACCCGGAAGCGGGTGCCGGGCGCGTCCTCCGGGGCGGGGCCGGACCAGAGGGCGAGGCTGAGCAGTTCCCAGCGGCTCGGGTCCACGGCGACGGCGGCGGTGTGCAGGGCGGGGTGCGACGGGTGCGCAGGGAGCTCGGCGAGGGCCCGCTCGACGGCCTCGGCCGGGTCGGCGGTCTCCGGGAGCCGGACGACCGTGCGCGTGGCGGTGCTCGGAGCCTCCGTCCGGGCGCCCTCGGCCAGGCCCGCGCCGAGCCAGTGGCGGACGACCGGGCGGCCGAAGTCTGCGCTCAGACCGCGGAAGCCCGGGCCCCACAGGAACCGGTTCATGCCTTCGGCCGTGCGCCAGAGGTAGAACGGCGCGTACTGGTTGACCGGCGAGCCGTCCTGGCCGCGTTCGCGGACCAGGTACGCCTTGAGGCCGAGGCCGGGGTGGGCGTCCAGCAGGTGGCCCTTGTCGGCCACGCGTCGACGGATGACGGCCATGTCGTAGTCGGCGGGGAGGGTGATCTCGTACTGCATGGCATGCACGGCGGGCTCCCTGGGTCGGGGGCGAGTGGCGGCCGTCGAGTCGCAGCGTCGGCTGGCTGGCTCGGCAGACGGGCTCGGTGGACAGACGGGCTCGGCAGACGGGCTCGGTGGACGGTCTCGGCCGGTGAACGGAAGGGGCGGGTCGCCGCCCGTCAGGCCCGGCGGTGGGTGGCCAACAGGCCGAGGGCGCCGCGGACGGCCTGTTCGAAGGGGACGGCACTGTCCGCGGCGCGGGCCAGGACGTAGCCGCCCTGGACGACGGCGACCACGGCCGCGGCGGTGTCCGCCGGGTCGAGGCCGGCGGCGAACTCGCCGTGCGCCTGGCCCTCGGCGATCAGCTCGGCGATCCGGCCGCGCAGCCAGTCGAAGGTCTCCTCGACCGGGGCGCGCAGCTGCGGGTCCGCGACCACGTCAGGGTCCTGGGCCATCCGGCCGATCCGGCAGCCGCGCAGCACCTCGCGGTCGCGGTGCAGGTAGGCGGCGATCCGGTCGTACGCGGTACCGGGGGCGGCGAGGTCGGCCTCGGCGATGCTCCGCATCTGCTCGGCGCTGCGGCGCAGGGCGGCGGCGGCGAGGCCGGGCTTGCCGTCGAAGTGGTGGTACATGCTGCCCTGGCCGACGCCGGAGCGCTGCTGGATGGCCTTCGGACTGGTGCCGACGTAGCCGCGCTCCCAGAGGAGGGCCTGGGTGCTCTCGATGAGGCGGTCCTGGGTGGTCATGGGTCCACTGTACATACCAGTAGGTACAGAGGGAAGAGACTTCTTGGACACCGAGAGCGGGAACGGGGGCGAAGCGAGCCGAGGGCGGTGGGGTCGATGGGCGCCGGCCGGCGGAGGGAGACGGAAAGACCGAGGGCCGTGCGCCGCCCCCCGGCGGCCACGGCCCCTCGACCGTTCGTCATCCCCCGCACCGGCCACGGGCATTCGGCCCGACCAGGTGGCGCGCGTCACGTTACGCACGGTGTCGGGCGTCACGCCGCACAGGGAGTGCGCGGCGCCCCGCGCGGGCGGGCGCTCAGGGCAGTTCGCGCCGGATCACCGGTGCCACCTCGGCCGCGAACAGCTCCAGTTGCTCCCGCTGGACATCCTCGGTCAGCGCGTCGACCCCGATACCGACCACCTCGTTGCCGAAGGCCTCGTGGTAGCGGTGGATCTTCTCGATCACCTGCTGCGGGCTGCCGACCAGGGCCGAACCCTCCTCCAGCGCGTCCTCCAGTGAACGGAACGGCGAGTTGTTGTGCTTGCCCGCTGCCGAGTTGACCATGGCGTCCCAGTACGGCCGGAAGCCCTCCACCGCGTCCTGCGAGCGCCTGGCGACGTACAGTCCGCCGAAGCCCGCGCCCACCCGGGCCTCCTTCGGGTCGCGGCCGTAGCGCTCCCAGCGCTCGCGGTAGTCCTCCACCAGGGCGCGGTACTTGGCCAACGGGTGGAAGGAGTTGGCGGAGAACAGCGGATCGCCGTAGCGGGCGGCGAGGTCGGTCGAGCGGGTGCTGGTCGCGCTGCCGTGCCAGACCGGGATCGGGTCCTGGAGCGGACGCGGCGAGACGGTCGCCTCCGTGAGCGGCGGACGGGTCGAGCCCCGCCACGTCACCTTCTCCTCCCGCCAGAGCCGGTGCAGCAGGCCGTAGTTCTCGGCGAGCGCCTCCCACTGGCGCTCCTCGGGGAGGCCGAACAGCCCGAAGTGACGCGGGTCGTTGCCCTTGCCGATGATCAACTCGATCCGGCCCCCGGAGAGTTGGTCGAGCATCGCGTAGTCCTCCGCGACCCGGACCGGGTCCAGGATGCTCAGCACCGTCACCGTGGTGAACAGCCGGATGGTGCTGGTGCGGGCGGCGATCGCGCTCAGCAGCACGGGCGGCGCCGGGGAGAGGAACGGTTCGCCGTGCCGCTCCCCCACCCCGTAGCCGTCGTAACCGAGTTGCTCGGCGAGGACGGCCTGGTCGACCACGTTCCACAGCTTCTGCTGCGGGGTGCGGTGGATGCCGGTGACGGGATCGGGGGTGTTGGCGACGAGGGACGAGACGGTGAACCGCACGGCGGTCTCCTTGGGGCGCTCGGTGGTCGGACGACGGAACGGCGCTGGGCCGTACAGGGCGCTGCGGGTGCGGGGCGCGCGGGGCACCGGACCGACGCGGGGTACGGGACCGATGCGGGGAGCCCGTGACGACGCGGCATGGTGCGGCGCGCGTGGCACCGGCGGAGGCGCGGGTACGGAGGCAGGGGCACGGCCGCGCGGCGCTGCGCTCGGACGGGCAGCACCGGGGGTGGACCGGGGCGGGCCTGGCGGCCCGCGGGCGGCGTCAGCGCACGGTGCTGCGGCGGTGGCGGCGACAACAGCGGGGCACGACGGTCACGGTGGCCTCGACCGCTACGGTCCGGACTGCCATCACGCTCCCCCTCCGCCTCGTCCGCACGCGGCCGAAGCCGGCCCCGCGCTGCCCCACCTGGTCCTCCGCGAGGATAAGCAGCAGAGGAAGGCGGGGCAAGACACTCCCGGGGACTTGATCGGGCGGTGCCGACTGGCAAGATGTCCGGCATGAGCTACCTCGCCGCGGATGACCGCTATGCCTCGATGACCTACCGGACGGCCGGCCGCAGCGGAGTTCAGCTGCCCGCCGTCTCACTGGGGCTCTGGCACAACTTCGGTGACGCCCAGCCGCTGGACGTGCAGCGGGCCGTGCTGCGCCGGGCCTTCGACCGGGGCGTCACCCACTTCGACCTGGCGAACAACTACGGACCGCCGTACGGCAGTGCGGAGCGCAACTTCGGCTACCTGTTCGCGCAGGACTTCCGGCCGTACCGCGACGAACTGTTCATCGCCACCAAGGCCGGCTGGGACATGTGGCCCGGCCCGTACGGAAACGGCGGCAGCCGCAAGTACCTGCTGGCCAGCCTGGACCAGTCGCTGGGCCGGATGGGGCTGGACTACGTCGACGTCTTCTACTCGCACCGCTACGACCCGGACACCCCGATCGAGGAGACGATGGGGGCGCTGGACAGCGCGGTGCGCTCGGGCAAGGCCCTGTACGCGGCGATCTCCAACTACCCGGCGGAGCAGCACCGGGAGGCGGTGGCGATCCTGCGCGAACTCGGGACGCCGGTGCTGCTGAACCAGTCGGCCTACTCGATCCTCAACCGGAACGTGGAGGAGGGTGGTGTGCTGGAGGCGGTGGGCGACACCCGGACCAGCCTGATCGCCTATTCGCCCCTTGCCCAGGGACTGCTGACGGATCGCTACCTGTCGGGCCGGGTCCCGGCCGGCTCGCGCATGTCGGTGGGGAAGTTCCTGAAGGAGGAGGTGCTGACCGAGTCGAAGCTGGACCAGCTGCGGGCACTGAACAAGGTCGCCGAGGAGCGCGGGCAGACCCTGGCCCAGCTCGCCCTGTGCTGGGTGCTGCGGGACCCGCGGGTGGTCTCGGTGATCATCGGTGCGAGCAGCGTGGCCCAGCTCGACCAGAACCTCGACGCACTGGCCGGCGGGCCGCTGACGGAGGAGCAGCTGGCGGAGATCGACCGGCTGAGCGCGTGACGGGGAACGGGTCAGGGGTCACAGGCCAAGCCACGTGACGGTGACGGGCGACAGATGACGGATAACAGCTGACAGATTTCGAAATCTGTCAGCTGTTATCTGTTCGTCGACATCTGTCATCCGCCACCTGCCGGCGGTCAGCGCCGGATGCCGATGCCCAAGGCCGGGAGAACCGTTTCTGCTACCCGGTGGGCCTCCTCGAGCAGCGGGTTCCCGGAGAGGATGAAGGTGTCGACGCCCAGCGCCTCGAACTCCTTCAACCGCTCGACCACCTGAGCCGTCGAGCCGACCACCGCCGTCCCCGGACCGGGCCGGAACAGACTCATGCCCGGCCAGAGATTGGGGTAGGCCTCCAGCTCCCGGGCACACGCCGGAACCTTTCCGCCGTGCTGGCGGAACTGGCGCTGCCAGCCCACGCCGTCCTCCCCCTCGGCCGATCCCAGCTGCCGGGCGTACGTCGCCTCGCTCGTCACATCCAGCAGCCGGTCGGCGGCGGCCCAGGCCTCCTCCTCGGTGTCCCGAACGATCAGGTGCAGCCGCAGCCCGATCCGCACGCTCCGTCCGTGCGCGGCGGCGCGCTCGCGGACCAGGTCGAGCTTCTCCTTGAGCAGGTGCGGCGGCTCACCCCAGGTCAGGTAGACGTCCACGTGCCGGGCGGCCATCTCGATACCGGCCGGCGAACTGCCGCCGAACCAGAGCGGGACGCCACCGGGCTGCACCGGGGTGAGCTCGCGCAGGCTCGCACCGGCGTTCCTCAACCGGTAGAACTCACCCTCATGGTCGAAGACTTCGCCGGCCGTGAGGCGCTTGACGATCGACCAGTACTCGGCGCTGAGACGGTAGCGGTCGTCGTGTTCGACGTCCAGGCCGTACTCGCGCAGCTGCGCGGTGGAGCCGTTGACCACGTTGAAGCGCAGCCGCCCGCCGTGCAGGTGGTCGGAGCTGAGCGCCATCTTGGCGAGCAGGGTGGGCGAGACCAGACCGAGATGTACGGCCAGCAGCGGTTTGAAGGCCGGTCCGGTGGCCGCGGCGAGCGCGCTGCCGAGGGCCCAGACGTCGTACAGGTCGGTGGCGAGCAGTGCGCCGGTGTAGCCCAAGCGCTCGACACTGCCTGCGAGTTGCTGCAGGTACCGCAGGTCCACCGGGCGTCGGCCGGAGGGCTCCCAGGGGTAGTGCCCTTCGCACGGGATGATGTACCAGAGGACTTCGGAGGCCACGGCTCAGCTGTCCTTCCCGAGTGCGGCGGCCACCGGGGCCTCCAGAGCGGACAGTTGCGCGTCGGCGACGGTCAGCGCGCGGTCGATGAAGCCGACCCGGTGGAAGATGTCCGCCGCCTCCTGCTGCTCGGCCACGAACGCGTCGGTGGCCGGCTCCAGTTGCCAGGGCAGCGCGACGAGCGCGGCACGCCAGTCAGCGGCCGTTCCGCCCAGCTCCCGGGCCGCGATCGCGGCCGCCTCGGCCGGGTGGGCGGCCACCCAGGCGTCCGCCCGGCGCAGCGCGGTGGCGATCGCGGCGACCACCTCGGGGCGGTCGGTGGCGAAGTCCCCGCGGGCGAAGAAGACCGAGCGGTCGGTGATGACGTCCCCGGTACGGATCAGCTCGCGGAACTCCCCACCGCGACGGGCCGCGGCGAGCTCGGCACCCTGGGCGATCCAGCCTGCGATCTCGCCCTCGCGCAGCCTCCGGGCCTGATCGTCCCCCGCCACCGGCCGCGCCGGGGTGACGTCCTCGCCGTACGAAAGCCCATGCGCGTCAAGCGTCTTGGCGAGCAGGTGGGTCTGCCAGGAGCCGACGCCGAGCACGACGGTGCCGCCCTTGAGGTCGGCGACCGTACGCACCGGGCCGACGTCCAGGACGAGCAAGGCGCCGTGGTCTGGGCGGGGCGCGGAGACCACCGCATACACCAGGTCGTGGCCGGCACGTCGACCAGCTCGGCGTCCTCCAGCCCGAAACCCGCGAGCGCCAGGGCGCCCCGGAAGCCGGCCAGGGCCATGGCCCGCCAGAAGTCGATGCCGATCCCATGATGTGGCACCGCCAGCCTCAGCCCGCTCAGCTGCCCGGGCTCGTCGATGCCGCTCCCGGCCCGGACCAGGACGACCTGCCGCTCCTCGATCCAGGTCAGCCCGATCAGTCTGGTCGCCTCCCCACGCGAACGGGCCCACAGCGCGGGGACGTTGCCGCCCTCGCGGAAGAGCCCGGTGAGCGCGTGGGTGTAGTGGTGGTCGGCAGCCACCTCCGGCGGGGCGTCCTGGAGCGAGCGGACGGCGATCCCGTCGGCGGCGAACTCCCGCGCCAGCCACCCCTGATCGGCGGCGATGCCGGTCGCGGTGGGCACCGGGCAGCGGGTGAACCAGAGGGTTTCGGGAACGGCGGAGGAACTCGGCGAACGACTGGGCACGGGGCGTGGTCCTCTTCGGGGGTCCGACGACGGTCGGAGACATCGGAGTTCGGGTGCGCCACTGCCGCGCGACAGGGCGCGCAGCAGCGAGCGGAAAGCAGAGCGCAGAGCGCGCACCGCACGGCGCACGAAGGCGCAGGAGCAGGCGCAGGAGCAGGAGCAGGGGAAACGAGGAGCGTCAGCGACAACAGCAACAGGAGGGAACACACCGGTCGGACGTCACGGCGCTGCTCCTTCCGGTTCCGGCGCACGGGAATCCACGCGTCGCGGCACACGGGTGCAACGAGCGCGGGCGAGGTAGGACGGCGATGATGACGGCGATGGCCATGGCGATCATGCGCCGCCCGTACCGAGGAGCGGGCGGCGCGATGCGAGGAGCGTTCCACGCCGGCCGATCCGGAAGCAAGCCTTTGCCACATGGTGGGACCAGTTGTTCATCAACGCTAGTCCATTGCAATGTCGTTGACACATCTCCGCAGCACTCGCTGCCCTACGCTGAGACTCCCTCCGGCGCACCGCCCGGAGTCACGAACCGAACGCGAGGTGCCATGGCCGAGGCCGCCACCGCCGTCCAGAGCCCCCCGGCCGGCGCCCAGGCCGTCCAGCGCGCGCTCGGGCTGCTGCACTGCTTCCACGACAACGGCCCCGACCTCAGCGCCTCGGACCTGGCCCGCCGGATGGACCTCTCGGTCTCCACGGCGCACCGGCTCGCCCGCACGCTGGTCAGCGCCGGGTTCCTGGAGCAGGACGATCAGACGGCCCGCTACCGGCTGGGCCCGGCGGTCGCCGAACTCGGCCAACTCACTTTCCACCAGCGCGGACTGCACCTGGCGGGCCCCGAACTGGAGCTGCTCTCCCGGCGCACCGGAACGACCGCCGACCTGGCGATCCGCAGCGGCCCGCACGCCGTCATCCTGGTCGGCGGCTCGGTCCGGCCGGACACCGGGCTCGGCCTGCGCCGACCGCTGCATTCCACCGCGCTCGGCAAGGTCCTGCTCGCCTGGCCGCGCGCGGGTGAGGCTGCGGTGTCCGCGCTCGGCCCGCTACCCTCCTTCACCGACCGTACGATCACCGAACCGGCGCTCCTGGAAGAGGAGTTGGCGCGGGTACGGGCGGCTGGTCACGCCCTCAACGACGGCGAGTCCGCCGCCGGGGTGCGGACGCTCGCGGTTCCCGTACTGGACGCCGCCGGACAGGCCCGGTTCGCGCTCGCGGTCCGCTCGACCCCGGCGCACCTCACCGACGACCGGCTGGACCGGTTCCTGGCCCATGCCCGGACCTGCGCCGAAGCCCTCTCCGTCCTCCTCCTGCCACCCGACCAACGGGCCTGACCGGCAGACGCACCCACTCGACTCGCACCGCCCACGCCGCGCCAACACACCGCAGCGGGCCGCCCGTTCAGCAAAGGAACGGACGGCCCGCTGCGACACAGGGAGGCCTCGCGCCGAGGGCCGTGGGCCGTGGGCCGTGGGCCAACGGTCATGAGTGGGCCAACGGTCATGAGTCGGACACGGTCGGCCAACGGCCGAACAGGGCTGAGCGGCAGCTCAGTTGACCGGCGTGTACTTGTACCCGACCCGGCGCACCGTCACGATCGAGTCCCGGTAGGCGGGGCCGAGCTTGCGGCGCAGCCGGGCGACGTGCACGTCCACCGTGCGACCGTCCCCGACGTGGCCGTAGCCCCAGACCGCCGAGACCAGGTGGTCCCGGGTGTGCACCCGCTGCGGGTGCTCGGTGAGGTGGGCCAGCAGCTCGAACTCCAGGTAGGTGAGGTCGAGCAGCCGCCCGTCGACGTAGGCGTTGCGCCGCTCGGCGTCGACGGCGATGCCGCGTCCGGCGGGCCGGACCGGACG
Organism: Kitasatospora sp. NPDC098652; assembly: GCF_044760155.1. NCBI lineage: Bacteria > Bacillati > Actinomycetota > Actinomycetes > Kitasatosporales > Streptomycetaceae > Kitasatospora > Kitasatospora sp. NPDC098652. Next base: position 62,170 of record NZ_JBIWAQ010000002.1, read on the forward strand.
GACGGCGGCCGGTGCTGCGCTCGTCCCCGCGGTGCCCGTCCCCGAACCGCCCGTCCCGACACCGCCCGGCAGCGTGCCCGTAGCGGCGTGCCCGGCCAGGCCGACCGGCCCGGCCGCCGGGCTCTCGGCCGGCACCAGCACCAGGTAGCCGACCATCGGGTGACCGCCGGGCGCGCCGGTCTGCGCGCCGTACTGGGCGAGCAGTCCCTGCGGCAGCACGCCCTGCGGCAGGGTGGCGACGACGGCCGCCCCCTCCGGCAGCGCGGCGAGCAGCGACGCGGGCGCCGGCGGTGCGACAGCCCAGGACTGGGTGCCGCCGACGACCGGGGCACCGGCCGCACCGGCACCCGCGCCGCCCCCTGGACGGACCGGCCCGACCACGGGCGAGACCGACGGGAGGGAGGGGACGACAGAAGGGACGACAGAAGGGACGACGGAAGGGATGACGGAGGGAACGGCGGAGACGGGAGGGAGGGAGGTCGGAGGAACGGAGCGGACCGCGCGCAGGTGCGGGGTCGCGGTGGGCAGGGGCAGGGTGGCCGTGGAGGAGGAAGACATGGTGTGCCGCTCATTTCGCGCGTGACGGACGGGGTGGAGTCGTCTGCGCGTCGACCGGGCGTACTGCCGGAGCTGGACCGGGGGACCGGGTTCAGCGGGCGGAGGGCCGGGACGCGCTGGGCGAGCCCGGACACGTCTGATCGAACAGGTGTGGCTGCCGGGACGGCCAGAACGGTTCGAGGGAGTTGCTGGGGCGAACGGTGTTCACTGGTGGTCTCTCCGCGGGACGGGGCGGGGCGGGGCCGGATCGGTCGGCCGCGGGCGCTCCTGACGTGCGTTCCGCTACGGCCTGGTCGACGGGGTCGGTGGTGCGTCGGGCGGCGGCCGGGTGCAGGCCTGGGGTGCCGGGGACGTACCGGAGTGAAGGAAGCCGGTCAGCGACAACAGGCGCTGCAGATCAGCGCGTGGTCGATGTAGCGGCGGACGGTGAGCACCGGCATGACGGGGCCGGGCACGGCGGTGATGCGTCGCTTGCCGACGGTCATCCCTGCTGCCCTCCCCCTTCGTCCTGCCTCGTCGCGCTCCACGCGCTTGCGCTTCATCGCGCTACCTTGCGCTTCGTTGCGCCTCACCGCGCTTCGTTGCGGTTCATCGCGCTTCGTTGCCCGCGCGGCGACACACCCCTGGTCCGGTGCGCGCCGGAACGGCTTTCGTCCACAGAGCCTTCCACGCCCAAGCCTTTCTAGGCAACCTTCCGCACACCGTTCGTCCGACATGTGGACCACCGAATGAGACGTCGGGTGCACGAAGCGCCCCTGACCAGGGCCGATCCCACGGAGCCTCAGGTCCGGGCCGTGGCCCGCCGACGGAGCTCGGCGGCGTGCTCGACCAGCGCCACGAGCAGTTCCTTGCCGTCCTCCCGCAACCGGGCGTCGCACAGCACCACCGGGATGCCCGGATCGAGGTCCAGCGCGTCCCGGACCTCCTCCGGGGCGAACCGCTCGGTGCCGTCGAAGCAGTTGACCGCGACCAGGAACGGGATGCCGCGCTGCTCGAAGAAGTCGACGGAGGGGAAGCAGTCGGCCAGCCGTCGGGTGTCCGCGAGCACCACGGCGCCGAGCGCGCCGCGCGCCAACTCGTCCCAGACGAACCAGAACCGGTCCTGCCCGGGGGTCCCGAACAGGTAGAGCGCGAGGCCGGGCCGCAGGTCGATCCGGCCGAAGTCCATCGCCACCGTGGTGGTCCGCTTGGCCTCCACCCCCGAGGTGTCGTCCAGCGGGCGGCCCAGCTCGCTGAGCTCCTCCTCGGTGCGCAGCGGCCGGATCTCGCTGACCGCCCCGACCAGGGTGGTCTTGCCCGCGCCGAACCCGCCCGCCACCAGGATCTTCACCGCGGCGGCCGGACCGCCGCGCCAGCGCGGGTCGTTGGCGCTCCCGGCGGGCATCGGAGCGGTGCTCGGCGGGGTGGGGTCAGAGCGCACGGAGTCCATTGATCACGTCTCGCAGCAGGCGCTCGTCCGGCAGCTCGGCGAGCGGAACGGGTCGGGTGACGCTGATCAGGTCGGCGTCGTAGAGGTCGCCGAGCAGGACGCGCACGACGCTGACCGGCAGGTCGGTGTAGGAGCCGAGCTCGGCGACGGACAGCGGCTCGTGGCGGCACCAGGCCAGCAGGGTCTGGTGCTCCGGATCGAGGACGTGCGCGGGCACGGCCCCCACCTCCGGCCCGGGCTCCTTGGCGGTGACCAGCGAGATCAGGTCGAACAGCCCCTCCTCGACCGGCCGGGTGCGGCCCCTGGTCATCGAGTAGAGCCGCACCACCGGTCCGGCCTCGTCGTCGAACCACCGGTCGTCGACCGGGGTGCGCGGCCGGAACAGGTCGACCTCGGGTCCGCCCGGGGTGTCCTGCTCCGGCCCCGCACCGTCGGAGACCGAGCCGTCGGAGGCCGAGCCGTCGGAGACCGAGCCGTCGGGGCCCGCGCCGTCCGTGGCCGAGCCGTCGCGGGCCGAGCCCGGGGCCGAGCCGTCGGGTCGGGCACCGTCCGGGGCCGCACCCGCCGGCTCCGCGCCCTCCGGGGTCACCGAGCCGTCCGCCATCGGATCCGCCATCGGACCGCTCAGCCCCTCGGCGCGGCGGTTTCGGTGCGCGGCTCGGCGGCCATGTGCTCGCCGACCCGCTTGACCAGCAGGGCCATCTCGTAGGCGATCTGGCCGATGTCCGCCTCGGCCTCGCTCAGCACGGCCAGGCAGCTGCCGTCGCCCGCGGCCGTTATGAACAGGAAGGCCTCGTCCAGTTCCACCATCGTCTGCCGGACCCCGCCGACCTTGAAGTGCCCGCCGGCCCCCTTGGCCAGGCTGTGGAACCCGGCCGCGACCGCGGCGAGGTGCTCGGCGTCCTCGCGGTCGAGATCGCGCGAGGCGCCGGTGGCCAGCCCGTCGCTGGAGAGGATCACCGCGTGCCGCAGGGCCGCGACCCGGCCCACCAGGTCGTCCAGGAGCCAGTTGAGGTCCCCGGACGGCTGCGTCGAAGTGGTCATGAATCAGTTCCTTCCGCTGGAGCGGGTGGTGCGGGCACTGCGAGGGCTGCGGATCCTGCGGATCCTGAGGGTGCAGCGGGTCCTGCGGGTACTGCGGGTACTGCGGCCGTAGCGGGCACTGCCGGTGCTACGGGTCCTGCCGGTGTGGCGGGTCCTGCCGGTGGTACGGGCACTGAGGGTGTCACTGGTGGTACGGCCGGGACGGCCGCAGGGTTCCGCCGCACCGGCTGGCCCGGCGGGATCCGGCGGGCGAGCGGCGCCCGGGCGGCGTCCCCGGGCGCGGGTGCGGGCAGCGCCGCCGGGGCGGGCGCGGGGCTGATCGCCCGCCGGGAGGTGTCCGGCGGCTGCCAGCGCGGCACGGCGACGGGCCGGGCGCCCGACGCGGCCGTACGGTCCCCTGGGGCGGTACGGTCCGCCGGGGCCGTACGGTCCGCCTGGGCAGTGGTGCCCCGGCCACGGGTGAAGCCGCGCTGGAACGAGGCGAAGGTGGCCCTGGCCTCCTCGGGCGAGCGTTCCCGGACCTCCGCGGCCCGGCCGGCCTCCCGTACGTCGGCGGCCTCCGACGGCACTCCTCCGGCCCGGCCCGCGGCCCCGGTCTCCCCGCGGAGGCGGTCCTTCGCCAGTTCCTTGAGCTGCGGCGCGAGGTTCGCCTGCCGGACCCGGCGGGGCAGCCCGCCCGGCGTCCGGGGCGCGGCGTCGGCCGGAGCGGCGGCGACGGGGGCCGCACCTCCGGTCACGGCATCCTCGGGCACGGCGTCGACCGGAGCGGCGTCCACCGGCGCTGCATGCACCGGCACTGCGTCCACCGCGGCGACCGCGGCCTGCGCCGCGTCCCGCCGGTGCCGTCCCGTCCCCGTCCCCGTCCCGCTCTCGACGTCCGACGACGGCGCGGGCACCAGCACCGGACCGCCCTTGGTCCGTGCCGCCCGGCGCGGCAGCCCGTTGGCCGTACGCCCGGCCTCGGGCACGGACGGCCGCGGTCCACCGGTCACCCGGTGCCGCCCGCCCGTTCCCCCGGCAGACGCCGGACTCGCGAACCGGCCCGTGGACGGATCCGTAGCCGTAGCGGCGGCCGCATCGGGGGCCGCGGCAGCACCCCCGGACGGGGCCACGGACGGCTCCGCGGACGGGTCCGCCGCCCCACCGGAGGCCGGGTCGGGCACCGCGACCAGGTCACGCCGCCCGGGCGTGCGCCCGCCCGTACGCCCGGCCGCCCGGCCCACCGGCCGTCGTCCTCCGCCGGCGACACCGCCGGAGCCACCCCCGGCCGCAGGCGGCTCCGGCAACCCGTCGGGCGCCTCCGCCAGCAGTTCGCGCGGGATCAGCACCACTGCCGTCGTCCCCCCGTACGGGGACGGCCGCAGGTGGACCCGGATGCCGTGCCGCCGGGCGAGCCGGCTGACCACGAACAGCCCCAGCCGGTCGGTGTCGGCGAGGTCGAACTCCTGCTCCTCGGTGATGCGTTCGTTGATCTCGGCGAGCAGCTGTTCGCTCAGCCCGAGCCCGCGGTCGTCGATCTCCAGCGCGAAGCCGTGCGCCACCACCTCACCCTGAACCGTGACTTGGGTGGTCGGCGGGGAGAACACCGCGGCGTTCTCGACCAGTTCGGCGATCAGGTGGGTGACGTCGGCGACGGCGCTGCCGAGCAGGCCGGTGCCGGGGAACGGCCGGACGATCACCCGGGCGTAGTCCTCGACCTCACCGACCGCCGCGCGGACCACGTCCACCATCCGCACCGGCTTGCGCCAGGCGCGTCCGGGCGAGCCGCCGGCCAGGATGATCAGGCCCTCGGCGTGTCGGCGCATGCGGGTGGTGAGGTGGTCGACCTTGAAGAGGTCCTCCAGCTCCGCCGGGTCCTCGGTGCGGCGCTCCATGGTGTCGAGCAGGGTGAGCTGCCGGTGCAGCAGCACCTGGCTGCGCCGGGCCAGGTTGACGAACACCGCCGCGACGCCCCGGCGCAGTTCGGCCTGTTCGACGGCGGCCTCCACGGCGGCCCGCTGGACCGCGTTGATGGCCTGGCCGACCTGTCCGATCTCGGCCTGGCCGAAGCGCAGTTCGGGCGCCTCGACGGCGACGTCCACCGGCTCGCCGCGACGCAGCCGGAGCATGACGGACGGCAGTCGGGTGCTGGCGAGTTCATTGGCCGCGTTGCGCAGGTTGATCAGCTCGCGGGCCAGGCCGCGCCCGATCCGGAAGGAGATCATCACCGACAGCACGACGGCGACCAGGCCGATCGCACCGGCGATGCCGCCGCGCCACAGCGCCGCGATCGCGGCCGAGCGCCCGCGTTCGTCCATCCCGGCGGTGATCCGGGAGTTGATCGAGGAGAGGTCGCCGAGCGAGCGGTCGGCGGTCTCCCGCCAGTTGTCGCCGTTGAGCGCCTGGACCACCCGGTCGGGGCCGCCGGCGCCGACGAAGTCCGCCTCGGCCCGGGCCAGCGCACCCCAGGCCTCGCCGCCGCGCAGCGCGATGTAGTCGGCCTGGTCGGCGGGTTCCAGCTCGGCGATGTAGACGGTGAACAGGGCCTGCTGGTTGTGCAGGGCGTCCAGTGCGGCCTGGTACTGCTCGGCGGTGGGCCGGGCCGCGCCGGTGCGCAGGCCCTCCATCGCCGCGTCCTCCTGGGAGAGGTACTCGCGGGCGCGCACCAGCTCGATCAGGATGGTGCCCTGGCGCGGGAGTTGGCCGCTCTGCCGGGCGACGTACGCGGACCGGAAGCCGAACACCGGCCGGATCAGGTCGCTGTACTGTCCGAGGGCGAACTCCCAGTTGAGCGCCAGTCGGCCGACCTGGGCGCGGAGCGGGCCGAGCTGGTCGGCGGCGGCGATGATCTGCAGCAGGCGGGCCCGCTGGCCGGTGGAGAGCCGGTCGCCGGCGGTGTCCTTCTTCTGCCGCAGCACCGCGAGGCTGCGGTCGGTGGCCGCCCTGGCGTGCTCGAAGCCGTCCCGGGCGACCGGCGAGTTCGGGTCGGCCAGGTGCTGGACGGCGGCGCGGCGCTCGTTCTGCAGGTCGCCGGTGTACTGGTCCACCGCCGCCCCGTACTCCTTGTACGTACGGCTGATCGACAACTGGCTCCAGGCGTCCCCGGTGGCGGCGAGCGTCGCGTACGCCCACAGGGCGACGAGCGCGACGATGGGCACCAGGAGCAGCGCGATGATCTTCGCGCGGATCGAGCTGCTGCGCAAACGCATGGAGTCCTCGGTCGGGAAGTGCCAGGCGCGGACGGGGAGCGGTTCGGAGGGCTTCCGGGGTACTGGGGGTGACGGGCGGAGCTGCGGGCGGACCTGCGGGCGGAACTGGGGTTGGAACCGGCACTGGAACCGGGGAGGGAACCAGGGTCGGAACTGCGGGCGTGACCGCGAGGGGCCACGGGTGGGACGGCAAGCTGGACGGCGGGCGGGGCGGTACTCGGGGAGTCCTGGGCAGGGAGCTGCGGGGGCTCCCGGTCACAGGTCTGCGAGACTCTACTACGCCCTGACCACACGTTCGAGGGTCGAACCATTCCGCTCCTCCGCCTTGCCCCGGACACGTCAGGGGGCGGCCGCGATCCACCCCGCCCTACCCCGCCCCGAGCCGGACCCGACCCCTTCCCCGACCCGCCACCCAGCCCTCACCGACGGCTCCCGGCCGACTCCCCGGTGACTCCCAGCAGAAACCGCGGGGGAGCAAGGGGCAGCCGGGGGAACCCAGAGGGGAGCCAGGAGGGAGCCAGGGGGCCCCACGGGCGCCTCCGCGACTCCTCCCCAACTGCGACACCATCCGCGCGGATCGGTGCCGATCTCGTCGCGTCCCCGCCACAACCCTGGGCAGTGACAGGCCGATCCGATAGTTTCGCACCACCCCGCACGCCCGGGCGCCGCCACCCCGGTGCCCCTGCGCCGGGGCCGACGGACAGCACCGTGCGACGCGAACTGGGGAGGACTGTGCGCGAGTTCACCACCCCCGCCCCGGCCGGGCCCGAGGCCACCGGAGGACTCGCCGACTCCTTGTACGACACCGCCGAACACCGCCCGGACCTGGTGCAACTGTCCCGACGGACCGGCGACGGACGTTGGCGGGATGTCACCGCACGGGAGTTCCGGGACGACGTCCTCGCCCTCGCCAAGGGCCTGCTGACCCGCGGCGTGCGCTACGGCGACCGGGTCGCCCTGATGTCCCGCACCCGCTACGAGTGGACGCTGTTCGACTACGCACTCTGGTCGATCGGCGCGATCACCGTGCCCGTCTACCCCACCGCCGCCCCCGAGCAGGTGCGCTGGATCCTCGCCGAGACCCAGGCGGTGGCCTGCCTGGTCGAGGACGAGGACGCCGCGATGACCGTCGGCGCGGTCTGCGACGCCCTGCCCGACCTGACCGGGATCTGGCAGCTGGACCGCGACTGCGTCGCCGCGATCACCGAGGACGGCCTGGGCGTCCCCGACGCCCTGGTGCACCGCCAGCGCCTCGGCGTCACCGCCGCGAACATCGCCACCGTGGTCTACACCTCGGGCACCACCGGACGCCCCAAGGGCTGCCTGATCAGCCACGCCAACCTGGCCGCCGAGGCCGACTCGCTGCTCACCGGCTGGGGCGAGGTGCTGCGCGACACCGGCGGTGGCGGCCAGCCCGCCACCCTGCTCTTCCTGCCGCTGGCGCACGTCTACGGACGGGCGGTGCAGATCGCGGCGATCCGCGGCGGCTTCCGGATCGGGCACGTCCCCGAAGTCTCCACGGACGCACTGCTGCCCGCCCTGGCGAGCTTCCGGCCGACCTTCCTGCACGCCGTCCCGTACGTGTTCGAGAAGATCTTCCAGCGGGCCAGGCGCGCCGCCGAGGAGGCCGGGCGCGGTGAACTCTTCGAGCAGGCCCGGCAGGTGGCCGTCGACTGGGCCGCCGCCCGGGAGCAGAAGGCCTTCGGCCGCGGCCCCGGCCCCGGTACGGCCCTGCGGCTGCGCCACCTCGCCTACGAGCGGACCGTCTACCCGAAGCTGCGCGCCGTGCTCGGCGGGCGGGTGCGCACCGTGATGTGCGGAGGCTCCTCGCTGCGACGGGACTTGGGCCTCTTCTTCACCGGCGCCGGGCTCCAGCTCTACGAGGGCTACGGCCTGACCGAGACCAGCGCGGCGATCACCGCCAACCCGGCCGGCCGGCAGAAGCTCGGCACCGTCGGGCAGCCGGTGCCGGGCGCCTCGGTGGCCATCGCCGACGACCATGAGGTGTGGGTGCGCGGCGGCTCGGTCTTCGGCGGCTACCTCAACCACCCGCGATGCACGGCGGAATCGCTGGTCGACGGCTGGTTCGGCACGGGCGACCTGGGCCGGCTGGACGAGGACGGCTACCTCACCATCACCGGCCGCAAGAAGGACCTGATCGTCACCAGCAGCGGCAAGAACCTCGCCCCGACGGCCCTGGAGGAACGGGTCGAGGCGCACCCGCTGGTCTCCCAGTGCCTGGTGGTCGGTGACGACCGCCCGTACGTGGCGGCGCTGATCACCCTCGACCCGGCCGCGCTGGCGCACTGGCTCAAGACCCGTGGACGGGAGCAACTGGACGCCTGGGCGGTGCTGGCGGACGAGCAGCTGCACATCGAGATCCAGCGCGCGGTGGCGGCGGCGAACACCGCCGTCTCGCGGGCGGAGTCGATCCGCGCGTTCCGCTTGCTGCCACGGGAGTTCAGCCTGGAACAGGGGCTGCTGACCCCCTCGCTCAAGCTGCGGCGGGCGGCGATCGCGGAGTACTACTCGACGGACATCGAGGAGTTGTACCTCTCCTGAGTCGGGCCGGACCTCCATCCGAACCGTCCCGCCGGACAGGTCTTCTGACGTACCGTCTTGTCCCGTTTCAGGACGGATCGTTCGCCTTGCAGTTCACCTGCTGGTCTCTTGACGGGTGGATTGGTCCAGTCCATTGTTGCTCTTCGGTCCGAGTGCGGCGCACCTGCACCACCTGCTCCCGCCCCTCCGGGAGCGCCCCGGTTCCACGGTCCAGATTCCCGTTTCGCGCCCTCCCCACGGGCGTGCCCCCACCAGCTGGAGTCCTCACGTGTCGATGTCCACGCGCCTGTCCGCGCTGGCCGCCTCCGTCGCGCTGCTCACCGCCTTCGCCGTCCCGGCGGCATCCGCCTCTCCCACTGTCTCCGCCGCCGGCCCCGGCAGTGGCGCGGGCGCCGCGACCGTCAACCTGGCCACGAACCCCGGCTTCGAACTGCCCTCCCCCGACCTCGCCGACTGGGGCAGCATCCCCGGCTGGAACTGCACCGGCGGCCCGGCCGAGGCGGCCGTCACCACCACCGCCGCGCACTCCGGCACCTCGGCGCTCACCGTCACCCCGGCGAACGACGACTCCACCGGCGAGTGCGCACAGACCGTCGCCGTCCAGCCGGGCACCACCTACACCGCCTCGGCCTGGGTGCGCGGCGCCTTCGTCTACCTGGGCGCCACCGGCACCGGCCAGGACGTCGCTCCTGCCTGGACCGAGACCACCTCCGGCGGCTGGCAGCAGCTGACCACCCGCTTCACCACCGGCCCGAACGCCCACAGCGTCCGGCTGTACGTGCACGGCTGGTACCAGCAGGGCCCGTTCTCGGTGGACGACGTACGGGTCGACGGCCCGGCGCCCGCCCCGGCGGTGGCGGCCGGCTCGATCCCGACCACCGACAAGGTCGTCTTCTTCACCGTGGACGACGGCTGGCAGCGCACCCCCGAGGCGGAACGCTTCATCGCCGACCACCACCTGCCGATCACGGCCTTCCCGCTGCCGATGCCGGCCGGCACCGACCCGGACTTCTTCAAGCGGGTCACCGCCGTGCCCGGCTCCTCCATCCAGGACCACAGCGTCTCGCACTCCGACCTGAGCAAACTCCCGCTGGAGCGGCAGCAGGTGGAGATCTGCGACGCGCGCGACGCGATGACCCGACTGTTCGGCACCGCACCCGTGGTGTTCCGCCCGCCGTTCTTCGCCTGGAACGCCGACACCCTGCAGGCCGCCGCCAACTGCGGCATCCGCACCGTACTGACCGCCGACGCCGACTACAGCTGGGGCGCCTCCAACATCTGGCACCCGGGCCCGCTCCAGCCGGGCGACGTGATCCTGATGCACTGGACCGACACCCTCGCCACCGACCTGCCGCGCGCCCTCGCCGCCGCCGACGCCGCAGGCCTCAAGCCGGCCGGGCTGATCGACTACCTGCGCTGACCGGTCCGGTCCGGTCCGCCCCAGGCGGCGAACGGATGACAGATGACAGCTGACAGATTTCAGATGATGAAATCTGTCAGCTGTTCTCTGTTCGCTGTTCTCTGTTCTCTGTTCTCTGTTCGCTGTTCGCTGTTCGCTCCACGGTGATCACGCCCATTGACAGGGCATCCGCGGCCCACCTCTAATGGGGGCGTGCAGCGCGGCGTCGGCCACAGAGCAGTGGGTCGGCCGGCAGCCGAGCCAGCACCTTGCACGCAAAGGGACGATGCGCGATGAGTACCTTCTCCGCTGCCCTGATCTGACCCAGGCGGCCACCACGGTGTCCGCCCGCTCGTCGCGTGACGCCGTGTGTGGCCGCGCCCCCTCACTCGCAGGAGACTTCACCACACACACATGCCCATGTCCTTCAACCTGAATGTCATCGAGGAGTTCCGCGCCAACGACGGCCGGGTCGGCGGCCCGTTCGAGGGCGGCGACCTGCTGTTGCTGACCACCACCGGGGCGCACACCCGTCGGCCGCACACCGTACCGCTCGGGTACGTCCGGTCCGAGGGGCTGCTGCTGGTCATCGCCTCGGCCGCCGGCGCGCCGGAACACCCACAGTGGTACCGCAATCTGCTGGCCCACCCCGTGGTCCGGGTCGAGCTCGGCACCGAGACCTTCGACGCGATCGCGGTACCCGCCGAAGGTCCACGCCGCGCGCGGCTGTTCGCCGCCGTCGTCCGCCGGGCACCCGGGTACGGCGACTACCAGGCGCACACCGAGCGGGAGTTGCCGGTGGTCGTCCTGGAGCGCCCCGAAGCGCCGCCGGGCCACCCGCGCAACGTCCGCAGCCTGGCCGACAAGCTGCTGGAGGCACACAGCTGGCTGCGGGCCCAGTTGCGCCACGTCCGGGCCGAGGCCCACGCCCACTCCCCCGGCAGCCCGGCCGGGCTCGGGCTGCAGCTGCGCCAGCACTGCCTGGCGTTCTGCGAGGGGTTGACGCACCACCACACCGGCGAGGACTCCGCGATCTTCCCCGCCCTCGCACGCAGCCACCCGGAGCTCACCGGGGTGCTGGAGCGGCTCGGCGAGCAGCACCGGGCGATCGGGAGGATCAAGGAGGAACTGGTGGCACTGCTGGCCGGGATCGAGGTCACCGAGCCGGACCGGCTCCGCTCCGAACTGGACCGGATGTCGGACGAGTTGGAGGCGCACCTCGATCACGAGGAGGCGGAGCTGCTGCCCGCTCTCGCCGGGATCCCCTTCCCACCGGTGCGGCCCGGCCCCGGCGCCGACCACTGACGTGGCGGTGCCGCCGTCCCCTCCCAGGGCCCGGGAGGGGACGGCGGCACCGGCCTCACACCGTCAGCCCGCCAGGGACGGCGGACCAACGGAGCGGCAGAGCGGGGACGCCTCAGGACTGGCTGAACACCGGGAGGTAGCCGTTGGCCTGGCCGGCCGCGTTCGGGTGGTAGCTCTCGTCGATCGGCAGGGTGGTGCTGTGCAGCCAGGTGTCCTGCGAGCCGCAGATCTCGTGGCCGGCGAAGGCGTCACGCACGTCGCCGAAGGTGAAGCCGGCGTTGGCGACCTCCTTGGCGATCACACCGTCCAGGGTGTCGGCGGCCTCGTTGATGGCGGCTCGCTTGGTGTCGCCGATGCCGAAGAGGCAGTAGCCGCCGATCTGGTAGAGGTGCGGGTAGCCCATCACCACGACGTGGGCGTTCGGGGCCTTGGCGCTGATGGCGCTGTACACCCGGTCCAGCTGGCCGGGCAGGGTGTTGGTCGCGTAGTTCTCGGCCGTGTTGACGGCGTTGAGGCAGTCGCTGTCGGAGCCGAGCACACAGGTCTTCATGGTGCTGGAGAAGCCCGCGTCGTTGCCGCCGATCGAGAGGCTGACCAGCGTGGTGCCGCTGTTCAGTGCGGAGATCTGGCTGTTGAGGATGTCACCGGTTCTCGCGCCCGAGCAGGCGACGAAGGTGAAGGAGGCCGGGGAGTTCGCGTTCGTCCAGAGCGAGGCATACGCGTTGGCGCTGCGCTTGCAGCTGCCGCTGTCGCCCAGGTAGTTGCCGGCACCGACGCCGGCCGAGTAGGAGTCGCCGAGGGCGACGTAGTTCACGCCGGCCGCATTGGCGGCTGACGCGGTGAGGAGCGTCGTCATGGTGAGGGCCGCCGCGATCGCGGCGACGGAGAGGGCACGGGCAGGGCGGAGCATCGTACCTCCAGATATGACGGGGGTCACAGGAAGGGAGATCGAGCGGCAATCGAACACGGAAGTGCTCATGCCAAATGCAGTGGCGGGCAGTCCGCCGGCGCGGAAGGTGAACTGCCCTGCAAGCAAGGCACGTTCACGCCGACTGTCACACCGGGCGCCGGCGCGCACGCGCCCTGCACAGGCGTACGCGCGCTCCGGCACGGAGAGTCGCATCGGTACCTGCCGGCCGCGGCCGCCCGACACCGACGCGCTCGACGCCGCTTCGCTCAGGAGCGACTGAACACCGGGAGGTAGCCCCCGGACTGGCCGGCCGCGTTCGGGTGGTAGCTCTCGTCGATCGGCAGGGTGGTGCTGTGCAGCCAGGTGCTCTGCGAGCCGCAGATCTCGTGCTCGGTGAAGGCGCCGCGCACGTCGCCGAAGGTGAAGCCGGCATTGGCGACCCGCTTGGCGATCACGCCGTCCAGCGTGTCGGCCGCACCGTTGATGGCGGCACGCTTGGTGTCGCCGATGCCGAAGAGGCAGTCGCCGCCGACCTTGTACAGGTGCGGGTAGCCCATCACCACGACGTGGGCCTTCGGGGCCTTGGCCTTGATGGCGGAGTACACCCGGTCCAGCTGGCCGGGCAGGGTGTTGGTCGCGTAGCTCTTCGCCGTGTTGACGGCGTTGAGGCAGTCGCTGTCGGAGCCCAGCACGCAGGTCTTCATCGTGTCGGCGAAGCCCGCGTCGTTGCCGCCGATCGACAGGCTGACCAGCGTGGTGCCGCTGTTCAACGCGGAGACCTGACTGTTGAGCACATCGCCGGTTCTCGCCCCCGAACAGGCCACGAAGGAGAAGGAGGACGGCTTGTTCGTGCTCTTCCACAGGTACGCGTACGCATTGGTGCTGCGCTTGCAGCTACCGCTGTCGCTCAGATAGCTGCCGGCACCGACGCCGGCCGAGTACGAGTCCCCGAGGGCGACGTAGCTGACACCCGCCGCATCGGCGGCCGACGCCGTGAAGAGCGTCGTCATGGTGAGACCGGCCGCGATGGCGGCGACGGACAGGGCACGAGCAGGGCGGAGCATGGCACCTCCTGATATGACGTGGGTCACAGAAGGGATACCAGGCAGTAGCCCCGCGCGGAAGCGCTCATGCCAAGGACATTGACGGGCCGTCTGATAGCACGGAAGTGAACTACCCTCGACCGAGCGTGAGTTCGCCCAGGTGGGTGCGGGTGTATGTCGACGCGTGTCGGTCATCGCGTGTAGACAAAAAACTTCCGAGAAGTCAGCTCGCCGTCAGCCAAAGGTCGGCGTACGGCCGCCGGTGCGTCAGTTCCGGGCCCGCCGCCGGGCAGCCCCGTTCCGGGGACGGCACGCCGCCGACCGCGTTCCGAGGGCCCGGCTCAGTACCGCGGGAAGCGCCCGCCGCCCGGGTACACCGGGCCGGGGAAGACCGTGCAGCCCTCGACCGGGAGCTCCTCGATCTCCTCGTTCGCGGCGGCCGGCACGCCGAGCCAGCGGACGGCGGTGGCGACCGCCGCCCGGGCCTGGCGCAGCCCGGGCTCGCCCCAGCCCAGCAGCTCGACCGCGAGCCCCGGCGCGACCAGCAGCCGCCGGTAGTGCCGGCCCGAGGCCGGATCGGCCGCGCTCGGACCGACCGCCCGCAGCGCCGCCGCCATCCGGACCCGGGCACACTCGTGCCCGCCGTTCGCCGAGCCGACCCGGTCGTACAGGTAGCCGAGGTAGTACGGCCGACCGATCACGGCCTGGGCCTCCTCCCCCGCCTCCCGGGCCAGGGCGGCGGCCGGGTCGCCGTCGTCCTCCGGCTCCAGCGACCCGCCGGGCAGCGAGCAGATCCCGTCCCTGGGGTTGACCAGGGTCAGCACCCGGCCGTCCGGGGCGAACAGCCAGCCCCAGGACTGCTTCATCGGCAGCCCCTCGGGCACCTGCTCGCCCGGCCGCCACGGCCAACCCGCCGTGGGACGCCGGCGCACCTTCCCGAGCAGCTCGGCGATCTCCGCCGTGAACTCGATCCGGCCCATGCCGCGCGTCCCCCCTCTCGGTGTCGGGCTCGCCGGACCCTACGGAGCACGGTACGGAGCGGAGCGACCGGAGTGGCGGCGTGGGGGACCGCGCACTCCTGCTGTTGATCTTCTCCGATCTTCCCCGAACAGGCGGTCGATGAACAGTCCCCAGCGCCGCATGGTGGATGCGGAGGCCGCGAACCCCCTGATCACCCCAGCAGCCCACCCCCGCCCCCGGCTTCCGGGAGGCCCGGCAGCGGGAACCCCGGCTGCGGGACCGCACCGGGCGGGAAGGGCACCCCGCGCGCCGCGTCGTCGGCCAGCTCGTCGAACACCTCGTGGGCGGTCATCGGCCGCAGCCGCCCACCGGCCAGTGCCCAGCCCCGCACCCGCGGCCCGGACCTCGCCCCGTCCGCGGGCCCGCTCCCGCCGTCGCCCGCGGGCCCGTTGCCGCCCCCGCCCCCGGGCCCGCCCGGCGGAGCGCCCGAGGACCGGTTCGACGACCAGTCCGACGACCACTGCGACACCCGCGACGGCGACGCGGCCGGGTCGCCGTGCAGCAGCAACGCCCCCGCTCCGCCCGAGGCCACTCCGGCCGCGAGCGTGACGCAGAACGCCTCCACGTCCCGCCCGGCGGGTTGCAGGCGCCCCGCCTCCACGCAGAGGTCCACCGCCGAGGTGAGCTGCTCGCCGTCCTCCGGGCCGTGGCAGCGCAGCGTCAGCAGGTGGCAGCCCTCCCCCGCGCCCTCGGCCAGCGCCAGGTACACGGACGTCACGTACCGCATCACGGCCGCCATCCGCCGCTGCCCGGCCAGGTCGTCACCCAGCACGTCGAGCAGCACCGCACAGGCGAGGGACATCCGCACCCGCGCCCGGTGGTCGTCCAGCAGCACCGGGAGGAGGTCGGCCATCGGCTCCCCCGCGTAGACGAAGGGCTCCCCGGCCAGGTCCGGATCCCCCGCATACGCGACCCGGGCGGCCGACGCCCGGGGATCGAGGCCGAGCGCGGCGCAGTAGTCCTCGAAGTCACCCGCCTCCAGCACGCGCAGGTGCACCTCCAGCCCCTGCTGGTACAGGCCCCTGAGCTGACCCTCCGCCCGCACCAGGTACTCGTGGTGCCCGAGCGCGCCGAACAACCCGTACTCCGCCAGCACGGCGAAGTCCTCCGCCTCGACGGCCAGCGCCACCGCCACCGGCTGGGGCGGCGCCCCGCGGGCCCGGCCACCGCGCCGCCCCCGCGCCCCGGCTCCCCCGGCCCCACCGGGACCGCCGGCCCGCGCACCCGGCGGTCGCCCCGCGCCCGGCGGCGCGGCCCCACCGGGGCCACCGGCCGGCGGTCGCCCGAACCCGGGGCCGGCCCCGCTCCCGGCCCCGTTCCCGCTCCCGGGCCCGGACCCCGGCCTCCGCCCGCCGAACAGCAGCGCCCCCGGCTCCCGCAGCAGCCGCTTCCGCACCACCACGACGCCCGACACCGCTCCCGACACCTCGTACACCGACTCCCGCACGGTCATGGTCTCCTCCTGTCCGGTCGGCCTCCGACTCCCGGATCCGCCGACGCCACGGAACATACACAGAGCCACTGACAATCCACCCCGAGTAATCGAACACCGACGCCCGGGGCCCCTCGAAGGAGAAATATGTGCCCCTAAAGCCGCCCCTCGCAGCACATCGAGGGGCAAAAATGAGCCCCTCGCCCACCGCGCACTCACCGCCCGCCCACCGGGCGGCCCCCGTGGCCTCCACCGGCCGGCCCCCGTGGCCACTGAGCAGGCCGGGAGTGTCAGTGCCGGGCGTTAGGGTCGGGGACCATGCGACTGCTGCATACCTCCGACTGGCATCTCGGGCGCTCCTTCCACCGGGAGAGCCTGCACGACGCCCAGCACGCCTTCCTGGACCACCTCGTGGACGTGGTCCGGTCCGAGGGCGTGGACGCCGTGCTGGTCGCCGGGGACGTGTACGACCGGGCGCTGCCGAGCCTGGACGCGGTCGCGCTGTTCGACGACGTGCTGCACCGGCTGGCGGAGCTCCAGGTCCCGACGGTCTTCATCAGCGGCAACCACGACTCGGCCCGCCGCCTCGGGGTCGGCGCCGGCCTGATCGGGCGCGCCGGGATCCACCTGCGGACGGACCCGGGCGAGTGCGCCGAGCCGGTCCTGCTGGCGGACGAGCACGGCCCGGTGGCGGTGTACGGGCTGCCCTACCTGGAGCCGACCCTGGTCCGCGAGCGGTTCGGGCTCGCCAAGGGCGGGCACGCGGCGGTGCTCGGTGCGGCGATGGAGCAGGTCCGGGCCGACCTGGCGGCCCGCCCCGAGGGGACGCGGGCAGTGGTGCTCGCGCACGCCTTCGTCACCGGCGCGGCAGCCAGCGACAGCGAGCGGGACATCGCCGTCGGCGGGGTCGCCGCCGTCCCCGCCTCGGTGTTCGACGGGGTGCACTACGCCGCGCTCGGCCACCTCCACGGCTGCCAGACCCTCGCCCCGCACCTGCGGTACAGCGGCTCCCCGCTGGCCTACTCCTTCTCCGAGGCGCGCCAGCGCAAGACCATGTGGCTGGTCGACCTCGCCGCCGACGGCGCGGTGACGGCCGAGCGGGTCGACTGCCCCCGGCCCCGCCCCCTCGCCACCCTGCGCGGCACGCTCGCCGAACTGCTCGCCGACGAGCAGCACACCGAGCACGAGCAGTCCTGGGTACAGGTCACGCTCACCGACTCCGCCCGCCCGAGCGAGCCGATGGAGCAACTCCGCCGCCGCTTCCCGCACACCCTCCAGCTGCTGTTCGACCCCGAGGACGGCGGCGCCGAGCCGTCCCGGTCGTACGCCTCCCGGGTCAGCGGCCGGGGGGACTTGGAGATCGCCGAGGGCTTCCTGCGGCACGTCCGCCCCGGGGCCGAGCCGGAGCCGGACGAGCTCGGCTGGCTGCGCGAGGGCTTCGAGCACGTCCGCACCGACGCCGACCGGAAGGCGGACCTGCCCCGATGAGGCTGCACCGGCTCACCGTCACCGCCTTCGGCCCGTTCGCGGGCAGCGAGACGGTGGACTTCGACGCGCTCGCCGCCGGCGGACTGTTCCTGCTGCGCGGGGCGACGGGCGCGGGCAAGAGCAGCGTGCTGGACGCGGTCTGCTTCGCCCTGTACGGCGAGACTCCGAACGCCCGCCGGGCCAACCGGCTGCGCAGCGACCACGCCGACCCGAAACGGCTGACCCAAGTCGAGCTGGAGCTGACACTGGGCGGGCGGCGGCTGCAGATCACCCGGCTGCCCGAGCAGCGCCGGCCGAAGAAGGTCGGCACCGGCACCACCGTCGAGCGGCCGCAGACCCTGCTGCGCGAGTGGGCCGCCGACGCGGGCGACGGCGCCCCCGGCTGGCGGCCGGTCAGCAAGTCGCACCAGGAGGCCGGGGAGGAGATCCACCGGCTGATCGGCATGAGCCGGGAACAGTTCTGCCAGGTGGTGCTGCTGCCGCAGGGCGACTTCGCCCGCTTCCTCAAGGGGGACTCCGAGGAGCGCGGCAAGCTGTTGCGCCGCCTCTTCGACACCGAGCGCTACGGGCACGTCGAGGCCTGGCTCGCCGACCGGCGCCGCGCCCAGGAGACGGCCGTCCAGGCCGGACGCCGACGCCTGCGGGACCTCGCCAGCAAGGCCGAGCAGGCCGCCGGCCCCGGGGCCGAACCCGCCGGGGCGTGGGTACCGGCCGAGGACGACGATGCCGACCTCGCCCCCGGACTGCTCGGCTGGGCCGCGATCCTGCGCAGCGGCGCGGCCGAGCAGCTCGCCGTCGCCGAGGCCGCACTCGCGGGCGCCGAGGCGGCGCACCGGGCCGCCCAGCACGGGCGCGAAGGCGCCGAGGAGCTCGCCGCCCGCCAGCGCCGGCACCGGGAGGCGCTGGCCGAGGCCGACCGGCTGGCCGCCTTCGAGCCGGCCGCCGCGCGGGACCGGCAGCGACTCGCGGCCGCCCAGGAGGCGGTCGGCGTGGAGTCCGCGCTGCGCCTGCGGGAGAGCGCGGCCGAGGCACTCGGTCGCGCCCGGGAGTCGGAACAGCGGCGCCGGGAGGCGCTGGCCCGTACCGGGATCGCGGAGCACGTCCCGGCCGGGGCCGAGGCCGGTGCCACCGAGCTGGCCGAGGCGGAGCTGCGGCTGCGCGCCGAGGTGGTCCGGCTGGAGACGGCCCGGGTGGAGGAGCGGCGCTGCGCCGAACTCGCCCGTGAGCAGCTCGCCCTGGCCGGGGAGCGGCGCGGCGCCGAGGAGCGGGCCGAGGAGGCCGAGGACTGGCTGGCCGAGTTCGACGGCGAGCTGGGCCGCCTGGAGGAGCAACAGGAGCGGGCCCGGACGGCGAGCGCCCGGGTCGAGCAACTGGACGGGCAGCGCGCCGAGTTGACCACCCGCCTGGCCGCGGCCCGGGAGCGGGACGGCCTGCGGGTCGAGATCGCGGCGGCCGAGCCGAGGGTCGCCGAGCTGCGCACGGCCGCGTTGGACGCCCGCGAGGTGGGCCTGGACCTGCGGGACCGCCGGCTGGCCGGCATGGCCGCCGAACTGGCCGAGCAGCTCCGCCCGGGCGAGGCCTGCCGGGTCTGCGGCTCGGCCGAGCACCCGGCGCCCGCCGAGGCCGCCGCCGGCGGCCGGGTGAGCGCCGAGGACGAGGAGCGGGCCGGTCGGGCGCAGGCCGCCGCCGAACGGGCCTGGGGCGAGGCCGACCAGGCGCTGACCGCGCTGCGGGTGCGCGAGGCGACGGCCGCCGGTGCGGCCGGCCCCGAGGCCGCGGACGCGCTCGCGCGGTCGCTCGCCGAGCTCGAGCAGGAGCACCGCACCGCGCTGCACGAGGCGGAGGCGCTCGGCCGGGTCGGCCGGGAGATCGCCCGGCTGTCGCAGGACCGCACCCGTCGGCTGGACGAACTGCACGAGGCCAAGGAGCGCGCCGCCGTCCTCACCGACCGGCTGCAGGCCCTGGCGGACGAGCAGCGGGCGCTGACCGCCAGGGTGTCAGCCGCGCGCGGCACGGCCGCCTCGGTCGCCGACCGGGCCGCGACGCTGGGCCGGCTCGCCGAGGCGGTCGCCGCGGTGGCCGGGTCCGCGCGGGCGACGTCGGAGGCGCGGGAGCGCCTCGACGGGGCCGAGGAGGAGCTCGGCAAGGCCGCCGCGGCGGCGGGCTTCCCGGACGCCGGGGCCGCGCTCGCCGTCCTGCTGCCCCGGGAGGAGCGGGACCGCCTGGAGGCCCGGCTGGAGCGGCACCGCGCGGAGTCCGCCGCCGTCCGGCACGAGTTGGCGCTGCCCGAACTGGCCGAGGCCGCCGCCCGTCCGCCGGTCGACCTGCCCGCCGCCGCGGCCGCGCTGACCGCCGCCACCGACCGCCTCGGCCGGGCGCACGCCGCCCGGTCGGCCGCCCGGGAGCGCTGCGCGGCACTCGCCGAGATCGGGCACCGACTGGACGAACTGGCCGCCGAGCTCGCCCCGGCACTGGAGCGCTACGGGCGGATCAACCGGCTCGCCGCGCTGGCCGCCGGCACCTCCACCGAGAACCGGCTGCGGATGCGGCTGGAGTCGTACGTGCTCGCGGCCCGCCTGGAGCAGGTCGCGGCGGCGGCCAGCGACCGGCTGGTCCGGATGTCCGGCGGCCGCTACACCCTGGTCCACAGCGACGACCGCGGCACCGGCAACAAGCGCTCCGGCCTGGCCCTGCGCGTCGTCGACGCCTGGACGGGCACCGAGCGGGACACCGCCACCCTCTCCGGCGGCGAGAGCTTCTTCGCCTCGCTCTCCCTCGCCCTCGGCCTGGCCGACGTGGTCACCGACGAGGCCGGCGGGATGCCGCTGGACACCCTCTTCATCGACGAGGGCTTCGGCACCCTGGACGAGCAGTCCCTGGAGGAGGTGATGGACGTCCTCGACGGCCTGCGCGAACGGGACCGCGCCGTCGGCATCGTCAGCCACGTCGCCGACCTGCGCAGCCGCATCCCGGCCCAGCTCCTGGTCCGCAAGGGCCGCCACGGCTCCACCCTCGCCCTGGTCGGCCGGGAGGACGCCTGACGCCCGCGCCCCGTACCAGCCCGCCCAGCCCATCCGGCTCAGCCAGCCCGCCCAGCCCCGCCGAACCCAGCCGGCCCGCTCAGCCCGAACAGGCGATCCGCTGGGCCTGCTGCCAGGCACAGGTCGGGCACAGGGTGCTGCCCGGCTGATCGGCGGGCAGCACCGTCGGCTCACCGCAGAGCACGCAGTCGGCCCGCGGCCCCTCCGCCCCCGGGTCCTCCCGCAGCGCCGCCTCCGTCGCCCCCACCGGCACCGGCCCGCAGACCGCCGCGTCCCCGTCCACCCCGGCGCCGTCCACCCCGGCGCCATCCGCCACGGTGCCGTCCACCCCGGTGCCGTCCGTCCTGGTCTCACTCATGCCGCCTTCCTACTCCCCGCCCCCTCCCCGCCGCAAGGCGTGCCTGCGGCCTGGGCTAGCGTGACCAGCATGGTTGGCACGGTGGGCGCGGGTGGCGCAGTCGGCAGGGTTCGTGGGTCCGGGGACCTCCAGCGGCGGTTGCGGGCTGCCCGGGCGAGTGAGCCCACGTACGCGGAGGTGGGGGCGACCCGGGGTGGGCGGTTGCCGGAGGGGTACGCACACCTGCGTCGGCGGGTGCACCTCGGGCGGGGGCCCGAGGTGCTGGAGCGGGCCGGGCGGTACGTGCTCGGGTGGGGCAGCCAGTTGGGGACCGGGTTCGCGGTGTACCCGGGCGGGCCGGTCCGCGACGGGGACACCGTGCTGCTGCGGGTGAGCCCGCCGGGCAGCCGGTGGCCGAGGCTGGTGATCCCCTGCCGGGTGGTGTGGACGGTGGCCGAGCCGGACCGGATCGGGTTCGCGTACGGGACGCTGCCGGGGCACCCGGAGTGCGGGGAGGAGTCGTTCCTGGTGTCGATGGACGCCGACGGCGAGGTGTGGTTCGAGGTGGCCGCGTTCTCCCGGTTGTCCGCCTGGTACGCCCGGCTGGGCCGGCCGGTCGCGCTGCTCTGCCAGTACCTGGCGATCGAGCGCTACCTCGCGGCCGTGGCCGGCCACGTCGCGTAGCTCGGCTCGTGGCTCAGCTCGTGGCTCAGCTCGTGGCTCAGCTCGCGGCTCAGCTCGCGGCTCGGCTCATGACCCAGCTCGTGACTCAGTTCGTGACTCAACCCAGGAAGGACAGCCGGACGGTGCGGCGCGGGTTGTCGCCGTTGGTGTCGATCAGCACCACGGACTGCCAGACGCCGAGGGCCAGTTGGCCGCCGAGCACCGGGAGGGTGGCGTGCGGGGCGACCAGGCCGGGCACCACGTGGTCCCGTCCGTGGCCGGGGCTGCCGTGCCGGTGACGCCAGCGGTCGTCCGCCGGGAGCAGTTCGCGCAGGGTGGCGAGGAAGTCGTCGTCGCTGCCCGAACCGGTCTCCAGGACGGCGATCCCCGCGGTGGCGTGCGGGACGAAGACGTTGAGCAGCCCGTCCCGCCCCGGGGCCCGCTCGTCGAGGAACGCGGCGCAGCGGTCGGTGATGTCCAGCGCGACCTCGCGGTTGCCGGTGGTGATCTCCAGGGTGGTGGTCTGGAAGGACCCGGTCGCCCCGGTTGACGTGGAGTGGTTGTTGTCCGCCATGGCGCCATCCTGGCCCAGGCCGACCGGTCGGACGTACTGCCTCGCCGACTGCCCACGCCGGGACGGCGGTCTCGCATAGGGTGAAAGGCTCAGACCAATGGGGCGGCCCCGCCTCCGTCCCGGCCTCCGGATACGCCGAAGACCCGACGGGCCGGTGATCCGGTGGTCCGTCGGGTCGTTGGTGAAGCCGGTCCCGGGCCGAGGCCCCGGGCCCTGCCAGAGAGTCTCAGCCGCGCCCGCCGAAGAGGCTGCGGCGCAGCCGGCGCAGCGGCGCCAGCAGCGAGACCCGGGTGTGGCGACGGCGGGCCGCCGCCGGGGTGTCGGCGCCGCGCGGCGTCAGCTCCCTTATCAACCCGAGCGCCTCGGCGGTGTCCACCGCCGGGAGCGCGGGCGCGCCGAGCACGGCCAGGTGTCGCTCGATCCGACGGCCGGTCGCGCCGACACCGCACTGGATCGCCGGCACACGGGGCCGAGTCCGCACTTGCATGTGTTCCATCAGTTTTCCCACCCCTACGAGGCGCCAGGGCCGTGAGGCGAAGACTATCCGTGAGGGACGGCCTTCGCGCAACCGTCCTCGGTGTTGTGCCACCGTACCGTGCGGCGTCAACTGACGATGCACCAGGGGCAGCTCGGGCGGTCACGACTAGGCATCAATGATGGTGCACGACCCGCCATCCGTCACCAGGGCCAGGAGGCGCGACCCCGGCGCCCGTCCGCGCGCTGTGCGCCGGGCGCGGACGGGCGCGGGCGGGTGGCCGAACGGCGGCCGGCGGGCGTGCGGCAGGCACTCCCGCGGTGTCGACCGCGGTGTCGGCTGCGGTGTCGGCTGCGGTGTCGACGAATCGCCCCCATATAGGGGACAGTCGCAAGGTCGACAAAACGATCACCGTCGGGGGTGGGCGACCGCCGGCAAGCCGCTTCATGAAGTGAACACATACGAGGGATTGACTCGCGTCGATCCTCCAAGCAATATCTGAGGAACGCACCGGTGCCCGCACCGCACTCAGGTGCGTGTTCGAGTCGTGAAGCGACTCGATCGAACTCCGGCTCCCGCGGGCCACTGCCCGGTCACCTCGACGCTGCGGTGACCAGGCCCGTAGGGTGCCCGGACCGGCGGCCGGCCGTAGAGGGTCGGCCCGGCCGCCACCAGACTGCCGGTGCCACCCCGTTCCGGGGCCAGGCACCGGCGGTCCCGGAACGGTGATCAGCCCTCGTCCGGGGCCCGCCCCACGCCCCGACCCCACCCGAGTCCCGCCCCGCCCCACCCCGTGGCCGCCCCGTCCCGTCCGACCGGACGTCCCCGCAGGTCGCACTGCGTGGATCGGTAGACTCGGCCAGCGTGTCCCTCCTCCTCAGCATCGTGCTCCCGGTCCACGGCGTGGAGCGGTACCTGCCGCGCTGCCTCGACTCGATCCTCGGCGAGACCCCCGCCGCCGAGACCCGCTTCGAGGTCATCGCGGTCGACGACCTCTCCCCCGACGGCTCCGGCGCGATCCTGGACGCCTACGCCGCCCGCGACCCCCGGCTGCGCGTGATGCACCTCACCGAGAACCAGGGCCTCGGCGGCGCCCGGGCCGCCGCCCTGCCGCAGGTGCGCGGCGAGTACGTCTGGTTCGTGGACAGCGACGACTGGCTGCCCGAGCGGACGGTCGGCGTGATCCTGGACGAGCTGGCGCAGGAGCGCCGCCGCGAGGCACCCGCCGACGTGCTGCTCACCGACTTCACCCACGTCTACCCGGACGGCGGGAGCGAGCCCAACCCCTGGCGGCACGTGCTGGTCGGCTCCCCGCTGGTCGAGGGCTGCACGGTGGCCGAGCACCCGGCGCTGTTCCAGACCGTGATGTCGGTGTGGAACAAGGTGTTCCGCCGCGCGTTCCTGGAGGGTCTCGGGGTCTCCTTCGGCCGCGGCTACTACGAGGACATCTCGGTCACCTACCCCGCGCTGCTGGCCGCCGGGCGGCTGCGCTACCTCGACCGCCCCTGCTACAACTACCGGCGCGGCCGGGACGGCGCGATCACCGCCACCGCCTCCCCCAAGCACGCCGACGTGTTCGCCCAGTACGACGCCATCTTCGCCTTCCTGGACCGGTGCGAGCTCCCGGACGGCCCCGGCCGGCCCGTCCCGCCGTCGCTGCGCACCCTGGTCTTCGACCGGACCATCCGCCAGGCGCTGAACGTCTACGACACCCCCGGGCTGGTCCCGGTCGACCGGCGGCGGGACTACTTCCACCGGATCGCCGTGCACTTCGAGCGCCACCGCCCGGCCGACTACCGCTTCCCCGGCGGGGTGCGCGGCGTGCAGTACCGGCTGGCCGCGCGCGGCGCCCGGATCGCGTACGCCGAGCTGCGCCGCACCGGCCGCCTGCCGCGCGAACTCAAGCGCGGGGCGCGGGCGGTGGCTCCCGCGGTGAAGAAGGGCGTGCGCAGCGGCGCCCGGTTCACGGCGTACAACGCGTTCCGCCGCCTGCCGCTGGACGAGCACCTGGCGGTCTACGCCGCGTACTGGCACCGGGGTTACGCGTGCAACCCGGCGGCGATCTACGAGAAGGCGAAGGAACTCGCCCCGCAGATCCGCGGTGTGTGGGTGGTGGAGAACCGCCGGCAGGCCGACGCGATGCCGCCCGGCGTCCCGTACGTGATCGTCAACACTCCGGCGTACCTCAAGGCGATGGCGACCGCGAAGTACTTCGTGAACAACGTCAACTTCCCGCGCACGATGGCGAAGCGGCCGGGCACGGTGCACGTCCAGACCCAGCACGGCACCCCGCTCAAGGCGATGGGGATGGACCTGCGGGGCCGCCCCGAGGCCGCCGCCGAGGGGATGGACTTCGACCGGCTCCAGGAGGCCGTGGACCGCTGGGACTTCCTGGTCTCCTCCAACCCGCACACCAGCGAGCACTTCGCCCGGGCCTTCCCGGGCCGCTACGAGATGCTGGACACCGGCTACCCGCGCAACGACCGGCTGGCCAACGCCACCCCGGCGGAGGTCCGGGCCATGCGCGAGCGGCTGGGCCTGCGGCCCGGCACCACGGCGGTGCTGTACGCGCCGACCCACCGCGGCGGCAAGGGCGGCTACGTGCCGCTGCTGGACGTGGCGGAGCTGGCCCGCCTGCTGGGCCCGCGGTTCACGCTGCTGGTGCGCACCCACTACTTCCACGCCGACGGCCCGGGCGACCTGACGGCCGGTGAGGACGCGGCGGAGATCGTGGACGTGTCGGCGCACCCGGTGGTCGAGGACCTCTACCTGGCGGCGGACGCGCTGGTGACGGACTACTCGTCGATGATGTTCGACTACGCGGTGCTGGACCGACCGGTCGTCATATTCGCTCCGGACTGGGAGGAGTACCAGCGCGAACGCGGGGTGTACTTCGACCTGTTCGCCCAGCCGCCGGGCGCGGTCACGGTCGACGTGGCGGGGCTGGCGCGGGCGCTGCGCGCGGGCGATCCGGAGCCGGAGGCGCGGAAGCGGTTCCGGGAGCGGTTCTGCGTCTGGGACGACGGCGGGGCGGCGGAGCGGGTGGTGCGGCGGGTGTTCCCGGTGGCGCCGACGGTCCCGGCGGACGGACTGCAGAACTAACGGCGAAGCAGGACGAACGACGGGGCCTGCGGCCGGGACCGGTGCCGCCGGTACGGCGACCGGCCCCGTCCGCGCGGGCTCAGCGCTGGCGGGCGGCCAGGAACTCCTCGAAGTCCAGGTAGCCCTGGTGACGGGTGTCCATCGCGTGGATCAGTGCCTCGGCCATCGAGATGGTGACGCTGTGGTCGCCCATCTCGTTGGCGGCCAGCGCGTACTCGGCCGGGGTGATCTTGCCGTCGCCGTTCTTGTCGAAACGGTCGAACATCTCCTTGATGGCCTCGACGCTCTCCATCGTTCCTCCTGGGTACTGCAAAGTCTTGCTCGGTTCGGACGGCCGTACCCTACCCGGCCGTGGTGTTCGCCACGGTCGGCGGGAGTGGACGGGCGCCCGGGTGGGTGTCGTAGTCTGCGGGTCTGATTGCTGGCCCGGACTCCTCCGGGGCGGTCGTTCGTCCAGGGAGGGAACCCGTGCTCGACCTCGCCACCAGGCTGGTGCTGAAACCTCTTTCACGGGGGATCTGGCGTCCGGCCATCGAGGGCATCGAGAACGTGCCGCGCAAGGGCGGGGTGATCCTCGCCAGCAACCACCTGTCGTTCATCGACAGCGTCGTGATCCCGCTCACCGCCCCGCGCCGGGTCCACTTCCTCGCCAAGGCCGAGTACTTCACCGGCACCGGGCTCAAGGGCCGGATCTCCAAGGGCTTCTTCGAGTCGATCGGCGCGGTTCCGGTCGAGCGCGGTACCTACCGCTCCGCCCAGGCCTCGCTGGAGTCGGCGCTGGAGATCCTGGAGGACGGCAAGGCCTTCGGCATCTACCCGGAGGGCACCCGGTCGCTGGACGGCCGGCTCTACCGGGGCAAGACGGGCGTGGCCTGGCTCGCGCTGACGGCGGGCGTCCCGGTCGTCCCGGTGGCCCTGGAGGGACCGGAGCAGATCCTGCCGGTGGGAAAGCGGCTGCCGCGGATCAAGAAGGTGACCGTCCGCTTCGGCGAACCGCTGCACTTCGACGAGTTGCACGGGCAGGCCCGTTCGTTGAAGGCCCGTCGCCAGGTGACCGACGAGGTGATGGCGGCGATCCAGCGGCTCTCCGGCCAGGAGGTCGTGGAGAGCTACAACGAGGTGCCGAAGGCGGCTTGAGCGCCGAGTGCCGTAGGCGCCGCGCGCGGCCGGCCATCCGCGCCACGGGCGCTCCGCGCGGCCGGTACGACTACGCGTGACCGAGGGCGGCGTCCGTCAGGGACGCCGCCTCCGGCGTCTCCCGGCGCAGCAGCGCCGCGTACCGTCCGTCCAGTTCCACCAGCTCCTCGTGGGTGCCGAGTTCGACCACCCGGCCGCGGTCCAGGACGGCGATCTGGTCGGCGGAGCGGACGGTGGAGAGCCGGTGCGCGATGGTGATGGTGGTCCGGCCGGCGGCCAGGGTGTCCACGGCCTGCTGGACGGCGTGCTCGGTGCGGTTGTCGAGCGCGCTGGTGGCCTCGTCCAGGATCAGTACGGGCGGGTTGCGCAGGATGGTGCGGGCGAGCGCGAGGCGCTGCTTCTCGCCGCCGGAGAAGCGGTAGCCGCGTTCGCCGACCAGGGTGTCGTAGCCGTCCGGGAGGGCGGAGATGGTGTCGTGGATCTGCGCGGCCCGGGCGGCCTCGACCAGTTCGGCGTCGCTGGCGCCGGGCTTGGCGAAGCGCAGGTTCTCGGCGACCGAGGCGTGGAAGAGGTAGGTCTCCTGGGAGACCACGCCGACCGCGCGGGCCAGGGTGTCGAAGGACAGCTCGCGCACGTCCACGCCGTCCAGGGTGACCCGGCCGCCGGTGACGTCGTACAGCCGCGGCACCAGGTAGCTGAGGGTGGTCTTGCCCGAGCCGGTCTCGCCGACGACGGCCAGGGACGTGCCGGCCGGGACCTTGAGCTCGACGCCGTCCAGGGTGGGGCGCTCCTGCTCGGGGTCGTACCGGAAGTCGACGGCCTCGAAGCGGACCTCGCCGCGGATGTCGGCCAGGGTGACCGGGTGCGGCGGTTCGGCGATCTCCACCGGCAGGTCGAGGTACTCGAAGATGCGCTGGAAGAGCGCGAGCGAGGTCTGCACGTCCACGCCGGTGGAGAGCAGGCTGACGGTCGGGCGGAACAGGCCCTGCTGGAGGGTGACGAAGGCGACCAGGGTGCCGACCGAGACGATCGGCGCACCGGCGGCGGAGGTCAGTCCGGCCGCCCAGTAGATCAGCGCGGGCATCGCGGCCATCACGATCATGATGGTGTTCATCCGCCAGCGCCCGGCCATGCTGGAGCGCACCTCCAGGTCGGCGAGCTGGTCGGACTGCTCGGTGAACTCCCGGGCCAGCGAGTCGGAACGGCCCATGGTGCGGCCGAGCAGGATGCCGCTGACCGACAGCGACTCCTGGACCGCCGAGCTCATCGCGGCCAGCTGCTTCTGCCGCTCGGTGGTGATCTTCTTGCGTTCCTGGCCGACCCGGCGGCTGATCCAGACGAACAGCGGGAGCAGGACCAGCGAGACGACCGTCAGCCGCCAGTCGAGGGCGACCATGGCGACGATCGAGGCGATCACGGCGGTGAGGTTGGAGACCAGGCTGGTCGTGGTGGAGGTCACCGTGGACTGCATGCCGCCGATGTCGTTGGCGATCCGGGACTGCACCTCGCCGGTGCGGGTGCGGGTGAAGAAGGCCAGCGACTGCCGTTGCAGGTGGCCGTAGACGGAGGTGCGCAGGTCGTGCATGACGCGCTGGCCGACGGTGGTGGAGATCAGCGTCTGCAGCACGTTGAAGACGCTGTTCACCACGGCGGTGAGGATCATCCCCAGCGCGAGCAGGCTGAGCAGCCCGGTGCGGCCCTGCGGGATGGCGGTGTCCAGCACGGCCTTGAGCAGGAACGGCGAGACGACGGACACCACGGCGGAGGCGGCGACCAGCAGCCCCACCGTGGCGAGCCGGCCCCGGTACGGGCGGAAGAGCGCGAGGATGCGGCGCCACTGGGCCGGCGGGCGGGGGGCGCCCTCGGCGCGTTCGGGCGGGGTCCAGTTGATGGCGGGCCTCAAGTACAGGCCTCCCTGGGTCGGGCGCGCCGGGGTGCGGGCACGGACGGGGGTGCGGCGGCCGGACGGACACCAGCATAGCGAGAGTAGCTCATAGTTAGGCAAGCTAATAGTGAGGGTGACTCTATTCCCTCGGGGTGGCTCTGTTCCCTCGCGCTGGAGCCGGCTCCGTCCGGCCGCCTTGGCCCGGCCGTCTCAGTTCATCCCGCCGTCGCGGTTGGTCCGGCCGTCCCGGTCCGTGCAGCCGTCTCAGTTCGTGCGGTACGTGCGCGCCGCCTTCGAGGACAGGCCGCCGAGCTTGCCGGACGGCAGCACCCGGGCGACCGCCACGGCCAGCTTGTAGCGCTTGCCCGGCACGGACACCGAGCGACCGCGGGCGAGGTCACGCATCGCCTCGTCCACCACCCGCTCGGCCGAGAGCCAGGACCAGGAAGGGATGTTGCCGGTGCCCATGCCCGCCCGCTGGTGGAACTCGGTCCGGGTGAAGCCCGGGCAGAGCGCCATCATCCGCACGCCCGTCCCGCCGAGGTCGCGCAGCACGCCCTGGGTGAAGCTGACCACCCAGGCCTTGCTCGCCCCGTACGTGCCGCGCGGCAGGAAGGCCGCCACCGAGGCGACGTTCACGATCGCGCCCCGGCCGCGCTCGCGCATCCCCGGCAGGGCGGCCGTGGTCAGCCGCAGGATCGCCTCGATGTGCACCTTGAGCATGTCCAGCTCGTCCTGGAGCGGGACGGTCCCGAAGGCGCCCTTGTTGCCGAAGCCGGCATTGTTGATCAGGAGGTCCACCGGGCGCGAGGCGTCCGCGAGCCGGGCCTCGACGGCGGCGATGCCCTCGTCGGTGGCGAGGTCGGCGGTCAGCACCTCCGTCTCCGCGCCGTACTTGAGCTGCAGGTTCGCGCTCGCCCGCTCCAGGCGCTCGGTGTCGCGGGCCACCAGGACGAGGCGGTGGCCGCTACGGGCGAGCCGGCGCGCGAACGCGGCTCCGATGCCGGCGGTCGCGCCGGTGATCAAGGCTGTGGTCATGCCCAGACCGTACCGACTCACCGCAGCCACGCCCACACCCAGGGCAACGTCCCAGCTCAGCGAGGTGCGGATGCAGGCACCGGTTCGTGCTCGTAGTGTCGGACAGGGGCATCGCCCGACCGGGTGATGAACACCAGACGAGGAGGCACATCTGATGCTTACTCAGTTCCGGACCGAAACCGCTTCGGCGTCACGCAGCGCGACGCTCGCCGAGGCCGAGACACTCGCGAGCCTGATGGTGGAGGACGAGGCCGTCGTGTCCGACGCGCCCACGTACCTGCCGGAGGCCGCCGGCGCCGCCCTGCTGGCGGGCCTCCTGCTGCTCTCTCCGAAGGGCCCCAAGGAGAAGCCGACCCGCTAGCCGGGCCCGCAGGCCCCCGGGCCCCGCGCTCGCGCCTGCGCCTGCGCCTGCGCCTGCGCTCAGCCTCTCGAACGTTCAGCGTTTCGAACGTTCAGCATCTCGTAAGTTCAGCGTCTCGAAGGAGAACCACGACACCATGCCGTTCGCCGAGACCCCACTCCGTGACGAGTACGCCGCGGCGGTCGAGCGAGTGGCGGGCCGTACCCTCGACGCCCTCCGGGACGGCGGGGGCACGGCCGCGCTCGCGGACCACGACACCGCCGCTCCCCGTCCGGTGCTGGCCGCCGTACGAGTGCTGGGCGCGGACGTGTTCGCCCCGCAGTTGATCTCCGGGGCCGAGCCCGACACCGCCACCGCCGCGCTGCTGGCCGAGGCGCGCCGGGCGCTCCCGGCACCGGCGCCCGCCTCCGAGGACGCGGCCCTCGTCATCGGCTGGCGGGACTGGGCGGCCGACCGGCTGCTCGCCCGCACGCCGTACGGGGACGGCGCACGGGCCGCCGCCCCGCCGCCCGTGCCCCCGTTCGACCGGGAACGGCTCGGCTGGCGGACCTGGTCCGCGCGGATGGCACAACTGTCCGTCCTCGCCCTGCCCGGCTTGGACGGCCCCGTGCACGACTCCGCCCGGGCGGGCACGCTCGACCTCGCCCGCGGCACCGTCCGCGCCATGCTGCGGCGCGACGCCACCACCTCCGTCCGACTCGCCCGCTGGCTCGCCTGGGCGCAGGCCGACGGCCGGCCGCTGCGACTGGAGCTCGAGCCCGTCCTGGACCGGATCGACCAGGTCAATGACGGCACCGACCGATCCGGGCTCGAACTCGCCATAGCCCGGGCCCTGTCGAACGGGGCTCCGCGATGACCGACACCCAGATGACCGACACCCAGCTGCTCGCCACCGCCCAACAGCTCGGCTCCCGGTCGCTGGCCTGGCTGCACGACGGCTACCGGAAGGGCTACGGCCGGCTCGAGGACAACACGATCATCGACCTCGCCGAACCGAACGACGTCTACAAGCCGCTCTGCGAAGTCGCCCTGGCCTCCTCGCTCGTGATGCGCGACGGCATCACCGGCCCACGCGACACCGAGCTCGCGCGCGAGCTCCTCGAAACCGCCTGGGCCCAACTCCGGGACGGCGAGCTGCTGTACGAGCGGCAACTGCGGCACGTCACGGTCATCGACCCGCTGGAGACGTACGGCCACTTCGCCCGGGCCGGGTTCCGCCACGCCGCACTGGAGGAACTGCTCGACTCGCTCGGCCGTCTGCGCTCCGTGCACGCCGTCGAGATCCCGGCCAACCGCCGGCTCGCCCTGGCCAACGCCCGGCGGATCGCGGGGCTGGAACACCGTCCGGACTGGAACGCGCTCACCGGGGCCACCTGGCTCGGCGCCCTCCCCGAACCGTGGACCATCGCCTGGCTGATCGCCTACCACGTCACCCACACCGTCTTCCACGTCACCGACTGGGGCGCCCGGCCCGAGTGCCTGCCCGAACCGATGCGCGAGTACCTGCGCGACTGGCTGCCGGTCTGGCTCGACATCTGGCTGGAGATCGAGCAGTGGGACCTCGCGGGCGAACTGTTGATCGTCGACTCGTGCATCGGCCGGCCCGTCACCGGCCGGATCGGCTGGGAGGCCCTGGCCGCCGTCCAGCAGCCGGACGGCCTGATTCCGTGCGAGGGGTCGGCGCCCGACTACGACGACCCGGAGGACGCCTTCCGCGATCACGGGCACACCGCCGTGGTCGGGGTGGTGGCCGCCACCGTGGCGCTCTCGCGTGCGCTCGGCGGCACCCCGGTGACCGGGTGAGCGAGCTGGCCGCCGCGGTGGCGGCGGCGGTCCGGGCTGCCCAACCGCACGCCACCGCCGTCACGGTGGCCGTGGCACGCGGGGAGGCGGAGGAGGTGCACTGCCACGGACGGCTCGGACACGAGCCGACCGCGCCGCCGTGCACAGCGGACACCGTCTTCGAACTCGGCTCGGTGACCAAGACCTTCACCGCACTGCTGCTGGCCGACATGGCCGTGCGTGGCGAACTCGCCCTGGACGACCCGGTGGAGGACCGGCTTCCGCGCCACTGGCGCCCGGCGCGCGTCCGTTCGAGCGAACCGATCCGCCTGCTGCACCTGGCCACCCACACCTCCGGCCTGTCCCGCCTACCGCCGGGGCTGCTCGCGAGCGCCCTGCCGGCCTGGTCCAGCAACCCCTACGCCGCCTACGGCGACGAGCAGTTGAGGGACGGACTGGCCCGAACCACCGTACGCGGGACACCGGGCAGCCGGTTCAGGTACTCCAACTACGGGGTCGCGCTCCTCGGCCGGGCGCTCGCCGAGACTGCCGGGATCCCGTACGAGCAGCTGCTCGCCGAACGGATCTGCCGACCGTTGGGGCTGCGCTCCACGGGCTGCGCACCGAACACACCGGGGCGGGCCGTCGGACACCGGCGCGGGCGGGCACTACCGCCCTGGCGGATCCCCGGACTCCCGGGAGCCGGCGCGGTACGGGCCGGCGGGGCCGACCTGCTGCGCTATCTGAGGCTCCATCTCGACGGAGCAGAAGGCGAGTTGGGGGCAGCAGCGCGAGACGTCCAGCGCTCGAGACTGCGGCTGCCGCACTCGACCGACCGGATCGGCCTGGTCTGGATGCACCGCCGCTCGGGCGACCGGGACCTCTACTTCCACTCCGGTGGCACCCGGGGGTTCACCGCCTTCGTCGGATTCTCACCGGAGGGATCGGCCGCCGTAGCCGCACTGGCCAACACCGGGCCGGCACTGAACGGACGGTTCGTGCAGGCCGGGTACGAGGTGCTGCGGGCCGTGAGCCGCGCCGGCTAGACGGCCACCGCCTTGGCCCGGTCGGCGGCGATGTGCACCGCGAGACCGGCGAGCACCGTGCCCATCACGTACCGCTGGACGCGCAGCCAGGCCGGGCGGCGGCCGAGGAAACCCGCGATGCCGCCCGCGGTCATCGCGATCAGGCCGTTCACGCCGACCGCGATCACGATCTGGACCAGGCCCAGCACCAGGCTCTGCAGGGCGACGTGCCCGCGCTCGGGCGCCACGAACTGGGGCAGCAGTGAGACGTACATGATGGCGATCTTGGGGTTGAGCAGGCAGGTCAGGAAGCCCATCGCGAACAGGCGGCGCGGCGGGTCCGGCGGCAGCTGCTGCGGGGCGAACACCGCCGTGCCGCCGGGCTTGACCGCCTTCCAGGCCAGCCAGAGCAGGTAGCCGACACCGGCCAGCTTGATCCCGGTGTAGAGGGCGGGGACGACCGAGAAGACCGCGGCCACTCCGGCCGTCACGGCGACCAGGTAGACCAGGAAGCCGGTCGCCACGCCGGTCAGCGAGACCAGGCCGGCCCGGCGGCCCTGGGATATCGAGCGCGACACCAGGTAGATCATGTTCGGCCCCGGGGACAGCGCCATGCCCAGCGCCACGGCGGCGATGCCGAGCACGGCGTGGCCGTCCACTGCGGATGTCAACGTGTCCAGCGTGTCCAGCGTGTCCAGCTCGTCCATGCGAGGAGGCTAGGGCGCGGATCCCGATCGATGCAATGATGGCTTTGCGCTCGGTGCAATGTCTGCCCGGCGCAATCGATGCGCGGTGTATCCATGCTCGGTGCGTCTCTGCTCGGTGCAATGCCCCCTGGGCGCGAAGAAGGGGCTCGGAGACGGATGGACGACTACCACCTGATCGCGGACCGGGTCGCCGCCGACATCACGGCCGGGCGGCTGCGACCCGGGCAGCAGCTTCCCACCCAGCGGGCCTTCGCCCGCAGCCGGGGCATCGCCGCCTCGACCGCGGGCCGGGTCTACCGCGAGCTGGCCCGGCGCGGGCTGACCGTCGGCGAGGTCGGGCGGGGCACCTTCGTCCGGGCCGGGCGCGGTACGGCGGCGGACGACGGACGGATCCCGCTCGCCGAACCGGCCGACGCGCCGATCGACCTGGAGCTCAACTACCCCACCGCGCCCGGACAGTCCGAACTGCTGGCCGCCGCCCTGGCACCGCTGCTGCGGGCGGACGCGCTGGGCGAGGCGCTGCGGCCGGTTGGCGCGGCGGGGACGGCGGCCGCCCGGCGGGCCTTCGCGGAACTGCTGTCGACGGATGCGGGCGGCTGGGGCGCCGACCCGCGGGAGCTGCTGTTCGCGGGCAACGGGCGGCAGGCGGTCGCGGGGGCGCTCGCCGCGCTGGTGCCGCCCGGGCAGCGGCTGGGGGTCGAGGCGCTGACGTACCCGGTGGTCAAGGCCGTGGCCGGGCAGTTGGGCATCCGGCTGGTGCCGCTCGCGGTCGACGAGCACGGGCTGCGGCCCGACGCCCTGGTGGCGGCCCACCGCGCGGCGCCGCTGAGCGCGGTGTACGTCCAGCCCCGGCTGCACAACCCGCTCGGCA
The DNA here is from genome assembly GCF_044760155.1 of Kitasatospora sp. NPDC098652. Taxonomy (NCBI): domain Bacteria; kingdom Bacillati; phylum Actinomycetota; class Actinomycetes; order Kitasatosporales; family Streptomycetaceae; genus Kitasatospora; species Kitasatospora sp. NPDC098652. The sequence continues at coordinate 96,546 of NZ_JBIWAQ010000002.1, forward strand.
CCAGCCTGCCGCCCGAGCGGGCGGCGGCTCTGGCCGGGGAGCTGCGCCGACTGGACCTGCCGGTGGTCGAGGACGCGATCTGGTCCTTCCTGCGGCCCGGGTCGGCTCCGCTCGCCGCGCTGGCGCCCGAGCGGACGGTGCTGGTCGACAGCCTCTCCAAGCGGCTCGCCCCCGGACTGACCACCGGGGTCGCGGTCGTCCCGGACGGGCTGCGCGAGCGGGTCGCGGCGGCCCTGCGGGCGGGCGGGTGGACGCCGAACGGCTTCGCGCTGGAGGCGGCGGTGCGCTGGATCGGGGACGGGACGCCGACCGCGGTGGCGGCGGCGAAGCGCGCGGACGCGACCGCCCGGCAGGCGCTGGCCCGGGAGATGCTCCCCGGGCAGCGGCTGCGGGCAGACCCGTGCTCGTACTACCTGTGGTGGGAACTGCCGGGGGCCTGGCGGGCGGAGACCTTCGTCGCCGCAGCCGCCCGGGCGGGCATCTCGGTCACACCCGCGGCCGCCTTCGCGGTGGACCCGCGGAGCACCCCGTCCGCGGTGCGGGTGGGGCTGGCCTCGCCGCCGTTGCCGGTGCTGGGGTGGGCGCTGGGGGTGCTGGCGGGGATCGCGGGTGGCGGGTGACAACTAACAGGTAACAGATAACAGCTGACAGATAACAGCGGACAGATTTCGAAAGTTGTTATCTGTTATCTGAAATCCGTCATCTGTCAGCTGTCACGCGCCGCCCCTCGTCCGCCCGCCGTCAGTCCCCCGCCCCCGTCCGTTCCCTCCGCGCCGCAGTGTCGGCCGCGCCGCCGGCCCCGACCGCGCGCAGGCGGGAGGCGGCGGTGGCCGCGAGCTGCGGGGCGAGCTTGGCGACGTCGCGGGAGCCGACCACGGCGATCAGGCTCGGCAGCAGCCAGCGCACCGGCTGCATCCCGCGCAGCCATGCCTGGGCGTACACATGGGCGGAGCGCCGGGCGATCCCGGCGACGATCCGGTCCACGGCCGGCTCCAGCGGGTACGTCTTGTTGGCCGGCCACGGCAGCCGGCTGCGCATCTGCTTGAGCACGGCATCCTCGTCGGCACCGCGCACCATGTCCGTGTCGGTCCAACTCAGGTACCCCACACCGACCTTGACCCCCTGGTAGGCGACCTCGGCGCGGATCGAGTGGGCGAAGGCCTCCACCCCGGACTTGCTGGCGCAGTAGGCGCTCATCAGCGGCGCCGGGGTGAGTGCGGCGAGCGAGGCGATCTGCAGCAGGTAGCCGCGGCTCTCGGTGAGGGCCGGCAGGAAGGCCCGCGCGGTGGCGACACTGCCCAGCAGATTGACCTCGATCACCCGACTGAACGCCCGGTGGTCGCTGTCGGCGAGCGGTCCACCGATCGCGATCCCGGCATTGGCGACCACGGTGTCGATCCGCCCGTAGTGCTCCTTGATCCGCTCGGCGGTGGCGCCGAGCGCCTCCAGGTCGGTGACGTCCACCTCCCAGGCGGTCGCGTCGGCGCCGCACTGCGCCGCGACGGCCTTCAACTCCTCGGGTTCCAGGCCCAGTAGAGCGACCTTGGCCCCACGTCGGGCCAGCTTCCGGGCCAGCGAGGCACCGACCCCACGGGCGGCCCCGGTGACCACCACGACCTGCGCGGACAGCGGCGGGATGGCGTTCATGCGACGGTGGTCCTCTCGACGGCGGGGTCGACGGCAGGGGCGGAGGCGGGAGCGGAGGCAGGAGCAGGAGCGGAGGCAGCAGCAGGGACGGAAACGGTCTCGGTGGGCGCGCCCGCCAGATGGGCGCAGGCCATCCGGTGGATCTCGGCCGCGACCTCCGCCGGGCGCTCCAGCGGCGCCATGTGACCGACCCCGGGAAGCAGCAACAATCCCTGTGGGTCGGCGAGTTCGGCGACCATCCGGTGGGCGTGCACCGGCGGGGTGAGCCGGTCGGCGGTGCCCACCACCACGGCGGTGGGGGCGGTGGTCCGGCCGAGCCCGGCCCGTACGTCCAGCCGGTCGAGCACCCCGGCCCAGTGGTAGCGGACCGCGGTCGGGCAGGCGTGCACGATCCGGGCCGTCGCCTCGACCTGTCCGGCAGGTGAACTCGGCCCCATGGTCGCGTACTTGAGCGCGGCCCGGCTCACTCCCGAGACCGGCCCGAGCGGCAACCGGGAGCGCAGCAGCTGCCGGTGCAGGAAGCGCCGCAGACCCGGGGCGCGCACGCCGTCCGGCAGGACGGTGAGTTCGGCGACCAGGTCGGCCGGACCGGTGGAGATCAGGACGTTCGCGGCGGTGCGCTCGGCGACCTCGGGGCGGCCGCCGGCGGCCATGATGGTCATGCCGCCCATGCTGTGCCCGGCCAGTACGGCCCGTTCCCCCGCCGGGACGGTCCGCGCGAGCACGGCGGCCAGGTCCTCGGCGAGCGCCCGGGTGGAGTAGCGGGCCCGGCTGGGCGGGATCTCGCTCTGCCCGTGGCCGCGCTGGTCGTAGGCCACCACCCGGTAGCGGTCGGAGAGTTCGCGGATCACCGGGGCCCAGAAGGCGGTCGAGCAGGTCCAGCCGTGGGACAGCACCACGGTGGGCGCGCCGGGTTGGCCGTGCACCTCGGCGTGCAGCCGGATGCCGTCCGCCGACCGGATGCTCAACTCCTCTACGGGCGTGGGCGGAACGTACTCGGCGGGCAGTTGGACGGCACTCATGCGGTGGCCTCCTGGGCGGCGGTGGAAGCGACGGGACGGGCGGTGCTCGGTTCGGTGCGCATGATCAGCTCGTACTCGCCCAGGTCGACCTTGCGGGTGGCGCGGCGGAAGGAGGTCGTGGAGCCGGGCCAGAGCACGGTGTTCTTGCCGTTCGGGTCCAGGTACCAGCTGCGGCAGCCGCCGGTGGTCCAGACGGTGCGGTCCATCCGGTGCTGGAGTTCCAGGTTCCACTGCCGCTGGGCGCGGACGGTGGGCTGCATGGCGGCGGCGCCCACCGTGTCGAGAGTGGTCAACGCGTCGATCATGTAGTTCAGTTGGGACTCGATCATGAGGATCATCGAGCTGTTGCCGAGGCCGGTGTTGGGGCCGATCACGAAGAAGAGGTTGGGGAAGCCGTGCACGGCCGAGCCGCGCAGGGCCTCCATGCCGTCCTTCCACTCCTCCGCCAGACTGGTCCCGTTCACCCCGAACACCCGGGCACCGATGGGCATGTCGGTGACGTGGAAGCCGGTACCGAAGACGATCGCGTCGACCTCGCGCTCGCTGCCGTCGGCGGCCACCAGGGTGGAGCCGCGCAGTTCGCGCAGGCCGGAGGAGACGACCTCGGTGTTGGCCGCGGCGAGCGCCGGGTAGTACGTGTTGCTGAGCAGGATGCGCTTGCAGCCGATCCGGTAGTCCGGGGTGAGCCTGGCGCGCAGCGCGGGGTCGGCGACGCCCTGGGCGATGTGGCGCTCGGCGAGCTGCTGGACGACCCGCAGCAGCCCGGGGCGGCGCACGAAGGCGTCGACCTGCAGCTCGCGGAGCGCGAACAGGGTGCCGCGGCGGATCCTGGCGGTGACCGGCAGCCGGCCGTGCAGCCACTTCTCCAGCTGGCTGATCTCGCGGTCGCGTCGCGGCAGGACCCAGGCGGGGGTGCGCTGGAAGACGGTCAGCTTGCCGACCTTCGGCTGGATCGACGGGATGATCTGGGCGGCGGAGGCGCCGGTACCGACCATCGCCACGCGCTTGCCGGTCAGGTCGAAGTCGTGGTCCCAGCGGGAGGAGTGGAAGACCTTGCCGGGGAAGGTGCTCAGGCCGGGCAGGTCGGGGATCTGCGGGTCGGCGAGCGGTCCGGCGGCGGAGACGACGGCGTCGGCGGTCCACTGGCCGGCCGAGGTGGTGATCCGCCAGCGGGTCCGCTCGGCCTCCCAACGGGCCTCCAGCACCTCGGCGTTGAAGCGCAGGTGGGGGCGGATTCCGAAGACGGTGGCGACCTTCTCCAGGTAGGCGCGGATGTCGGGCTGGCCGGAGAAGCTGCGCGGCCAGTCGGGGTTGGGCGCGAAGGAGAAGGAGTAGAGGTGCGAGGGTACGTCGCAGGCGCAGCCGGGGTAGCTGTTGTCGCGCCAGGTGCCGCCGACCGAGTCCGCGCGCTCCAGCACGACGAAGTCGGTGATGCCGGCGCGGCGCAGCCGGACGGCCGCACCGAGGCCGCCGAAGCCGGAGCCGATCACCGCCACCCGCACGTGCGGTACGGCCTCCGCTGCGGCGCCGGGGTCGGGCGCCGTGGTCGCGCCGGGGCGGGGGCGCTTGCTGCTGGATGCCATGCGGCCTCCTCCTGAGGGTGGGGCGGTGGTCTTCACGCTCTTCCGGGGGCGGCGCCCTCGGAAACCTCCGGGGCCGCGCCCCGGAGCCCTGCCGATCGCGCCAGTAATCACTGGCATGGTGGGCAGGGTAGTCCTTGCTGACACCGGATGGAAGAAGCACGACAGCCCGGATCCACCGGAAGTCCCCGGAATTCCCGGAGGGCCCGCCGCCGACCTGACGGACCTATGCTGATCGCCGTGGACAAGGTCAGAGCTGCTGCGGACGACAGAAAACGCGAGTACCGGGTGGAGGAACTGGCCGAAGCGGCCGGGATCACCACCCGCACCCTGCGCTTCTACCGTGAGCGCAAACTGCTCCAACCGCCCCGCAAGGAGGGCCGGATCGCCTGGTACGGCGAGGAGCACCTGACCCGGCTGCGAATGATCGGCGAACTGCTCGACCGCGGCCACACCCTGGGCGGGATCGCCGAACTGATCGGCGCCGGCGAGAGCGGGCGGGATGTCGCGGAGCTGATCGGGCTCGAAGCCGCGATCGTCGCCCCCTGGTCGGACGAGACCCCGGTGCGCCTGGAGTGGGACGAGCTCAAGGCCGCCTTCGGGGACCAGCTCACCGAGGAGAACACCGCCGAATCGATCGCCCAGGGCTACATCACGGTCGAGGAGGACGGGATCACCCACGTCAGCCGCCGGCTGATGGACGCCACCACCGAGCTGGTCGCCGAGGGTGTACCGCTCTCGGCCGTACTGGACGCCAGCCGGCGCACCCGGGAGCACGTCGACGCCATCGCCGAGATCTTCATCGAGGTGGTCAGCGACCACCTGCTGAGCGTGCTCTCCGCCGACACCCCGCTGGCGCCGGGCGAGGCGGCCAAGCTCACCGAACGCATCCTGCGGGTACGGCCGCTCGCCCGCACCGTCGCCGACGCGCAGTTCACCCTCGCGATGGACCGCCGGGTGCGTGCCGAGTACGCCGAACTGCTGCGCCAGCGACGGGAGTACGGCTCCGAGGCGTAGCGGGGCGGCTGGGCGGGCAGGGATTTCCGCGCCCCGTCAGTCCGTTGAGGAGCCGCCGATGCCCCGCACCCTCGGCCGTCGAACCCCCGATCGTCGAACTCTCAGTCGCCGCGCGGCACTCGGCCTCGCCACCGGGCTCGCCCCCGGCCTCCTGCTCGCCGCCTGCGGGGCCGACTCCCCCACGCCCGGCGGCGGTTCGACGGGCTCCGGCGGCACCCGGACCGTCCAGCACGCGCGCGGCACGAGCACCGTACCGGACCGGGCCGCGCGGGTGGTGGCGCTGGACACGGACGCCCTCGACTCGGCGGTCACCCTCGGACTGAGCCCGGTCGGCGCCACCACCGTCAGCGAGGGCGCGCCCTTCCCCGGGTACCTCCCCTCCGAGCGGCTGGCCGGGACGAAGGCGGTCGGCACGATCGGCCAGCCGAACCTGGAGGCGATCGCGGCGCTGCGGCCCGATCTCATCCTCAGCAACCAGGTCCGCGACGACAAGCGGTACGACCAGCTGTCCAGGATCGCTCCGACCGTACTGTCCAGGACCACCGGCCCGACCTGGAAGGAGAACGTCCGGCTGCACGCCGAGGCGATGGGCCGCGGGGCCGAGGCCGAGGCGGCGGACGCGGCGTACCGGGCCAAGGTGCGGGACCTCGTGACAGCACTGGGCGGGCCGGCCAAGGCGGCGGCCACCCGGGTCGAGATGGCCCGCTTCCTGGCCGGCGCGCCCACCCGGCTCTACCTCGACGACACCTTCGTCGGCTCGCTGTTCAAGGACCTCGGGCTCGGCCGCCCGGCCAACCAGGGCAAGCCGGGGTTCTCGCTGGAGATCAGCCCCGAGCAGGTGGACCAGGCGGCGGCCGACGTCATCTTCTACTCGGTGTACGGGGACCCGGCGAAGTCCGACCGGACCCAGATCACCGAGGGAGCGCTGTGGAAGAACATCGACGCCGTCCGCAACGGCCGGGTGTACCAGGTGGACGACAGCCTCTGGATGCTCGGCATCGGCTACACCGGGGCCGGGCTGATCCTGGACCAGATCCGCAAGGACCTGGCGTGACGGCCGGCGGGTGAGGGGTGACAGTTCACAGCCGACGGCTGACGGCTGACAGATCACAGATCACAGCGAACAGATTTCAGATAACAGATGTTGAAATCTGTTATCTGTTCGCTGTGATCTGTTCGCTGCTACTTGTCAGCCGTCATCGGCCGGCCCCGTCAGCCGTCCACCGCCCCCGGCGCCAGCGCGGGCGACGGGAAGACGTGCCGGGCCTCGCCGCCCGCCCACCAGACACCGATCGCGAACACCGCCGTCGCCTCCAGCAGCCCCGCCCGGTCCAGGCCGCCGCAGTGCACCGGCGTGCAGCCCATCGAAGCCACCAGCTCGGCGGTCAGGGCCGCAGCCGATCGATCGTCCGCGCAGTACGGGACGCCGAGCGGCGCCCCCTCGAAGCGGGGCCGTGGCAGCGACCAGATGCTCTCGTGGCAGACGCCGAACGCCTTCACCACCCGCGCCGCCGGGGCCACCGAGGCGAGCCGCCGGGCCATGGAGTCGGCGGCCCCCGCCGTGGTCAGCGCCGGCCCGTCCGGGCCCGGGGCCATCGGGACGGTGCAGTCCAACAGGACCCGTCCGGCCAGTTCGTCCGCCAGCGACGCGACCACCGGCTCCGCCACCCCGGCCGGAAGCGCGACCAGCACCGCCTGCCCGAACCGCGCCGCCTCCACGGGTTCGCCGCCGCCCGCGGCCCCGATCGCCCCGGCGAGCTTCCGTGCCGCCGCCGCCTCCCGACCACCCACCACCACCTCGCGCCCGGCCCGTACCCACGCCCCGCCCAGTGCGCCCGCCATGGCGCCGGTACCGAGAATGCCGATCCGCATGGTCCATCCACTCCTCGTCACGTGAAATGCCGTGCCCGGACGCTAGCCGGGTCGATGCACACCGCCGGGTAGGCAACGGACAGGGCAGGATGGACCCATGCGGAACGAGGGCGTCAGCGACGAGCGATCGGGCGGCGGGCCGGGCGACGGGCCGGGCAGCGCCCCGGGCGGCGATGCGGGGTTCGCCGCGGACTGCCGTGCCCGACTGGCCTTCGAGGTGATCGCCAACCGTTGGGACAGCGTGGTGCTGTACGTCCTCGGCGAGGGCGGACCGATGCGCCCGCGCACCCTGCTGGACCGGATCGGCGGCCTCAGCCCGAAGGTGCTCAACGAAACGCTGCGGCGACTGGAGTACAACGGCCTGGTGGAGCGCCACCGTTACGCCGAGGCCCCGCCGCGCGTCGACTACGCCCTGACCGATGCGGGCACCGCCCTGCTCGACCCGATCCGCGCCCTCGGCGCCTGGGCAGAGACCCACGCGGACGCCGTCCTCGCCGCCCAGGAGAGGTACGAAGACAAAGCCAATTGACGGTACGTCAGCTGAGCCCGGTGTCGGTCCCGCGTGCCATCCTCCTCGTGCACCCACGACAACCGGAGGCACCCGTGCACACCGATCTGGACGAACTGGAAGTCCTCACCCTCTTCGTGGCGGACGTCCCCGCCGCGAAGGCCTTCTACCAGGAGGTCTTCGGCCTGCCGGTGGTCCACGAGGACGACGCCTCGGCCGTCCTCCGACTGCGGAACCTGCTGCTCAACCTGCTGGCGGCGGACCAGGCGCCCGAGCTGGTGGAGCCCGCGCCGGTGGCAGCGCCCGCCGTGGGGGTGCGGGCGCTGCTCACCGTCCGGGTCCCGGACGTGGACGCGGTCTGCGCCCAACTGGCAGAGCGCGGCGTCGCGTTGCTCAACGGCCCGGTGGACCGCCCGTGGGGCCGCCGGACGGCCGCCTTCGCCGACCCGGCGGGTCACGTCTGGGAGGTCGCCCAGGACCTCACCTGACCCGCCTGCCCCGCGCCCCACCCGCCACGCCCGACGCGCACGCCCCGCCAGACGCGCCGGACGCGCATGACACGCCAGACGCGCACGACGGCGGGGGCGACGGTGGTCCGCACACCGTCGCCCCCGCCGTCCGACCCGGCCGTTCGGCACCCACAGTCCGACCGGGCCCTGCTCGGACGCGCCCCGGGCCGGGCCTGCCCAACTCAGGCCCGACCCGGTTCAGGCCCGGGTCAGTTGACGTTGACCGCGGTCCAGGTGGCCGCCACCGCGTTGTACTCGGCACTGTTCGCGCCGTACAGGTCCGACGCCGCGCTCAGGGTGGCCGCACGGGCGCCCGCGTAGTCGGTCGTCGAGGTGAAGTACACGGTCAGCGCCCGGTACCAGATCTGCGCGGCCTTGTCCCGGCCGATGCCGGCGAGCGAGGAGCCGTCCGCCGTCGGGCTGTTGTAGTTGAATCCGTTGATCGTCTTCGCGCCGCTGCCCTCGGACAGCAGGTAGAAGAAGTGGTTCGCCACACCGGACGAGTAGTGCACGTCCAGGTTGCCGACGTTGGCGTCCCAGTAGTCGGCCGAGGAGCCGTCCTTGCTGGGCTGGTCCATGTAGCGGAGCGGGCTGCCGTCGCCGCGCAGGTTGATCAGCTCGCCGATCTGGTAGTTCGGCGGGTTGGAGGGCAGGTTGGCGTACCACTCCACCATGGTGCCCATGATGTCGGAGGTGGCCTCGTTGAGGCCGCCGGACTCGCCCGAGTAGTTCAGGCTGGCGGTCGCCGCGGTGACGCCGTGGGTCATCTCGTGGCCGGCCACGTCGATCTCGGTGAGCGGCGCGCTGTTGTTGCTGCCGTCGCCGTACGACATGCAGAAGCAGTCGTCGCTCCAGAACGCGTTGACGTAGTTGGAGCCGTAGTGCACCCGGCTGAGGGCGCCGACGCCGTCGTTGCGGATGCCGTTGCGGCTGAAGGTGTTCTTGTAGAAGTCCCAGGTGGTGGCGGCGCCGAACTGGGCGTCCACGGCGGCGGATTCGCGGCTGTTGTTGGTGCCGTCGCCGAAGCTGTTGCTGGGGTTGGCGAACAGCGACCCGCTGCCCGACGCGCTGTTGTTCATGTCCGTGGTGGACTGGCCGCCGCGGCTGGTGTCCTTGAGCTCGAACTGCGAGCCGTTCTCGTTGGTGTCGAGGGGGACCTGGCCGACGAAGATGCCGTTGCCGGTGCCGGCGGCGGTCTCGATCTTCTCGTGGGTGGAGAGGACCTTGCCGTCGGCCGCGTCGGTGACCAGGATCTGGGCGCTCGGGGTGCCGTCGGCGCGCACGCCCTCGACGGTGGTCCGGTAGGCCAGGCGCGGGTTGCCGTCGGTGGCCCAGACGACCAGCTCGGCCTTGCCGACCTGGTGCACGTCGGCGATCGGGGACTCGTCGGAGTCGATGGTCTGGCCGATGGTGGCCTTGACCGTGCCGGAGGCCTGGTCGGCGGCCTTGTCCGCGGGGATCTTCGGGGTCAGGCTCGGCAGCGCGATCCGGGCGGAGACGGCCTTGTCCACCGACTTCACGGCGCCGCCGGCCTTCTGGTGGACGACCAGGTCGCCGCCGATCACCGGGAGGCCCGCGTAGGTGCGCTCGAAGCGCAGGTGACGGGTGCCGTCCTGGTCGACGACGGCGTCCTTGGCCACCAGCTTCTCCTCGCCGCCGAGGCCGAGCGCCTGGGCGAGCGGGGTGGACTGGCCGTTGGCCACGGCGAGCACGGCCGCGTGCTGCGAGGCGGCCTGTGCCTGCAGCGACGGGGACGCGGGGGCGGCCTGGGCGGCGGTGGTGGCCACCTGGATGACACCGGTCAGCATGGCCGTGGCCGAAAGCACGGCGACAGCGGCGAGCTTACGCTTCAACGTAAGAGTCCTTCCGGGAAACCGCGTCTGGGCGCGGTCGCGCCGCGCTCCGGGGGCCGGGGTCGGCACCTGTGGGGCGGAGCGGGCGCTGACGTGCAGGAACCCCGTGCGGTCGAGCGGCTTGCCACCGAGGGGTGGGGGTGGGGGGCTACCGCTGGGGGGTGACCAGAAGCATGACAATCCGGCAGGTGAATTGACAGGTCTGCATCAGTGATTGGCCAGGTCCCGCCAGTTGGTAAAGGGATTCAAAAGGCGGTCGAACCAGGGCAATTCGAGCGGCCTTGCAGGGGGCTCCGATCCGAACCAGGCCCGACCGCCTGCGCCGACGGCGGGTCGGCCACCGACGGTCGGCCGGGGTGTCAATACCGATGACCGGCCGATCGACTTTTACATCCTTGTAGAAGTTTCCATACATACCCTTGACGCCCCGGTGGCGAGGTCCCGCCACCGAACGCCCTTGCCCGCCGGGGTGACAGCCTGATAGAGGCCGGCACCCCGGTGACCGGGCGCCTACGCGCCGTACTCCCTTGCGGCGGCCAGCAGTTGGCGCAACGAGGGGTTCACCATCGGACGGCCGGCCACACTCACCGTCGGCACGGTCTCGTTGCCGTCCGCGACCGAACGCACGAAGGCGGCCGCGTCCTGGTCCTTCCAGATGTTGACCCGGGTGAAGCGGCGGCTGTACCGCAGGCGGGTGAAGAGCAAACCGAACCGCAGCTTCATGCAGTAGGTGCACAAGGGGCGCCAGTAGAGCACCACTTCACCGGCCCCGGCCACCCCGTCCGCCGTCGCACCGCTCGCCGCGTCCGTCACTGCAACCTCCACTCCTGCGCCGTGTTCCCGGGTGTGCACGCGACCATGGTGAGCTCGTTGCCGGGGCCGTTGTCCGTCATGCACGACTGGTTCTGGTAGTCGGCCAGCGTGTACGAGCCCGGGGTGCTGCCGTTGCGGACCGTCCACCGGGTGAGGAAGCTGAACCCGTTGCTCAGCACGACCTTGCCGTCCATGGTCTGGACCAGCTGCGGGCCGCCGTTGTTGCAGGCGTTGAACACGATCCAGCTGCCCGGGTCGGTGGCGCGCACCCAGCCGTACTGCGAGGCACCGCCGAGGACGATCGGGTTGTCGCCGTTCAGGTTGTCGTTGCGCATCCCGATCGGACGGCCGTTCCTGACACTCACGATGGTGCTCCAGCTGCTGCCGCCGCAGGACGCGGGACGGGCGGCCGCCGACGGGGCGGACGGGTTGCCGCCCGCCGACGAACCGCCCGCACCGGCCGAACCGCCCGCACCGGCCGAACCCCCGGAACCGGCCGAACCTCCCGAGCCGCCTGAACCGCCGCCCTGGGACGCCGGGTTGCCGGGCTTGGCGGGCGACTGGTCCGCCGCCGTACCCCCGCCCGCGGGCTGGCCGCCCGAAGCCCCACCGGCGGCCGCGCCGCCGCCGGGGTTCGAGCCGCCGCGCCCCTGGGAGCCGCCGCCGCCCTGCGCCGGTACGGGAACGGGCAGTTGGGTACCGGGCGGCACCCCGCCGCCGGTGGCCTGCTGGTCGGCGGTCGGGGTGGCCGACGGGGTGTCGGTCGGTGGCGGCGTGACGGGTCCGGAGCCGGCCGCGGAGGTGGTGGCCGGGACCGCCGGGACCGTCACCACCACGGTGGGCTGGGCGGCGGGTGGCACGGCCGCGTCGGACCGGCCGGGGCCGCGGTCGACCAGCAGCACCGTCGCCGTGCCCATCGAGATCACGATCGGGACGACGACCGGGAGCAGCAGGGTACGGCGCGAGCGGCGTCGGCCCGGCTCGGTCTCCGCCTGCGGGTCCATCCGCACGACCTGCTCCGGACCGACCGGGGCGGGTGCGGCACCGGGTGCGGCGCCAGGTGACGCACCGGCTTCGGGAGCCGCCGAAGGTACGGCCCCGGCCCCGCCGGCGTCCGCCCGCAGGTCGATCGTCCCGCTGTCCGCCGCCTTCCGCGCCGCCCCCGGCAGCCCGATCGCCACCCGGGCCGCCGCCGCCATTCCGGCCGCGCTCTCGAAGCGGTCCTCGGGCTGCTTGGCCAGCGCGGTGGCGATCAGCGCCCGGACCGCCGCCGGGAGGGTCTCCGGCAGCTCCGGTACCGGCTGGTTGACGTGCTTGAGCGCGACCTGCAGCGGGCCCTCGCCCTGGTACGGCACCCGGCCGACCAGCAGCTCGTAGCCGACCACGCCGATCGAGTACAGGTCGGAGGCCGGGCCGGTGGCCTCCCCCGAGGCCTGCTCGGGGGACATGTAGGCCGCGGTGCCGATGACCGCGTACGGCGCGGTGAGCTTGGTGCTGGCGACGGCCCGGGCGATGCCGAAGTCGGTGATCACCACCCCGCCGTCCTCGCGCACCATCAGGTTGGAGGGCTTGAGGTCGCGGTGCACGATCCCCCGCCGATGGGCGGCGTGCAGCGCGTCCAGGGCGTCGGCGAGCAGGCGCAGCGCGCGCTCGGCGCTCATCGGACCGTCGTCCTCGAGCACCCGGTCCAGCGGCCGGCCCTCGATCAGGTCCATCACGATGTACGCGCAGCGGGCGTCGTCGCCGTCCCCGCCGCTCTCCCCGTAGTCGTGCACGCCCACGATGCCGGGGTGGTCGACCGCGGCGACCAGCTGGGCCTCACGGCGGAACCGCTGGAGGCCGGTGCCGTCCTCGAACAGGTCGGCGCGGAGGATCTTCACGGCGACCGGCCGGGCCAGCACCCCGTCCTCGGCCCGCCAGACCGCCCCCATCCCCCCGCCGCCGACCTTCTCGACCAGCGTGTACCGCCCGCCGAGCACAGTGCCCGCGCTACTCATCTCCCCTGCCCCCAGGTGTCATGACCCTCCCCGCCGGGTCGTCGGCACACAGTGTGCCAGAGCGTGCCGCGGGCTCAGCAGCCGCTGTGAGAAGGGAGATTGCCCCTGGGAGTCAGGCCTTCCGGGCGATTCGGACCTGCCGGGACACCGCGAGGACGGCCTCGGCGACCACCCCCGGCCGGTCCTGGTGGACCGCGTGCCCGGCACCGGGCACCACCAGGTGGACGCCGAGGGCGGCACCGGCCGTGATCCGCGCCTGGGCGGCGGTGAAGCGGGCCCGCAGCCCGCGGGGCAGCCCGAGCGTCGCGCTCAGCACGGTGCCCGGCACCTCGGGCGACGGCCCGGCGGCCCGACGGCGGCGGAGCTGCCCGGTCGCCCGGTTCGACAGCCGGTTCTCGGCCAGTACGGCCCGCCGCTGGTGGGGGTGGGCGAGGACGGCCGCCTCGGCCCGGGCCGCCGCGTTGCCCGGGCCCGGCACATCACGGGTGCCCGGCACATCACGGGTGCCCGGCACGTCACGGGTGCCCGGCACGTCACGGGTGCCCGGCACGTCACTGGTGCCCGGCGCGGCGGGCACCCGCGCCGCCCGGAACAGCCCGATCCGCAGCAATCCGATCCGGACCAGCTCGATCCGGAGCAGCAGCGACTCGATCACGCTGATCGCCCGCGGCCGGAAGTCCTCGTGCGCCGGATCGACCAGGACCAGTCCGGCCACCAGCTCCGGCCGTTCCCTGGCCAGGAGTTGGGCCAGCTGCCCGCCCCAGCTGTGCCCGACCAGCACGGCCGGCCCGGCGTCCAGGTGCCGCACCAGCGCGGCCAGGTCCGCGACCTGCGTGTCCAGGGTCGGGGCCGGAGCGCGGTCGGGTTCGCTGGCGCCGAGCCCGGCCCGGTCGTACGCCACGACCCTGGCCCGCCCGGCGAGTTCGGGCAGCAGCGGGGCCCAGGTGAGCGAGCTGGTGCCCATCCCGGCGACCAGGACGACCGGCGGACCGCCGCCCGTCCCGGGCCCCGCCTCCAGCCAGCGCAACGCCCGTCCGTCACGGTCGAGTTCGCCCCGCCGCACGCCGCCGGGCAGCTGCTCGGCGAGCGCCTCGGCGATGACCTGCTGAACTCCGGTCAGGGCCGGTGCTCGGCCGGTTCGCCCACTCCACCTGCTGGTTGCCACTTCCGCTCCCCCGGTCGGCCACAACGGGGGGCCACTCTACGTCCCTGCGTCCCTACGTCTCTCCGGCTCTCCGGCTCTCCGGCTACGGCCGGACGGGGCGCCGGGGCGGCGAACCGGCGTGCTATGCCGGTAGGTTGCGCTTCAACAGGTCGAACAGCGCCGACCAGTGCCGGCCGTCACCGCCCGCGTGGTACCGGGTGGTGTCGGCCTGGGTGTAGCCGTGTCCGGCGCCCTCGTACACCTCCGTCCGGTGGCGGACCCCGGCGGCGGTGAGGGCCTCGTCGAGCCGGGCGATCTGCTCGGGCGGCATCGACTCGTCCTGGTCGGCGTGGCCGAAGTGCAGCTCCGCGGTGATGCGTTCGGCGCGCAGGTGCGGGCTGTCCGGGCGGTCGGTGGCGAGGTGGCCGCCGTGGAAGGCGCCGACCGCGGCGATCCGGTCCGGGTGGCTGACGGCGGCGCTCAGGGCCAGGTAGGCGCCGAGGCAGTAGCCGGTGACGCCGATCGGGCCGTCCTGGACCAGCGGGGACTCCTCGAACCAGGCCAGGAAGCCGTCCGCGTCACGCGCGGCCGTCTCCGGGTTCCTGGCGCCGAAGAGCAGCGGGCCGAGCTGGGCGAAGATCTCGTCGCACTGCTCGATGTCGATCATCTCGGGCAGTTCCACCAGCGGGGCGCGGCCGCTGCGGTAGTAGAGGTTGGGGACGAGGACGGTGTAGCCGGCCTCGGCGATCCGGTCGGCCATGGCCTTCAGGTGGGGCCGGAGCCCGAAGGCGTCCTGGTAGAGCAACACGCCGGGGTGGGGCAGGCCGTCATCGGGGTGGGTGAGGTAGGCGTCGGCGACGCCGTCTGCTGTCGGAATGTCCACGAGGGTTCCGCGCACGGTCATGGGTGAGAGCTCTCCTTGGGGTCACGGGCAGCGTAGCCGCTGCGGACCCGGAACCGGGAACGCTCATGCCGGGGCGAGGCGTTGGGCCTGGCATGGGGCTGGTCGTGGGAGTGGCGTGCGTGGCCTTGGCCGCGGTCGGGCTGGTGGTGCTGGCGGGTTGGCAGGTGTGGTCCGAGTCCTCGCCGCGCCGTCGTGAGCGCGGGCCCGGCCTCGGCGGCGGTGGCGGTGGCGGCGGTGGCGTGCTGGGCGAGATGCACGCGCTGTTCAGCCCGGGCAAGCGGATCCAGGTCGAGCAGCGCCGGGAGCAGACCTCCCGCCGGGACGACACCCGGGCCGGGGCCCCACCGCACTTCGGGGTCGACCTGGACCGTGGCGTGGCGGTGCTGCGCCGACCGGACGGCGACGACACCCGGTAGCACCGCCACCGGGCATCGGGGCCGGGGCCCGGTGGCCGCGGCCGCGTTCCGTGGACCGTCCGTCAGAGCTGGCGTCCGTCAGAGCCAGCGGATCCGCTCCTCGTCCGTGGTGCGCGGGCAGGTCAGGCAGGCGAGTGCCTCGGGCCCGACAGCGTAGTAGAGGCAGCAGCCGAGCCGGGTGCGGGTGTGGTGGTCCTGGCCGTCCGGGGTGCGCAGCCAGCGGAAGTCGGCGGCTCCGGGCAGCGGCAGGGTGCCGCCGGGCAACAGCGCCGCGGCAGCGGCGACGGCGGCGTCCTCGCCGCTCGTAACACCGCCACCCGAAACACCACCAGCCGTTGCACCCACGGCCGTTGCACCCCCGGCTTTAGCGCCTCCGGCCGTTGCACCCCGGGCCGTTGCGCCCCGGGGTGTTGCGCCCCGGGGTGTTGAACCCGCGGCCGCGCCGTCCTGCGCGTCGAGCATCCGGCCGAGGTACCAGACGGCGGAGGCGAGGTCGTCGGTCACCATGCCCCAGAGCGCGCGGTCGCGGCGCCGGGTCGGTCCGGCGAACGCGGCGAGCACCGGTTCGAGGTGGGCCACCACGGCGGCCCGCAGTTCGGCGCGCAGTTCGTCGTCGCAGGGGCGGGTGACGTGCCCGCGCGGGCGCAGGGCGAGGTCCCCGGTCGGGGCGTGCAGCCAGAGGTCGGCGGGGTCGACGGCGGGGACCCGCCGGGCAAGGTGCCAGGGGCCGGCGATGAGCAGGCAGACGGACCAGGCGTAGTGGTGGAGCAGCCGGGAGGCGGTGACGTGCGGGCGGGGCGCGCGGCCGTGTTCGGCGGCGATCCGCTCTTCCGCCCCGGCCAGTACGGCGGCCAGGGCCCGTTCGTCGGTGGCGAGTCGGGCGCCCGAGTACCAGCCGTCGGCGGCCGAGGGGTCGGGTTCGGCGGGGTCGAGCAGGTGCAGCCGGAGCGCGGGGCAGAGTTCGCGCAGCCGCCGGTAGTCGCCGGTCAGAGCGGCCGACCGACCCCCGGGGCGAACGGCCGGGGTGCGGGCAGGCGCGGAACTGGCGAGCGCGGAACAGGCGGGCGGGGAACAGGCCGGTGGGGAGCCGGCCGGTGCGACGGGCAGGGGTGTTCCGGGGACCATCGGCACTCCCGAGATCGACTCCGAGTGATCATTAAGGTGAGGCTCACCTTACAATGCCTCAGAGGGTGCACCGACCACCCGCCCGCAGGGCCGGTTGTGATGTTCGACCATCGGCACGAACTTGACGAACTTAGGCAAACCTAACCTAAGATGTCGACTCGTGTTGAGAACCGACCCACCCGCCACCACAGCCCCGGCGACGCCCCGTCCCGCGGCGGCGCTCCGGCGGCCGTTGCTGCTGGTCGCCGGTGTGGCCGCACTCGTGCTGTGCGCCGCCCTGAGCCTCGCGCTGGGCTCCCGCGCCATCCCGCTGTCCACCGTCGTCGACGCCCTCACCGGCGCCGCCCACGGCGGGGACGCCGACGTGGTGACGGGCCTTCGGGTCCCGCGCACGCTCATCGGCCTGGCCGTCGGAGCCGGGCTCGGCGTCGCCGGGGCGGTCGCCCAGGGCGTCACCCGCAACCCCCTGGCCTCCCCGGTCACCCTCGGCATCAACGCCGGCGCGAGCCTCGCCGTGGTCGCCGCGATCTACACGCTGGACCTCTCCCGCCCCTCCCAGTACGTCTGGTTCGCCTTCGCCGGGGCGGCCGTCGCCGCCGTCTCCGCCTACGGCATGTCCCGGCGCGGCGGGGACCTCGACCCGGTCCGGCTCGCGCTCGGCGGCACCGTGCTCACCGTGGTGCTCACCTCCTGGACCTCCGCGCTGATGCTGGCCAGTCACCGCACCCTGGACGAGGCTCGGTTCTGGCTGGCCGGCTCGATCGCCGGACGCCACCTGGACACCCTCACCCCGGTGCTGCCGTTCCTGGTGCTCGGCCTGGTGGCCGCCTTCGCGATCTCCCCCGCGCTCAACGCGCTGGCCCTGGGCGACGAGACCGCCCAGGCCCTGGGCGTGCCGGTGGCCCGGATCCGGGTGGTCGGCGGACTGGCGGTGGTGCTGCTCGCGGGCAGTGCGGTCGCCGTCTCCGGACCGGTGGCGTTCATCGGACTGGCCGCGCCGCACCTGGTCCGCGCCCTGCTCGGCAACGACCACCGCTGGCTGCTGCCCGGCTGCCTGATCACCGGCCCGCTGCTGCTGCTCGCCGCCGACGTGCTCGGCCGGCTCGTGGTGCAGCCGTCCGAGATCGAGGTCGGCATCGTCACCGCCTTCCTCGGCGCGCCGCTGCTCGCGGTGCTGGCCCGGAAGGTGGCCAAGTGAGCGCGCGCAACGGGCGGACCGCCGCGCTGGGCGCGATCGCGCGCCGCCGGGCCCGTACCGCCGCCTGGTCGCTGCTGGCCGTCGCCCTGCTGGTGGTGCTCACCGGCATCGCGCTCGGCACCGGCCAGGTGAGCATCTCCGCCTGGGACGCGCTGCGCGCCCTGTTCGGCCAGGGCCAGCCCGGCGACGTCCTGGTGGTGCAGCAGTTCCGGGCGCCGCGCGTGGTGTCCGCGCTGATCGCGGGGGCCGGGCTGGCGATGGCCGGCTCGATGCTGCAGCGGCTGTTCCGCAATCCGCTGGCCGCCCCCGACACCATCGGGATCACCGGTGGCGCCTCCTTCGGCGCGGTGCTGATGCTCGCCACCGGCGCCTCGCAGCAGCTGATCCCGCTGGCCGCGGTCGGCGGCGGGCTGCTCGCCGCGCTGCTGCTCGGCGGCCTGGCCTGGCGCTCCAGGATGGCCGTGACCCGGCTGGTGCTGGTCGGCCTGGCGGTCCAGCAGGGACTCGCCGCCGCCGTGAACCTGATGATCGTACGGTTCCCGGCCGAGCTGGCCTCCTCCGCCATGCAGTGGACCACCGGCTCGCTGTACGGGCGCAACTGGACCGAGGTGTGGATCGGCGGCAGCGCCATCGCCCTCACCGCCGCAGCCCTCGTGCTCTGCCAGCGGCGGGTCGCCGTCCTCGACCTCGGCGACGACTCGGCCGGCGGCCTCGGCCTCGACCCCGCCCGGGACCGGCTCTGGCTGCTGCTGCTCACCATCACCCTCGCCTCGCTGGCCGCCGCCCTCACCGGACCGGTCGCCTTCGTCGCCCTCGCCGTCCCCCACCTGGTCCGGCTGCTCGCCGGGCCGCCCACCCCCGGCACTCTCGGCCTCACCGCGCTCACCGGCGCCGTGCTGCTGCTCGCGGCCGACCTCCTCGTGCTGCACGTGATCCCCGTCCACGGCCTGCCGGTCGGTGCCGTCACCGCCACCCTCGGCGCGCCCTGGCTCCTGGTGCTGATGATCCGCCAGGGCCGGCTTCCCCAGAGGAGCAGCTGATGACCTCCCCCTCGGCCCCGGCGACCGCCAACCGGCTCGCCGCCCAAGGCCTCGGACTGCGCTACGGCGACCGGACCATCGTCGACGGCCTCGACCTCGAACTCCCCGGCGGCGCCGTCACCGCGATCGTCGGACCGAACGCCTGCGGCAAGTCGACGTTGCTGCGCGGCCTCGTCCGACTGCTCGACCCGGCCGCCGGCACGGTCACCCTGGACGGCGCCGACATCCACCGGATGCCCGCCCGCACCCTCGCCAAGCGGATGGGCCTGCTGCCGCAGCAGCCCGTCACCCCGGAGGCGGTCACCGTCGAGGCCCTGGTCCGGCTCGGACGCTACCCGCACCAGCGGATGCTCAGCCCGTGGTCCAAGGCCGACCAGGCGGCGGTCGAGGAGGCCCTGGAGCGCACCGGGGCCGCCGAGCTGCGCGACCGGCAGGTCGACCGGCTCTCCGGCGGGCAGCGCCAGCGGGTCTGGATCGCGCTCGCGCTCGCCCAGGAGACCGACCTGCTGCTGCTCGACGAGCCGACCACCTTCCTCGACCTGCGGCACCAGCTCGACGTGCTCGACCTGGTCGCCGACCTGCACGCCGAGGCCGGGCGCACCGTCGTCATGGTGCTGCACGACCTCGGACAGGCCGCCCGGTACGCCGACCACCTGGTGGTGCTCAAGGACGGGCGGCTCGCCGCGGCCGGTCCGCCCGCCGAGGTCCTGACGGCCGAACTGGTCGAGGCCGTCTTCGGCGTGCCGTGCCGGGTCGTGCCCGACCCGGAGACCGGCACTCCGCTGGTCGTGCCGCGGGCCCGGGTGCGCACTGGCGCTGCGGCCGCTGCCGTCTGACCCCCACCGCCCTTCCCGTCCCGCCTCTTCCGTCTTCCGTCTTCCCTCTTCCGTCTCCCCGTTCGACCCGATCCAAGGAACTCCGATGAACCGCCGACTCCCCGTCGCCGTCCTCGCCGTCACGCTGTCCGCCACGCTCCTCGCCGCCTGCGGCAGCAACGGGGACGGCGCCAAGTCCGGTGGTGACTCCGGCTCCTCCGCCGCCGCCTCGGCCGGCACCGCCGCCGGCTTCCCGCGCACCGTCAAGCACGCCGCCGGGACCGCCCAGATCAAGTCCCAGCCCAAGCGCGTCGTGGTGCTGGACAGCGGCGAGCTGGACGACGTCACGCTGCTCGGCATCACGCCGGTCGGAGCGGTGTCCCCGCACATGAAGACCGAGGGCGGGTTCCCGAACTACCTCAAGGACAAGATCAAGGACACCAAGGACGTCGGCCCGATGAACGAGCCGAACCTGGAGCTGATCGCCTCCCTCAAGCCCGACCTGATCCTCTCCTCCAAGGTCCGGCACGCCAAGGTGTACGACCAGCTGAACGCGATCGCGCCGACCGTGCTGGCCGAGACCACCGGCTTCCCGTGGAAGGAGAACCTCGCGCTGTACGCCCAGGCCCTCGGCAAGGAGGACGAGGCGAAGAAGGCGCTGGCCGACTACGAGGAGCGGGCGCACAAGCTGGGCGAGGCGATCAAGGCCAAGTACAACGGGACGATGCCGACCGCCTCGGTGGTCCGCTTCGTGGCCGGCCCGACCCGCCTGTACGCGAAGGCCTCCTACAGCGGCGTGGTGCTCAAGGACGTCGGCCTGACCCGCCCGGCCCCGCAGGACGTGGACAAGAACATCATCGAGGTCAGCGCCGAGCAGGTCAGCCAGGCCGACGCCGACCTGGTGTTCGTCACCACTGCTGACGACCCGTCCAAGACCAAGGAGAGCGAGGTCCAGCAGACCCCGGTCTGGCAGGGCCTGAACGCCGTCAAGAACAACAAGGTCTTCACCGTGCCGGACGAGACCTGGATGTCCGGCATCGGCGTCCAGGCCGCGGACGCGATGCTCGTCGACATCGCCAAGGCGGCGGGCGTGGACGCGCCCAAGTAGCCGTCGCCCAGCGCTCCGCGCCCCGCGCCCCACGCCCTGCGCCCTGCGCCCCACGAACAGCTGACGGCGAACAGATTTCAGAGTTCAACTTTCAGAGTTCATCTTTCAGACGACAGATAACAGATAACAGATTTCGAACTCTGTCATCTGTTCGCCGTCCTTCGTCCGCCACCACGCCCCAAGGACCCTCCCCATGCGGCTCTACCTGCTCGCCCTCAACCCCACCGACTCGGTCACCCGTGGCTTCCTGCCCGCCGCCGCCCGGCTCGGACTCGACGTCACCGTCCTCACCGACCACGTCGAGGCCCACCAACGCGCTTACGCCGAGGCGGAGTTCACCTGCGAGGTGGTGGAGTGCGACGTGCAGGACTTCCGCGAGGTCATCGGCCTGATATCCCAGCACCACACACCGGCCGCGGTGTTCAGTAACAGCGACCACCTGCAGACCCAGACCGCCCTGGTCGCCGAGTACTTCGGCCTGGCGGGCAAGGACTGGAAGGCCGCCCTGCGGACCAAGAACAAGGGCGAGCTGCGCCGCCACCTCGCCGAGTGCGGCCTGGACGCGGTGGAGTCCGCCGAGCTGGCACCCGGGCAGGACCCGACCGGCCTCACGCCCTCGTTCCCGTGCATCGTCAAGCCGCGCGAGGGGGTCGCCAGCGAGGACGTCACCCTGGTCGCCGACGCCGCCGAACTCGCGCTGCGGGTCAAGGAGATCCAGCAGCGCCGCCCCGGGGCCACCCTGGTGGTCGAGGAGTTCCTGGCCGGTGAGCTGTGCACCCTGGAGACCCTGGGGGACGGCCGGACCAGGCGCGTCCTCGGCGGCTTCCGCACCCGGCTCTCCCCGCCGCCGGACTTCATCGAGGAGGTACTGACCTTCACCCCGGCGCACCCCCGCCCGGTGGTCGAGCAGGTGCTCGCCCAGCTCGACGCCCTCGGGGTCGGACTCGGCGCCTGCCACACCGAGTTCGTCCTCCAGCCGGACGGCCGCGCCCGCATCATCGAGGTCAACTACCGTGCCATCGGCGACCAGTGCGACCTGATGCTCGCCGAGATCCTCGGGATCCCCTACTTCGAGCTGGTGCTGCGCACCCACCTCGGCGAGGAGCTGCCCGCCGACCTGGGCGCCCGCAGCGATCAGCGGGCCCGCCACGAGCGGGTCTGCGCCGAGCAGGCCGGCACCCTGACCGCCGCCCCCGAGCCGCGCTTCGAGCGACGGGCCGACGGGGTGACGCTGTCCTACCTGCCGGTTCGCGAGCTCGGCGCCCGGCACGAGCTCTACCGCACCAACCGCGACTACCTGGGCATCGTCTGGGCGGTCGGCCCGGACCAGGACGCGGTGGACGGCGCGGTCGCGGAGTTCATCGCCGCCAACCACTGGGAGATCACCGCGTGAACCCGGCCGATCATCCCGCCCCCACCGCATCGACACCCACCGATTCGGCACCCGCCGCTTCGACCCCCGCCGCGCAGCTCACCCTCCGGGTGCTGTCCGCCCTGCTGCGTGAGGACGTGCTCGGCCTGCGCACCCGCGGCACCCTGGAGCAGCGCCCCGACGGCCCCTGGCTGAGCGACGGTTCGCTCGCCCTGCCGGTCGCCCCCGACGGCTTCCAGGCCGACCACGCCGCCCGGCTGCCGGAGCTGGAGGTCGACGGCGCCCGGCTCACCGAACTGGCCGCCGTCCTGGCCCTGCTGGCGGAGCGGGCCGATCCGCTGGACCGCCCCGGCCACCTGGCCTTCGCCGAGGAGTGCCGGCAGACCCTCGCCACGATGGAGCTGCACGACCGGGTGCGGCCCGAGGTGCTGGCCGAACTCGCCGAGCGCTACGGCAAGGACGTGGCGGACTGGGTCGGCCCGCGAGCCACGCTCGGCTTCGAGACCCTCGCCGCCTTCCTGGACCACCCCGTCTACCCGACCGCGCGCGGCCGCTCCGGCCTGAGCGAGGCCCAACTGCGCGCCTATGCGCCGGAGTTCCACCCGACCTTCGAGCTGCGCTGGCTCGCCGTCCCATCCGGCCGACTGACCGTGCACGGCGACGGCCCACTGCCCGCGTGGTGGCCGAGCGCCGAACAGCTCGGTGTGCCGGGAGAGTTCACCACCGTCCCGGTCCATCCGCTCACCGCGGACGAGGACTTCGCGCGGATCGTGCCGGGCGCGGTGCTCGCGCCCGAGCCGTACCTCGACGTGCTCCCCACGCTGTCCATGCGCACCGTCGCCGTGGCCGCCGACCCGTCCTGCCACCTCAAACTGCCGCTCGCCACCGCGACCCTGGGCCTTCGCAACCGCCGCACCATCAAGCCGGTCACCCTGGTCAACGGCGCGGTCGGGCAGCGCCTGGTGGAGGCCGTGGCCGCCCACGAACCGCGCTTCGCCGGGCGGATCCTGCACGCCGACGAACAGCACTACGCCCACGCCGAGGACGAGCTGCTGGCCGTCCTGCTGCGCCGCTACCCGGAGGGCCTGGACGACGCCGTCACCGTCCCGCTGGCCGCCCTGCTCGCCGAGGCGCCCGACGGCCGACTGGTGATCGACCACCTGGCCGACCGCTTCCACCACGGCTTTGTCCCCGCGCTGTACGAGGAGTTGCTGCGGCTGCTGGTCGACTGGCAGACCACCCTGTTCGGCCACGGCATCGCCTTGGAGTCCCACCAGCAGAACACCTCACTGGTCCTCGACGGCACCGGCCTGCGGCTGCTCTACAAGGACAACGACGGCCCCCGGGTCAACACCACCCGGGTGGGCCGCTCCCCGGTCCGCGAACTGACCGCCCTGGTCGCCGAGTTCCGCGACCCGAGGATCCTCTGCGAGCAGGACCGCGCACTCACCGACCTGTTCACCACCATCACCGGCCACCTGTGCACCGCCTCGCTCGCCTTCGGCCTGGCCGCGCACGGCCGGGTGCCGCTGGCGCGGAGCCTGGAGCTGCTGCGCACGGTCCTCACCGAGGCGGTCGACCGGCTCGGCCCGGCCGGACAACCGCTGCGCACCGACCTGTTGGACGCCGAGCGCCTGCCGGTCAAGGCCATGGTGAGCGCCGGGACGCTGCTCAGCAAGGAGCGCAGCGGCGCCGCGGACATCAACAAGCACTACACCGACGGCCCCAACTACCTCCTTCCCGAGGACCGTTCGTGACGACCGTCGAACCCCTGTCGCGGCCGGCCGAGGCCACGGGGCTGGACCGGCGCCAGGTGCACGCGGTGGCGGCCTGCTACTTCGTCGCCTCCTTCGCCGCCCTCGGCCTGCCGCCGTACCTCACCGAGATCCTCCCCACCCTCGGGGACCACAGCGGCCACTGGGCGGGTCTGCTGTACGTCGTGCCGACCGTCTTCACCGCCCTCGGCGCTCCGCTGTGGGGCCGGCTGGCCGATCGCTTCGGCCAGAAGCGGCTGCTGCTGCGCGCCCAACTCGGCCTCGCCGTCTCCTTCCTGCTCGCCGGAGCCGCCGACAGCCTGCCCGCGTTCACCGTCGCGCTGGTGCTCCAGGGCTTCCTCGGCGGCACCTTCTCCGCCACCAACGGCTACCTCGCCGCGGCCCTGGACGGCTCCCGGCTGTCCAAGGCGCTGACCCTGATGCAGGGCAGCGCCCGGGCGGCCCTGGTCGCGGCGCCGATCCTGGTCGGCGCACTGTCGCCGTGGATCGACCCGCACCGGCAGTACCTGGTGATGGCGGTGCTGCCGCTGACCGCCGCGGCACTGCTCAACTCCCTGCCGGAGCCGGTCCGGCCGCCCCTCGCCCCGGCGGGCCACGACACCGGCACGAGCACCCCAACCGTCTCGGCCGTCCCGGCCGTCCCGGCCGACCGGCCCGGCTCGCTCCGGCTGCTCTACACCTTCGAGTTCGCCTTCGTCTTCGCCACCATCATCTCCTTCCCGTACCTGATCACCCTGGTCCAGCAGCGGCTGCCGGGGGCCGGCGGTACCGTCGCGGGCCTGCTGTTCGCACTGCCGCACCTGGTCTACCTGGTCGGAGCCGGCCGGGTGCACGCCGCCGTCGAGGCACGCCCGCGCAGCGGACTGGCCCTGGGCTTCGCCCTGGTGGCCGTCGGACTGGTCGGCCACGCCCCGGCCCACTCGCTGCTCACCTTCGCCCTCACCCGAGCGGTGCTCGGACTCGGCATGACCTTCGGCCTGGTCTGCCTCGCCGTCCTCGCCGCCGAAGCCGCCCGCGGCCGCGCGCCGGGCCGGATGTTCGGCACCCGCGAAACCGTCTCCAAGTGCGGTGCCGTCGCCGCCGGACTGGCCGCCGCGCTCGCCAACGGCAGCGGCGGACCGGCCGCCCCGGTCGTCACCGGCACCGTCGCCGCACTGGCCGCCGCCCTGCTCGCCCTCCTGACCCGTAGGAGTCCCCGATGACCGCCCGGCCCACCACCCTCCCCGCCATGCCGTCGACCACGGATCCCGCCGAACTGCCCGGCGCGGACGAGGCGGTGGCGCACACGCTGCTCAACTGCCTGCTGCGCGAGGTGTCCGCCCCCGAGCACCAGACCGCCGTCGACGACGGGCACCTGCTGCTGCGCCTGCCCCGCCGCGGCACCCTGCTGCGGGTCGCCCTGCGCCGGACCTCGCTGCTCGGAGCACACCGGTTCACCGGCCCCGTGCACGAGGAAACCCCGGACGGCTGGCGCGAGTTGGGCTGGCGCGAGCTCGCCGGGTACGCCCAGGACGAGCTGGAGCTGCGCACCGGCACGGTGAACGAGGAGTTCCTCGACCAGGTGGCCTCCAGCCACCGGGGCGTCGGCGCGGGTCTGGCCGACCGGCCGGCCGCCGGGGCGGACCGCTACCTGGAGTCCGAGCAGGCCCTGCTGTTCGGCCACCGCTTCCACCCGGCCCCCAAGTCCCGCTCCGCCGCCCGGGGCGACTGGCGCCACTACGCGCCGGAGTCCCGCGCGGCCTTCCCGCTGCGCCACCTGGCCGTACGCGCCGAGCTGCTGGCCGAGGAGTCCGTGGACCCGGGGGCGAGCGCCGTCCTGGACGGCCTCGGCGAGGTGCCGGACGGCTACCGGCTGCTGCCCGCCCACCCCTGGCAGTACCAACTCGTCTGCGACCACCCGCTGTTGCGCGCGGCCCTGGCCCGCGGTGACGTCCTGGACCTCGGCCCCCGAGGCGAGCGCTTCGCCGCCACCGCCTCGGTGCGCACCCTGTACGGCGCGGACGCCTTCCTCAAGTTCAGCCTCAACGTGCGCATCACCAACTGCCTGCGGAAGAACGCCGCCTACGAACTCACCGGCGCCGTCCGGCTGACCCGCGTGCTGGAGCCGGTGCTGACCGACCTGGCCGGGCGCTTCCCGGACGCGGCGATGCTGCGCGAGCCCGCCTTCCGCACCCTCGCCCTCCCGGGCGCCGACGGCCACCCCGACCGGGCCCTGTTCGAGGGCTTCGGCCTGATCCTGCGCGACGGCTTCGGCGGGCTGCTGCGGCCCGGTGTCACCCCGCTGCTGGCCGGCGCCGTCGCCGACGAGCACCCGACCAGCTCGGCCCACATCTCCCGCCTGCTGGACGGGAGTTCGGGCGGGGCGGCCGCCCTCGGCTGGTGGCGCGACTACCTGCGCCTGCTCCTCCCGCCGGTGCTGGCGGCCTACTTCGACCACGGCGTGGTGCTGGAGCCGCACCTGCAGAACGTACTGATCGGCGTCGACGCGGACGGCCGGCCGGCCCAGGTGCTCTTCCGCGACCTGGAGGGCACCAAGCTCGTCCCCGAGCAGAACGCCGAACTGCTCGCCGCCCTGCCGCCCGAGGTGGCCGGCCCGATGACGTACGACGCCGAGCGCGGCTGGGACCGGGTGGTCTACTGCCTGCTGGTCAACCACGTCGCCGAGCTGCTCGCCGCCCTCGCCGACCGCCACCCCGAGTTGGAGGGCGCGCTCTGGCAGGCCGTCCGGGACGCCCTGGAGGAGTACGCGGCCGCCCACGGCCGCCCGCCGCGACTGCGGGCACTGCTGGCCGGCGTCCCGCTGCCCGCCAAGGCCAACCTGCTCACCCGCTGGGAGCGCAAGGCCGACCGCGAGGCCGGGTACGTCCGGCTGCCCTCCCCGCTGGCCGGCTCGGTGCTCGCCGAGGCCGCCCGCATGACCGCCCACCTTCCGACCGGGAGCGCCGTCCGATGAGCCACACCCCGACCAGCGGCGCCCCGGTGACCGACACCGTCCACCGCCACGTCGCCTCCCTCGCGCCCGACCAACTGCCCGCCTACGTCTACGACCTGGCCGCCCTGGGGGAGCACGCCGCCGCCGTCCGGGCCGCACTGCCCGAGCGGGTCGAGCTGTACTACGCCGCGAAGGCCAACCCGGACGCGCCGCTGCTGACCGCGCTGCGCGACGCCGTCGACGGCTACGAGGTCTCCAGCGGCGGGGAGTTGGCACACGTACGGGCCGCCGTCCCGGACGCGCCGCTGGCCTTCGGCGGGCCGGGCAAGACCCCCGCCGAGATCCTCGCGGCCGTGGACGCCGGAGTGCACCGCTGGCACGTCGAGAGCGAGCAGGAACTGCACCGGCTCGCCGCCGTCCTGGCGGAGCGCCCGGCGGCGGTCGTGGACGTCCTGCTGCGGGTGAACCTGCCGGTGGTCACCGACGCCCTGGACGCGGTGCCGCTGGCGATGGGCGGACGCCCGACGCCGTTCGGGCTCGACCCCGACCGGGCCGAGGAGTGCGTCCGGCTGCTCACCGACGGCGGCCAGCTCGGGCGCCGGCTGCGGCTGCGCGGGGTGCACGCCCACCTGGCCAGCGGGCTCGCAGCGGACGAGCAGCTGGCGGTCGCCGAGCAGATCGTCGCCTGGTCGGCCGAACTGGCCGAACGGCACGGCTTCCCGCTCGCCGAGGTCAACGTCGGCGGCGGGATGGCGGTGGACTACGACGACCCGGCGCGGCTCTTCGACTGGACGGCCTTCGGCGAGGGCCTGGCCAAGCTGCTCGACGCCCACCCCGGGCTGACCCTGCGGATCGAGCCCGGGCGGGCGCTGACCGCCTACTGCGGCTGGTACGCGACCGAGGTGCTGGACGTGAAGCGCAGCCACGGCGAGGACTTCGCGGTGGTCCGCGGCGGCACCCACCACCTGCGTACCCCGGCCACCCGCGGGCACTCCCAGCCCTTCGCGGTGCTCCCGGTGGGCGCCTGGCCGCATCCCTGGCCGCGCCCCGCCGTCACCACCGGCCGGGCCACCCTGGCCGGGCAGCTGTGCACCCCGAAGGACGTCCTGGCCCGGGCCGCGGACGGCGCGGCGGACCTGCGGACGGCGGACCGGGTGCTGTTCGCCATGGCGGGCGCGTACGGGTGGAACATCTCGCACCACGAGTTCCTGATGCACCCGCGGCCCGGGTTCCACTACCTGGGCGACTGACCGGCGGCCGACGGCGAACCGGCAGGGAACCGGCAGGGAACCGGCAGGGAACCGGCAGACAATCAACGGATAACAGATGACGGGGAACAGATAACAGATGACAGATTTCGAAATCTGTCATCTGTTATCTGTTCCCCGTCTCCCGTCCCCGTCCCCGCTCCCGCCCGCCGTCACCGGCCGGCCGACACCCCCTCCTCCCACTCGTGCGAGAGTGGTAACCGGCGAAGGGAGCGCGAACGTGCTGATGGACAAGGTGGCGGAGATACTCGCCGAGGCCTCGGCCGAGGCGGTGGAGCCGCGCTTCCGGGCGCTGACCGCCGGCGAGGTGATGGAGAAGGCACCCGGCGAGGTCGTGACCATCGCCGACCGCGAGGCCGAGGCGATCATCGCCCGCCGCCTGCAGGAACTGCTGCCCGTCCCGGTGGTCGGCGAGGAGGCCGTGGCCGCCGACCCGTCGCTCGCCCTGGCCATCCACGACGAGCCCGCTGTCTGGCTGGTCGATCCGGTGGACGGCACCGCCAACTTCGTCGCGGGCCGCCCCGACTACGCCGTGATGTGCTCCCTGGTCCGCAGCGGCCTGACCGTCGCCTCGTGGATCTGGCAGCCCGCTACCGCGACCGCCTACCGCGCCGAACTGGGCTCCGGCGCCTGGCGGGACGGCGAACGCCTCACCCGCCGCCCCGCGCCCGCCGACGCCGGCAAGCTGACCGGCATCCTCAAGAGCCGATTCCTCGACCCGGCCGACCGCCACCGCCTGGAGTCGCACTGCGCGGCCTTCGGCGAGATCTCCCCCGGCCGCAGCGCCGCCGGGATGGAGTACCCCGACGTCGTCGAGGGCCGGACCGACTTCATCTTCTACTGGCGGACCCTCCCCTGGGACCACGCCCCGGGTTCCCTGCTGCTCTCCGAGGCCGGCGGTGTCGCGGCCCGCATGGACGGCGCCCCCTACCGCCCCGAGGCCCCCGGCTGCGAGGACGGCCTGCTGGTCGCCGCCGACCCCGACACCTGGGAACTCACCCGCGGCATCCTGCTGAACGGCTGACCCCACCGAAGCCGCCCGCCGGACCCTCCCCCTTC
Source organism: Kitasatospora sp. NPDC098652 (assembly GCF_044760155.1). Taxonomy (NCBI): domain Bacteria; kingdom Bacillati; phylum Actinomycetota; class Actinomycetes; order Kitasatosporales; family Streptomycetaceae; genus Kitasatospora; species Kitasatospora sp. NPDC098652. The sequence continues at coordinate 125,520 of NZ_JBIWAQ010000002.1, forward strand.
CCACCGGACCCCCTGCTCCACCCCACCCCGGCACCTGCCCGCCCGGGGCGGGGGCACCGCTACCCCGCCCGCTCCCCGGCGACCTTGCGCCCCGCGCCGACCACCTCCCGCAGCAGCGCCCCCACCTCGCCCACCGTCGTGTGCGGGTTGAGCAGCGTGAGTTTCAGCCGCACCCGCCCGGGCCCGTCCCCCGGCAGCTCGGTCCGCCCGACCACCGCCCGCCCGGTGCGCAGCAGCAGCCGACGCAGCTGCCCGTTCAACTCGTCCACGGCGGCCTCGTCCGTCATCCCGGGCGGCCGGTAGCGGAACAGCAGCGTGGTGAGGACGGGTTCGGCGTGCAGTTCGAGCGAGGGTTCGGCCCGGACGGTGTCCGCGGCCGCCAGCGCCAGGTCGTGGCAGGCGTCCACGAGTCGGCCGAGTCCTTCCCGGCCGAGGGTGCGCAGCGTGACGGCGAGCTTGAAGGCGTCGGCCCGCCGGGTGGTGCGCAGCGAGCGGCCGAGCAGGCTCGGGTAGCCGGCCCGCTCGTCGTCCACGGGGTTGAGGTACTCGGCGCGCCGGGCCAGCGAGACGTACGTCTCGGCCCGGCGGACCAGGAAGACCCCGGCGGCCGCGGGCTGCCAGCCGAGCTTGTGCCAGTCCAGGGAGACGGAGTCGGCGCGGGCGATGCCGTCGAGCAGCGGGGCGAGCCGGTCGGAGAGCAGCGCGCCGCCGCCGTACGCGGCGTCGACGTGCAGCCAGGCGCCGTAGCGGCCGGCCAGGTCGGCGGCGGCGTGCAGCGGGTCGATGGCGCCGGTGTCGGTGGTGCCGGCGGTGGCGACGACGGCGATCGGGGTGTGTCCGGCCCAGCTGGCCTCGGCCAGGGTGCGTTCCAACTCCTCCGGGGGCATGCGCAGTCGGCGGTCCACCGGGACGGCGAGGACGGAGCGTTCGCCGAGTCCGAGCAGGGCGGCCGCGCGCTGGACGGAGAAGTGGGCGGCCTCGGAGGCGAGGATGCAGGGCCGGGCGCCGGCCGGGATGCCGTCCAGTTCCACGATGCCGTCGAGCTTCTGGTCCCGCGCCAGCATCAGGCCCATCAGGTTGGACTCGGTGCCGCCGGAGGTGAGCACCCCGGCCGCGCGGCGCGGGTCGTAGCCGACCAGGGTGGCGAGTTCGGCGAGCAGGGCGGTTTCCAGGGCGGTCGCGGCGGGGGCCTGGTCCCAGGAGTCCTGGGAGGGGTTGAGCACGCTGACCGCGAGGTCGGCGGCGGCCGCGACGGCGAGCGGCGGGCAGTGCAGATGGGCGGCGCAGGCCGGGTCGGCGGGGTCGGCGGCGCCGTAGGCGAGCAGTTCGGTGAGCCGGGCGAGCGCGCCGTGTCCCCCGGCGCCGGCGAGGCCGTCCGCGACCAGGGCGGCGATCTCGGCCGGGCTGCCGGCGGGTAGTGGCCCGGAGCGCAGCGCGGTGCCGGTGTCGAGGGCGTCGAGGACGGTGGCCAGCAGCGGGCCGAGGGCTCCGGGACCGGCCGCGCCGCCCGCAAGGGTGTCCAGGTCGCCGCCCTCGCCGGGCAGTTCGGGCGGCACCGCCCCGGAGTCGGCGGCGGTCACGCCCCACCCCGCGCCGTCGAACCCGGAGCCGTGGCCCGGGCCCCCGAGGCCCCAGACGCCCCCAGGGCCCCCGACGCACCCGACGCACCCGAGGCCGTCGACGCGACCGAGGCCGCCGCGATCGCCTCCGCCAGCCGCTCCAGCACGGCCGCGACCTGCTCGTCGGTGATGGTCAGCGGCGGCAGCAGCCGCAGCACCGCGTCGTGCCGCCCGCCGAGTTCGACGATCAGCCCGCGCTCCAGGCAGGCCTCGCGGACCCGTACGGCGAGCGCGGGGTCGGCCGGGCGGGCGCCGCAGGCGTCGGGGGCGGCGTCGGGGTCGACCAGTTCGACCCCGATCATCAGCCCGCGCCCGCGCACGTCGCCGATCGCGGGCAGTTCGGCGGCGAGTTCGCGCAGCCGGGCGGTGATCCGCTCGCCCGCCACGGCGGCGCGCTCGGCCAGTCCGTGCGCGGCGACGTACCGCAGGGTGGCGGCTCCGGCGGCCATCGCGAGGGTGTTGCCGCGAAAGGTGCCGGTGTGGGCGCCGGGCCGCCAGCCGTCGTAGTCCTCGCGGTAGACGACCACGGCGAGCGGCAGGCTGCCGCCGATGGCCTTGGAGAGCACCATCGCGTCCGGGACGATGCCGCTGTGTTCGACGGCCCACATCGCGCCGGTGCGTCCGACGCCGGTCTGCACCTCGTCCACGATCAGCGGGATGCCGCGCTCGGCGGTGATCCGGCGCATCTCGCGCAGCCAGCCGTCGGGGGCGGGCACCACCCCGCCCTCGCCCTGGACGGCCTCCAGGATCATCGCGGCGGGCGGCACCACACCGCCGGAGGGGTCGTCCAGCAGCCGCTCGACGTAGGTGGCGCCGAGTTCGACGCCCGCCTCGCCGCCGACCCCGAACGGGCAGCGGTAGCCGTACGGGTAGGGCAGCCGGACGACCTCGCCGCCGCCGGGCAGCGGTTCCTTGACGGCGACGTTGCCGGTGAGCGCGAGGGCGCCGGCCGTCATGCCGTGGTAGGCGCCGGTGAAGGCGAGGGCGCCGGAACGCCCGGTGGCGGTCTGCATCAGCTTGAGGGCGGCTTCGACGGCGTCCGTCCCCGCCGGTCCGCAGAAGTGCACCCGGGCGCGGGAGGCGAACTCGGGGGGCAGGCTCTCGAACAGCGCGCTGGTGAAGTCGTCCTTCTCAGCGGTGGCCAGGTCGAGCAGGTGCAGCGGGGCACCGCTGTCGAGGGTGCGGCGGATCGCCTCCAGCACCACCGGGTGGTTGTGCCCGAGGGCGAGCGTCCCGGCGCCGGAGAGGCAGTCCAGGTAGCGGCGGCCGTCGGCGCCCTCGACGGTCATGCCGTGGGCCCGGACCGGGACGATCGGGAAGGACCGGGCGTACGTCCGGGCGGCGGACTCGCGGACGCGCTGGCGGCGCAGGATGGCCTCGCCGGAGGGCGGGGCCGCGGCGGCGGTGGCCCCGGAGGCGGCCTGGGCGGGTACGGCGGCGAGCGACAAGGCGAACCCCCAGAAGAAGTTAGGTAAGCCTAACTTTATCGCCCGCGACCTGCCGGAATGCCGCGGGGCACCCAGAACCACCCGAGTGAGTGAACCTCCCGCGCCAGCACCCGCGCCGCCCCGTCCGGACCAACGAACGAGGGCACCGAAAGGTAACGGGCGGCGCCCCTCCACCATCAGCGCCCCTTCGTCACCGCCCCTTCGTCACCGCCCCTTCGTCACCGCCCCTTCGTCACCGCCCCTTCCTCACCGCCCCTTCCTCACCGCTCCCGTGCCGCGCCCCCGTGTCACCGCCCCTTCGTCACCGCCCCCGTGTCACCGTCCCGCCGTCACCGCTCCCGTGGCCATCGCCCCCGTGTCACCGCCCCTTCCAGCGGTAGCAGAGCTCCGGCCGCCCCACACTCCCGTACTGCGGCTCGCGCACCGCCCGCCCGGTGCCCACCAGGTGCTCCAGGTACCGCCGCGCGGTGATCCGGGACACCCCGGCAGCGGCACCGGCGGCCGCCGCCGACAGACCGGTCGACGCCTCCCGCAGCACCGAGGCCACGGTGTCCAGGGTCGGCGCGCTCAGCCCCTTCGGCAGCGAGTTGCGCTCGGGCGTGCGGAGCAGGGCGAGCGCCTGGTCGACCTCGTCCTGTCCGGTCGCCTCGCCGGTGCGCCCGAGGCTGTCCCGGTAACGGGCGTAGCGCTCCAGCCGGTCGTGCAGCGCCGCCGCGCTGAACGGTTTCAGCAGGTACTGCACGACCCCCGCCGAGACCGCCTGTCGCACCATGGCGAGGTCACGGGCCGAGGTGACCGCGATGACGTCGGTGGCATGCCCGGCCGCGCGCAGCGTGCGGCACAGCTGGAGGCCGTGGCCGTCCGGCAGGTAGAGGTCGAGCAGGGTGAGGTCGACGGGCGTCCCGGCGGCACGGGCCCGTTCCAGGGAGCGCAGCGCGTCGGCGCAACTGTGCACGGTGCCGACGGCGCGGAAACCGGGCTCGCGCTCGACGTACAGGGTGTGCGCGGCGGCGGCCACCGGGTCGTCCTCCACGACCAGGACGGAGATCCCGCTCCGGGCGGCCCCGCCGGAGGCGCCCCCGGCGGAGGCGCCGCCCGCGCCGGTACCGCTCATGCCGCCGCCGCTCACGCCGGGGCCCCTTCCTGGTCGAGCTCCCGTGCCCGGCCGCCGGTCAGCGGCAGCCGTACGGTGAGCACCGCGCCGCGCTCGCGGCCGACCTCGACGGTGCCGCCGTTGCGCCGGGCGGCCTGGGCGACCAGCGCCAGGCCCAGGCCGTGTCCGTGGCCGTCCTGCTTGGTGCTCCAGCCGCGCCGGAACACGTCCTCGACGACGGCCGGGTCGATGCCCGCACCGGTGTCGGCGACCCGCAGCAGCAGACAGGCGCCCCCTGCCCCGCCGTCACCGTCCGCACCGCCCGTACCGACCGCATCGCCCGCACCACCGCCGGCCCCACCGCCCGTACCGACCGCTCCGCCGTCGATCCGCGCGGTGACGGTGACCTCCGGCGCGCCCGGGCTCTGCGCGGCCCCGGCGATCGCGGCGTCCACCGCGTTGTCGATCAGGTTGCCGAGGACGGTGATCAGGTCCCGCGCGGAGAGCCCGGGCGGGAGCACCCCGTCGTCGATCCGGCTGTCCTCGGTGAGGGTCAACTCCACGCCCCGTTCGGCCGCCTGGGCCGCCTTGCCGAGCAGCAGCGCGGCCAGCACCGGCTCGCCGACCGCGGCGACCACCCGGTCGGTGAGCTGCTGGGCGAGAGCGAGTTCGGCGGTCGCGAACTCCACCGCCTGTTCGTGGCGCCCGAGTTCGATCAGCGAGACGACGGCGTGCAGCCGGTTGGCGGCCTCGTGCGCCTGCGCCCCGAGTGCCTCGGTGAAGCCGCGTACGGAGTCCAACTCTCCGCTCAGCGACTGCAGTTCGGTATGATCGCGAAGGGTCACCACCCGGCCGAGGCCGGTGCCGATGGTGGAGGTGTTGAGCACCACGACCCGCTCGGCCGTCAGGTGCACCTCGTCCCGGACCGGCTCCTCACCGAGCACGGCGGCCACCAGGGCCTCCGGCAGCCCGAGCCCGGCCACCGGGCGTCCGTCCAACTCGCCTTCCAACCCGAGCAGTTCACGAGCGGCGTCGTTGCACAGCACCACCCGGTGCGCCCGGTCGAGCAGGATCAGCCCCTCCCGCACCGAGCGCAGGGTCGCCTGGTGGTACTCGTAGAGGTGGCTGAGCTCGTCCGGCCGCATGCCGTGAGTGTGCCGCCGCAGCCGGGAGTTGGCGAGGTAGGTGCCCACCCCGCCGAGCGCCAGCGCGGCCACCGCGACCCCGACCAGGGCGAGCAGCGGTCCGCTCAGCTGCGCGGAGATCGAATCCAGCGTGAGCCCCACGCTGACGAGCGCGACCACCCGGTGCTGGTCGTCCCACACCGGGGTGACCACCCGGACGGACGGACCGAGCGTGCCGGTGTAGGTCTCGCTGCGGGTCTGCCCGGCCAGCGCCCAGTCGATGTGCCCGAGGTAGCGCTTGCCGATCTGCTCGGGCAGCGGGTGGGTCCAGCGCACCCCGTCGGTGTCCATGACGGTGATGAAGGAGACCCCGACGTCCTGGCGCACCCGCTCGACGTACGGCTGGAGCACCGCGGTCGGATCCGGTCCGGCGACGGCGGACCGTACGGACGGGGAGTCGGCGACGGCGTGGGCGACCGAGGTGACCTCGCGGCGGGCCGCGTCCGCGGTGCGCTCGGCGGTGAACAGGTACGCCAGCACCGCGCCGCCCGCCACCACGGCGGCGACGATGACCACCTGGACGACGAACAGCTGCCCGGCCAGGCTGGCGACCAGCCGACGCGGCGGCGGGAGCCAGCGGCGACGCGAGCGGGTGGGGGCGGTGCTCACGGACATGCCTGCCAGTGTGCACCACGGCCCCGCACACCCGAGGGGCTCCGGGCTCCCCGGCTCGTTCCCGTCCCGCCGTGAACTCTATGAACGCAAACGTGACCTCCGTCACGCCCGGACCTCATAGTCGGATCGGCCCACCACCCGGGGCCGCCAGGACTGCAGGGCGAAGGAGCCGCAGATGTCGACCACCGAGACCGCCACGGCGGGGGGACCCAGACGCAAGGACCGGACCCACTACCTCTACCTCGCCGTGATCGCCGCGGTGGTCGCGGGCGTGGTGGTCGGGCTGGCCGCCCCCGGCTTCGCCGTCGAGCTGAAGCCGATCGGCACCGGGTTCGTCAACCTGATCAAGATGATGATCAGCCCGGTCATCTTCTGCACCATCGTGCTGGGCATCGGCTCGGTCACCAAGGCCGCGAAGGTCGGCAAGGTCGGCGGCCTCGCCATCGGCTACTTCCTCGCCATGTCGACCATCGCCCTGGCCATCGGCATGGTCGTCGGCAACCTGCTGGAGCCCGGCGGCGGCCTGCACCTGACCGCCGCGCTCGCCAAGTCCGGCCACGCCCAGGCGACCGCCGGCGGCGCCCAGTCGACCACCGACTTCCTGCTCGGGATGATCCCCGACACCCTGTTCTCGGCCCTCACCCAGGGCAAGGTGCTGCAGACCCTGCTGGTCGCACTGCTGGCCGGCTTCGCCCTCCAGGCGATGGGACCGGTCGGCGCCCCGGTGCTGCGCGGCGTCGAGCACCTGCAGCGGATGGTGTTCCGGATCATGTCGATGATCATGTGGGTCGCGCCGATCGGCGCCTTCGGGGCGATGGCGGCGGTGGTCGGGGCGACCGGCGTCGACGCGCTGAAGAGCCTCGCCGTGATCATGATCGGCTTCTACGTCACCTGCGCGCTGTTCGTCGTCGTGGTGCTCGGGGCCCTGCTGCGCCTGGTCGCCGGGGTCAACGTGTTCGCGCTGCTCAAGTACCTCGGGCGCGAGTTCCTGCTGATCCTCTCGACCTCCTCCTCCGAGAGCGCGCTGCCCCGCCTGATCGCCAAGATGGAGCACCTGGGCGTCAGCCGCCCGGTCGTCGGCATCACCGTGCCGACCGGCTACAGCTTCAACCTCGACGGCACCGCGATCTACCTCACCATGTCCTCGATCTTCATCTCCGAGGCGATGGACAAGCCGATGTCGATCGGCGAACAGCTCTCGCTGCTGGTCTTCATGGTGATCGCCAGCAAGGGCGCGGCCGGGGTCACCGGCGCCGGGCTGGCCACCCTCGCGGGCGGACTGCAGTCGCACAAGCCCGCACTGGTGGACGGGGTCGGCCTGATCGTCGGCATCGACCGGTTCATGTCCGAGGCCCGCGCCCTCACCAACTTCGCGGGCAACGCCGTCGCAACCGTGCTGATCGGGCACTGGACCGGCGAACTGGACGCCGAGCGCGCCCGCCGCGTGCTGGACGGCGAGCTGCCCTTCGACGAGCTGACCCTGGTCGACGGCCACGGCAGCGCCGCCCCCGAACCGGAGGCCGTCCCCGCGGCGCCCGTGACGGCGGGCACGACGGCAGCCACGACGACAGCCACCGTCTGAGCACTCCCACGACTCCCCGGTCCGGCGCCACCACCATCCCCGGAAACGGCGCCGGACCGGGGGCTTCCCATTCCTGTCAGAACTCCTGTCAGAACTCCTGTCAGAACTCCTGCGAGCCGCTGACCGCCCAGGCCACCCCGCTGGCCGGGTCCTCCAGCGCCACGTGCAGATGGCGCAGCCCGGCGGCCGGCTCATGCCAGGTGAAGCAGCGCATCCGGGCCACCAGGGCGTCCACCTCCCGGCGGTTCGGGCCGTCCGCCCCGGCCATCGCGCCCAGCGCCCGCCAGAGCCTCAGCCGGCCGTGGGCGCAACCGTGCGTCCGGCCCACCGCGGCGGCCTGCACGAGCGCCGGGTAGGCGAGTGCGAACGGCAGGAACCCGCCGAGCACCCGCCGGCCCCGGGCCAGCACTGCGGCCGCCGACGGGGCCTGACCGCGGACGCAGACCACCTCCGCCCAGGGCGCCAGCGCGGCCAGCTCCGCCAGGCCCCGGGTGACCCGCTGACCGCCCGGCCGGGCCGACGACCGCGGCAGGTCGACCTGGCCCAGGCCCTCCCGGCTGGCCGGCAAGGTCAGCACCGCGCTGCGCGCTCCCCCGCCGGGCAGGTACTCGCGCACCCGGGCGGCCTCGTCCCAGCCCGCCTTCTCCCAGGGCTCCAGGCGCAGCGGCACACCCTCGGGGTCGGGCTCGGCACCGTAGGAGAGGTCCTCGCCGAGCAGCACCCTGGTGTGCGCCACCAGGCGGCGCACCGGGGCCGGACCGAGCAGCGGGGCCAGCCGCAGCCAGGAGTGACGGGTCGCCAGCACCTCCCACAGCGGACCGGCGTCGTGGTCCGCCACCCCGGCGGAGGTCCCCGCGCCACCGTCCGTGTCGAACAGCCGGACGGCCAGCTCGGGCGGCGCCGCGTAGGCGATCAGATGGCCGAGCGGCGCGGTCAGGGCCACCGCGGCCCGCTCACCGGCCTGCACGACGGCGGCCGCCCGGCCCTGCCGGTAGGCGGCGAGCAGCTCGGGCCAGCGACCGTCCTCGGCCAGGGCGCGGACGCTGTGGTCCTCGTACGTGATCACGATTTTCAGCGTACGGGCCGGGGTGGCGCATCAGCCGACTTGCCGTCGGCTCGGTGCGTCGGGGCGGGTCTGCACGTCGGGGGACTGCCCTGGCGGGCGGCCTCGGCACTCGGACTCAGCACTCGGACCCAGCGCTCGGACCCAGCGCTCGGACTCAGCGCTCGGGCTCAGCGGGCGGCGGCTTCGGCGGGCGGCCGGGCCGTCAGGGGTCCTGCCTGCGCTCGTGCTCCAGGACGGCGCGCAACCGGCCGTGGGCGCGGCGGCGGGTGACGGCCAGGGTGCTGCGGTGCAGGCTGAGCAACTCGGCGGCCTCGTCGACGGAGTAGCCGTCGAGGTCCACCAGCACCACGGCGCGGGCCTGCTTGACGGTCAGGAAGCCGAGCAGGCGGACCACCTCCCAGCGCGCCTGCAACTCGGCCATCCCACCGGGCGACGGGCCGAACGCCGCCGCCCGCCCGTGTCCCGCGGCCTCGGCCGACTCCGGGAACTCGCGCAGCGCCGCCCGACGGCGCTCCCGGCGCCACTGGTCGCGCAGGATGTTCGTCATCGTGGTGAACACGTAGGCGTACGGCTGCGGGTGGCTGAGGAAGCGCTCCGGGCGGCGGGCGATCCGCAGGTACGCGTCGTGGACTACGTCACCGGCGGCGAGCGGGCTCCCGGCGAGCATCGCGGCCGCCTGCTGGAGTCTGGGCAGCAGCTCGGTGAACAAGCGGTTGAAGTCCGCCGACCGGTCCACCGGTTGGCCTTCCGTCGGCCCCGGGCCGAAGTCCTTGCGCGGTCCGCCCGCACACCGCTCGTTGCATTCCGCCATGCCGTTCTCCCCGGAAATCGGCACCCCGAACGCCCAGTTGGGGCCGTTTCCCACCCCTACCGGACATGTTGTGACACAGGTCACATCATAAGCCGTCCTCTCACCCTGCGCAGTCATTCGTGTGCAACTCGTCATCGGCCGAACGGAGCGGGCGTTCACCTTCCCCACCGCCGGGCCGGCCGGAGGGCATGACCACTGACAGCTGACGGATAACAGATTTCAAAATCTGTTATCCGTCAGCTGTCATCTGTTTTCTGTTCGTTGTCATCTGTCACCTGTTCCCTGCCATCCGTTCGCCGTCGTCCGTCGTCCAGCCTCCGTCAGCCGCCGGTCGCCGCCGGCGAGACCTCTGCCAGCAGCCGGGCGGCGTGCACCCGGCCGGCGTGCTCGACCAGGTTGATCAGCACCTCCTTGCCGGAGGCGCGCTGCCGGGCGTCGCAGAGCAGCACCGGCGTACCGGGGTCCAGGTCCAGCGCGCGGGCGACCTCCTCCGGGCCGTACTCGCGCGTCCCGGCGAATCGGTTCACCGCGACGACGAAGGGGATGCCGCGGTGCTCGAAGAAATCCACGGCCGGGAAGCAGTCGGTCAGCCGACGGGTGTCGGCGAGCACCACCGCACCGAGCGCCCCCTGGGCCAACTCGTCCCAGAGGAACCAGAACCGGTCCTGCCCCGGGGTTCCGAACAGGTAGACGGCCAGGCCCTCGCGGATGGTGATCCGGCCGAAGTCCATCGCCACCGTGGTGCTGGACTTACGCTCCACCCCGTCCAGGTCGTCCACCCCGCGCCCGGCCTCGGTGAGCCGCTCCTCGGTGCGCAGCGGACGGATCTCGCTGACCGCGCCGACCAGCGTCGTCTTGCCTACCCCGAACCCGCCCGCCACCAGGATCTTGAGCGCGAGCACGGAGTCGGACTGGTCCACCGGCCCCACCGGGGTGGACGGCCACCGGCTGATCGGGCGGCCCGGACCGGCGGGGTGATGACGGCCGGACGGCTGGTCAGAGTGCGCGGAGCCCATGGATGACCTCCTGGAGGATGCGTTCGTCGGGGAGCAGGGCGGGCGGCACAGGGCGGTTGACCCGGATGAGCCCGGCCGCCAGCAGGTCGCCGAGCAGCACCCGCACGACGCCCACCGGCAGGTCGAGGTCGGCGGCGAGCTCGGCCACGGACAGCGGTGTGCCCAGGCACCGGCGGAGGATCCGCGCCTGCTCCGGACCGATCGGCAGCTCGGCCGCGTCCGGTGCGAGCGCCGGGTCGGGCAGCTCGGACACCACCACGGCGATCAGGTCGAACTGCTGCTCACCGCTCCCGGTCCGGCCCCTGGTCATGGCGTACGGGCGGACCAGCGGTCCGGCCTCGTCGTCGTACCAGTGGGCCCGGTGGGCGGCGGCGAGCGGGTTCCGGGGCAGCCGGTCGGGGTCGGCCCTCGGGTGCTCCGGATGTCGCCGGTGGTACGGGTGGAAGGCGTGCTCCGCCCGGTGGTCCGGGCGGTCCGGCTGGGGCACCGAGCTCACCCTCCGTGCACCGTGCGGGGCGGGGCGCTCAGGTGCTCACCGACCCGGCGGACCAGTCTGGCCATCTCGTAGGCGACCAGCCCGAGATCGGCCCGCGCGGTGGCGAACACGGCCAGGCAGGTACCCTCCCCGGCCGCCGCGACCAGCAGGTAGCCGCCCTCCAACTCGACCATGGTCTGCCGGACTTCGCCCGCACCGAAGTGCCGCCCGGCACCCTTGGCGAGGCTGTGGAACCCGGCCGCGACGGCCGCCAGGTGCTCGCCGTCCTCCCGGGCCAGACCGGCCGAACTGCCCATGGCCAGACCGTCGGCGGAGAGCATCACGGTGAAGCGGACCTCGGGGGCGCGCTGGACCAACTCGTCGAGGAGCCAGCTCAGTTCCCCCGCGCGGTGGGTGGTGCCGATCACGACCGGTCTCCTTCGGTTCGGGTATCGGGTCTCGCTCCGGGCCGGAAGCCCGGCCGGGCTTCCGGCCGGGCGTCGGGCGGGGTGCCGGGCGAGGTGACGGGCGAGGTGCCGGGCCGGACTTCGGGCCGTTGGCCGCGGGCCCAGCCGTGCTGGAAGGCCGCCATCGCCGCCCGCGCCTCCTCCGGACTGCGGGCCACCGGCCCCGTACCGATTTCGCCCCCGCCTCCGCCTCCGGCTCCGGCTCCGGTGGTGACTCCGGTGGTGACTCCGCGGCGGCCGTACGGGGCGGCGGCGGGCGCCTCCCGCAGCTGCGGGGCGAGATTCGCCCGGCGCACCCGGCGCGGCAACTCCTCCGGACCGTCCACCAATCCGCGCTCGCCCGGCACCTCGCCCAGTGACCCGCTCGGAAACGCGCCCGTCGGTGGTGCGGAGGCGCCGTGCTGGGGCTGCGGCGGACCGGGCTGCGGGCGGGCGCCCGCACCCGGGCCTCCGTCCGCAGCCGGTCCGGCAGTCCGGGCACTGGAGGCCCGGAAGGGGGTGCGGTGCCCCGGCCCGGGGTCGACGCCCCGGGCTCCGAACGGCAGCAGCGCCCCGCCCTCCGGCAGCGGCCCACCCGCCGCCGGAAGCTCTGTCCCCGCCACCCCGCTGCCCGGGAGGGCGGGTTCCGCTCCGTCCCCCGCCGGATCCGGCACCCACTCGGGCTCCGGCTCCGGCGTGATGTCCAACTCCGGTACCGGCTCTTGGCCTTGCCCCGGCTCCCCCCGCTCGTCGGCCAACAGTCCGGTGGGCAGCAGCACCACCGCAGTGGTGCCGCCGTACGCGGAGGTCACCAGGGAGACCCGGACGTCGTGCCGCCGGGCGAGCCGGCTGACCACGAACAGGCCGAGCCGGTCGCTGTCGAACAGGTCGGTCTGTTCGGCCGCGGCGATCCGCCGGTTGGCGGCGGCCAGCGCGGCCGGCCCCATCCCGAGACCGCGGTCCTCGATCTCCAACGCGTAGCCGTTGCCGACCTGTTCACCGCGGATGTGCACCCTGGTGTGCGGCGGGGAGAACCCGGTGGCGTTCTCGACCAGTTCGGCCACCAGGTGGGTGAGGTCGGCTACGGCGTGGCCGACGACGGCGGCGCGCGGCAGTGGGTGCACCTCGACCCGGGCGTACTCCTCGACCTCCGAGACGGCCGCCCGCACCACGTCCACCAGCGGGACGGGCCGCCGCCAGGCCCGGCCGGGAGCCGCACCGGAGAGGATGATCAGCCCCTCGGCGTGGCGGCGCATCCGGGTGGTCAGGTGGTCCAGCCGGAACAGGTCGGCGAGCTCGGACGGGTCCTCGGTGCGGCGCTCCATGCTGTCCAGCAAGGTGAGTTGGCGGTGCACCAGGACCTGGCTGCGGCGCGCGAGGTTGACGAACACCCCGGACACTCCCGACAGCACCTCGGCCCGTTCCACCGCCGCCGTGACAGCTGCCCGCTGCACGGTACCGAGCGCCCGGTGCACCTGGCCGATCTCGTCGTCGCGGCCCACCGGCCGGGGCGCCTCGGATTCGATGTCCACCTCCTCGCCAGCAAGCAACTTCCGCATGGTGGACGGGAGTTTGCGCCAGGCAAGGTCAAGTGCCGTGTTACGCAGGCCGGTCAGCTCGGTGACCAGGCCGCGGCCGATCTGCACCGAGATCACCAGCGAGGCGACCACCCCGAGCAGCCCGAGCAGTACGGCGATCCCGGACGGGGTGAACAGGCCCAGTGCGTAAGGGTTCTGCTGTTCGGCGGCAAGCCGACCGGCCCGGTCCGCAACGTCGCGCAGCCCGGCGGCGACGCTCCCGGCCACCGCCGCCCACCGGTCCGCCGGCACCGCGGCGACGGCCGACCGGCCGTCGGCGGCGGTACGGACCTCCTCCTCGTAACCCACCAGTTCCCGGTGGTCAGGGCCGTCGGTGACGACGAGCAGTGTCTCCCGGTCGGCGTGGCCGAGACCGACCGTCGCGCCCTGCTCGAACGCGCGACGGGCGAAGGCCGCACCGGAGAACTCCCGCAGCTGGTCGTCACCGAGCCCGCCGGAGAGTTCGGCTGACCGCAGCAACGCGTCCTCACGGGACAGGAGTTCGCGGGTGCGGTCCAGCTCCGGCAGCGCCCGCGAGTCGGCCCCGGGGTGGCCGTCGCGCGGCGCGGCGACGGCACCGGACACGGCCAGCGCCCGGTCCACGGCCGCCCCGTACGCGGCGTACGCCTCGGACCAGCCCACGCTCCGGGTGAGCACCCTGCCGCGCAGTTCGGGCAGGGCGGCGAGCGCGGTGCCGAGGTCGTCCAGGCGGGCAGCGGCGTCGGCGCCGAGGCCCTGGGCATCGGCCCGGTTGTAGCCCCGGCCGGGGCGGCGCGGGTCGGGGAACAGCGGGGTGAGCGCCCGGTCGGTGGCGGCGGCGGCCTCGCGCAGGGCACTCTCCCGCCCTGCGGCGGGCACCGTCCCCGGGACGAGGCCCGGACCGGCCAACAGCTCTCCGGCGGCGGCGCGTTCGGCCTGCAGGCCGGCGACGGTGTCGGCGACGGGGGTGAGCAGGCTGCGCTGGGCGTCGCGCAGGCGCAGCAGGTCCCAGACGCCCTGGGCGGTGGTGACGGTGGCGAAGCCCCAGAGGGCGATGACGGAGACGACCGGGACCATCAGCAGGGCGATGATCCGGGCGCGCACGCTCCGGGGACGCAGCCCCCGCAGTCCGAACGGCCCGCGCAGCCCGCGCAGTCGGGGGCCGGGGCGCGACGAGCGAGCGGGCGGTCCGGCGTGGGCACCCCGGCGGGCGCCAGGGGTGGTGCCACGGACTTCTCGCATGGACGGGAGCCTTTCGGGCAAGGGCGACGGGGCTCGGGCGGCACGAACAGACTCGGGCGGCGCGGACGGGCTCAGGCGGCACAAGCAGGCTCAGGCCGCGCGGTCCCGGCCGTACGGATCCCGCCCGCCCGGGGCAGGGCCGGCCGGGTCGAAACCGTCCGCGGCGGGGCCGTACAGGCTTGTGAGCGCGGTGCCCGAGGACGCGGCGCCCGGCTCGGTGCCGGGCCGGGCGGCGGGGTCGGCGAACTCCTCGATCGCCAGCTCCCCCGCTGTCAGGTCGCCGGCCCGCTCCTGGGTGGTCGGGGAGAGCGCGACGAAGGCGGAGGCCAGGAAGAGGAACGAGCCGAGGCCGACGGCGAGCGGGAAGACGAACTCCATCGGGCTGACCCCGCCCAACCCGGCCCGGGCGGGATCCAGTTGGACGTGGACGGCCGCCATGCCGGTGTAGTGCATGCAGCTGACGGCCAGGCCCATGCCCAGTGAGGCGGCGGCCGCGGCGTACCCGTTGCGGACGGTGACGGCGGCCCAGAGCGCGGCGGTGGCGGCACCGACCGCGACCAGGACGGAGAGTGCGACCGTCCCGCCGTCGTAGCGCAGCCCGCCGTGCATCCGGACGGCGGCCATGCCGAGGTAGTGCATCGCGGCGACACCGACGCCGGTGGTGCAGCCGCCGCCCAGCAGAGCGAGGCCGCGGTGCCGGCCGTAGCAGACCACGGTCAGGCCGAGGCCGGTGACCAGTACGGCGACCAGCAGGCTCAGCACCGTGAGCGGCACGCTGTAGCGCAGTTCGGTTCCGTCGACGGCGAAGCCGAACATGGCGACGAAGTGCATGGTCCAGATCCCGGAGCCGATCGCGGCGGCTGCGGTGAGCAGCCAGTTCCGACGGGCGGCGCCCGTGGCGGCCAGGCCGCGCAGGGTGCAGCGCAACCCGAGGGCGGCACCGGCGCAGGCCATCGCGTAGGAGAGGACGGGGGTCAGCCAGCCGAAGCTGAACTGGTTGAGGGCTCCCATGGGACCTCCGGTCGACCGGTCGGGCCCGGGGCGGAATGCGGTACTCCCGGGCACCCCCGGCCGGGCGGACTGCATCCGACGGGCGCACGGGCATATGCCCGTCGCATGTGCGCTTCCGGCCTGGGGTGCGTGGGACGCTATCGAGCAGCTGGAATCGGCCAGGCGAAGATCTGAAAAGCTGCACGCGCGGCGCGGCCGCTGTGTTCGAATGACCCGGTCCTGTGCCCAGCGGCACCCGGGCGACTGACAGCAAACAAAAGACAGAAGACAGATAACAGATGTTGAAATCTGTTATCTGTCTTCTGAAAGTTGAACTCTGAAACCCGTCAGCCGTTCCCGTCAGCCCAGCGCCGTCATCCCAGCGCCGTCAGCCCTGCGCCGTGACCCGCACCCGCATCGCGCTCGCCGCCCGGAGCGTGATCCCCTGCACGAGCGCCACCCGCCGGTCCACCACCTCCAGGTCGAAGTCCCGCAGCAGCACCCCGAGGGTCAGCACCGACTCCAGCATCGAGAAGTGCTGCCCGATGCAGGCCCGCGGCCCGCCGCCGAACGGGAACCACGCGTAGCGGTGCCGCGCCTTCTCCTCCTCCGGCAGGAACCGGTCCGGGTCGAAGCGCTCGGGCTCGGCCCAGTGGTCCGGGTGCCGCTGGGTGACCAGCGGCGCGACCACGACCTGTGCCCCCGCCGGGATCACGTACCCGTCGATGACCGTCTCCTCGACCGCCCGCCGCCCGATCAGCGACGCCGCGGGAAAGAGCCGCATCGCCTCCTTGATCACCCGGGTGATGTACGGCAGCCGCTCCAGGTCCGCCGCCGTCGGCACCCGCCCGGCCAGAACGGTCCGCGCCTCCTCCTGGGCGAGCTTGCGCTGCTCCGGGTGCTTGGCCAGCAGGTGCAGGGCGAAGGCCAGCGAGGTGGCCGTGGTCTCGTGCCCGGCGAGCAGGAACACCAGGACCTGGTCCCGGAGTTCGGCCGGATCCAGCCGCTCGCCGTCCTCGCCGCGCGCCCGGCCGAGCAGCGTCAGCAGGTCGTCCGCCTCCTCGTCACCGCCCCCGCGCGCCGCCCGCTCCGCGATGATCCGGTCGCAGACCTCGTAGAGCGCCCGCTGCGCCTCCAGGCCGCGCCGGTTGCCCGGCGTCGGCCAGGTGCGCGGGAACCGGACCGGCGCGAAGCCTCGCTCCTTGATGTACTCGCCGAGCACCGGGAAGCTGCGGTTCACCACCTCCACCGCTTCCTCCACGTCGGCGCCGAAGAGGATCCGGGCGACGGCCCGCAGCGCGAACCGCGACATCTCCTCCGCAGCGTCCACCACCCCACCCGGCACCGCCCGCCAGCGCTCGGCGAGCGCCTGCGCCTCCTGAGCGAGCGCCTCCGCGTAGCCGTCGACCCGGCGACGGGTGAACAGCGGCTGGACCAGTCGGCGCTGACGCTGGTAGACCTCGTCCTGGCTGGTCAGCAGCCCGTTGCCGACACTGGTCCGCAGTTCGTCGTAGAAGCTGTTCTCCTTGCGGAAGTTCGCCGCCTCGCTGCCCAGCACCTGGTGGGCGCCCTCCGGCGAGAACACCCCGTAGAACTCGACACGCAGCCCGGGCGGCCCGGCCACCATGCGCACCACGTCGCCGTGGTCCCGCCGGGCCGCGAGGTAGGTGCGCAGCGGACGGCGGGTGAGGTCGAAGAGCGACCCGACCAGGGGGTTCCCGGCCGGTCCGGGTATGGCGGCTGCGGTGGCCATCGGCACTCCTTCTGGACTTCCTCGGCGCTGACGCGCGCTCGGCGGCCCTTCAACCTTACTGACGGGTATTCAGCCGGGGAAGCCGCGCGGAGGGACCGGGCCGCCGACCCACGCCGCCGGCCCGGTCCGCTCACTCGTATCACTCGTACTCGGTGCCACCCTTGCGGGTCAGGTAGGCGTCGCTGACCACCTTGGCGATCGCCCGCCCGCCGAGCACCGGGCTCCAGCGCTCGACCACCGGCCGGACCACCACGCCCTCACGCAGGTGGAGTTCACGCCCCGAGTGCGCCTCCTTGCCCTGCGCATGCGCCAGCACCGTCGCGGTGTCGAACGGCCCGCGCCACAGTTCGGTCACCAACGGCAGTTCGCCGTCCAGGAGTTCGGCGGCCGACAGCCAGGTCAGCTGCCCGTCCAGCACGGCCGACACGTCGAAGGCCGCGTACCCGGGGCGCTCGGTGCGCGCGGAGGCGCCGTACGTCAGGTCCTGCACTCCCTCGCCGAACACCTCGCCGAAGATGCCGACCCGCTCGGCACCCAGCCGCTCGGCCAACCGGGCCGCCACCGCCGGGATGTCGTACGCGCGCACCGCCCGCCAGTACAGGTTGCGCTCGTCCTCGGCGAGCGCCAGCCCCTGCGCGCCGATCCCCTTGGACGAGACGTGCACCTCGCCGGTGGCGGCGGTGTAGGTGACCAGGCAGCAGCTGCCGTGCAGCTTCTCGGTCAGCACCACGGGCTCGCCGGGCTCGAAGACGTCGGGGTGGCGCTTGAGGTTCTCGATGTCCACCCAGGGCAGCAGGTCGGGCGCGCTGAGGACCTCACCGTTCATCGAGGTCGGCACCGGCGGCTGCCACTTGACGATCCCGAGCAGGTCGGCGAAGTCCTCGCCCCGCTCGGCCGCCCCGGCCAGGTCGGTTCCGGCCAGCGCGCCGGGCCGGCAGACGATGCCCTGGGACAGCTCCCCGCGCAGCCGTACCGCCTTGACCCGGTTCGCCGCACTGCCCGCCAGCTTGCCGGTCAGCCCCAGCTCCTCGATCAACTCCTCGGGCAGGACGGCCTGTTCGGGGATGTAGACGGCGTGGTCGCCGGTCCGGTAGGAGCCCTTGGCCACCACCGCGCGATAGAGCCCGACCTGGGCCAACTCCAGCGCGTCGGCGTTCGGGTGCTCCAGGATGACCAGCTTCTCGGCGGTGACGCGCAGCGTGGACATGGGCGGACTCCTCCCCGTTGATCCGTTCGGATCGACCATCGGGCCCGGGCGGCCGACGGTCGGCCGCGCCTACGGGCTGTCGCCCACTCTGACCGTTCCACCTGCCCGGATGCGAAGGGTTTTCCACCGGCCGCCCTTGCGCCGGCCGTCCTTCCACCTGCCGCCCTTCCGGACCGAACCGTCCGTGCACGTTTGAGCCTTCGCACAGCAGCCCCGAGACCGTCGCCCCACCCCCGCTGTGCGATGTGACAGACGATTTATCGCTCGCATCTGCGGCACTATGATCGCCGTAATGGCCGCACCTGCGGCCACACCTCCGCGCCCCTTCCGGCGCGAACCCTGGAGGGGAAGCACCGATGAGCACTCGCACCACCCCCACCCGCAGACTCGCCGTCGCCGCCGCTGCGGCCCTCGTCCTCAGCCTCGGGGCCACCGCCTGCGGCAGCGACGGCGGCAAGTCCTCCGGCTCCGCCTCCTCGGCCGCGACCGCCGCCGCCACCGGCGCCACCGGCGCGGCGGGCACCGACGGAGCCACCGCCCCGAAGGCGAAGGGCGCCATCACCGTGTTCGCCGCCGCCTCCCTCAAGGAGACCTTCACCGAGCTCGGCAAGAAGTTCGAGGCCGCCAACCCGGGCACCAAGGTCACCTTCAACTTCGGCGGCAGCTCCGCCCTCGCCACCAGCATCAACTCCGGTGCACCGGCGGACGTCTTCGCCGCGGCCAGCCCGGCCACCATGAAGACGGTCACCGACGCGGGCGGCGCGAGCGGCCAGCCGACGACCTTCGTCAAGAACACCCTCGCCATCGCCGTGCCCAAGGGCAACCCCAAGCACCTCGCGGGCCTCAAGGACCTCACCGGTTCCGGCGTGAAGGTCGCGCTCTGCGCGAAGGAGGTGCCCTGTGGCGCCGCCGCCCTCACCGCGTTGAAGGCCGCCGGCGTCGACCTCACCCCGGTCACCCTGGAGCAGGACGTCAAGGGCGCGCTCACCAAGGTCGAGCTCGGCGAGGTCGACGCCTCGCTGGTGTACAAGACCGATGTGCAGGCCGATGCTGCGAAGATCGACGGCGTGGACTTCCCCGAGGCCGCCAAGGCCGTGAACGACTACCCGATCGCCGCACTCGCCAAGGCGCCGAACAAGGACGGCGCGGCCGCCTTCGTCGCCTACGTCCGGTCCCCCGAGGCCAAGCAGGTGCTGACCGCGGCGGGCTTCCAGGCGCCGTGACGGACCGCACCACCGGCAGCGACCGCAACCGGGACTCCGGCTCCCGCATCGGCACCGGCACCGGCGCCAGCTCCGACACCGGTACCGACACCGGTGCGGGCATCACCCGGGACGACGCAGCCCCGGCACCGGCAGGACCCGCGAACGCCCTGCCGGGCCGCCGCCGGGGCCCGCGCCGCCCCGGCGCACAGCGCGTCCCGGTCACACTGCTGCTCCCGGCGCTGCTCGGCCTGGCGTTCCTGATCCTCCCACTGGTCGGGCTGCTCGTCCGGGCGCCGTGGAGCGGCCTGTCCGAGCAGCTGACCAGCACCGCCGTCTGGGACGCCCTGCGGCTCTCGCTGATCTGCGCGACGGCCGCCACCGCGGTGTCGCTGGTCCTCGGGGTCCCGCTGGCCTGGCTGCTCGCGCGTACCGAGCTGCCCGGCCGGCGGGTGATCCGGGCGCTGATCACCTTGCCGCTGGTACTGCCCCCGGTGGTGGGCGGTGTGGCGCTGCTACTGGTGCTCGGCCGACGCGGCATCGTCGGTTCCTGGCTGGACTCGGCGTTCGGCATCACCCTGCCCTTCACCACCACCGGGGTGGTGATCGCCGAAACTTTCGTGGCGATGCCCTTCCTGGTGATCAGCGTGGAGGGCGCGCTGCGGGCGGCCGATCCCCGCTTCGAGGAGGCGGCCGCGACCCTGGGCGCCTCCCGGCTGACCGCGTTCCGCCGGGTCACCCTGCCGATGATCGCCCCCGGGATCGCCGCCGGAGCCGTCCTGGCCTGGGCCCGGGCGCTCGGCGAGTTCGGCGCGACGATCACCTTCGCGGGCAACTTCCCGGGCCGCACCCAGACCATGCCGCTGGCCGTCTACCTGGCCATGGAGTCCGACCCGGAGGCGGCGATCGCGCTGTCGCTGGTACTGCTGGTGGTCTCCGTCGCCGTCCTGGTCGGCCTGCGCGACCGCTGGATGTCGACCCCATGACCCCGGCCCCGATCCCGGACCCAGACCCGGCCTCGGCCCCGGCCCCGGCCCCGGGCGGACGCCCCCACACCCAGGACGCCGACAGGACGGCCGAACCGATGCCCCCCGAACCGCCCTCCGCCGCCGCCCCTGCCCCCGTCCCCGTCCCCGTCCCCGCACCGGGGGTCGGGGCCGCGCCCGCCGCCCTCGACGCCCACCTGCGGGTCGACCGCACCGCGTTCGCCCTCGACCTGGCGCTCACCGCCGCCCCCGGCGAGGTGATCGCCCTGCTCGGCCCGAACGGCGCCGGCAAGTCCACCGCGCTGCGCGCCCTCGCCGGCCTGCTCCCGCTCACCGGCGGCCACCTTCGCCTGGACGGCCACGTCCTGGAGGAACCGGCCCGGCGCCTGCACACCCCCGCCGAGCGGCGACCGGTCGGCGTGGTGTTCCAGGACTACCTGCTGTTCCCGCACCTCAGCGCGCTCGACAACGTCGCCTTCGGCCCGCGCTGCCAGGGCCGCCCCAAGCGCGAGGCCAGGGCCGAGGCGGCGGCCTGGCTGGACCGGATGGGCCTGGCGGGCCACGCCTCGGTGCGCCCCGGCCGGCTCTCCGGCGGCCAGGCCCAGCGGGTGGCGCTGGCCCGGGCCCTGGCCGTCCGCCCCCGGCTGCTCCTGCTGGACGAGCCGCTGGCCGCCCTGGACGCCCGCACCCGGCTCGACGTACGGTCCCAACTGCGGCGCCATCTGGCCGAGTTCGAGGCCGTGGCGGTGCTGGTGACGCACGACCCGCTGGACGCGATGGTGCTGGCCGACCGGCTGGTGGTGATCGAGGACGGCCGCGAGGTGCAGTCCGGCAGCCCGGCGGAGGTCGCCCGGCGTCCGCGCACCGACTACATCGCCCGCCTGGTCGGCCTCAACCTGTACCAGGGACGGGCCGAGGGCACCCTGGTCACCCTCCCGGACGGCACCGTCCTGACCACCACCGAGGAGCTGTCCGGACCGGCGTTCGTCGCCTTCCCGCCCGCCGCCGTCACCCTGTACCGGGAGCGGCCGCGGTCCAGCGCCCGCAACCTGTGGCAGGCCGAGGTCACCGGCCTGGACCTGCACGGCGACCAGGTGCGCGCCGAACTCGCCGGAACCCTGCCGATGGCCGCCGACCTCACCCCGGCCGCCGTCGCCGAACTGGGGCTGGCACCGGGAACACCGGTCTGGGCCTCGGTCAAGGCCACCCAGACTCACGCCTACCCGGCCTGACCCGGCCCGACCCCGGCGCCGGAGCGCCCTGTACCGCCCCGGCCCGCCGGACGACGCCGCGCCTGAGCGCGCCTACTCCGACGGCTCGACGAACCCCGACTCGTACGCGGCGATCACCGCCTGGGTACGGTCCCGCGCGCCCAGCTTCGCCAGCACGCTGCTGACGTGCGTCTTCACCGTCTGCACCCCGAGCACCAGCTGCTCGGCGATCTCCCCGTTGCTGAGCCCGCGCGCCATCATCCGCAGCACCTCGGCCTCCCGCCCGGTCAGCGCCGCCCGCTCCATGGCCGCGCGGGCGGCCGGGTTGCCGTGCCCGGCGGCCAGCTGCCGGATCGCGGCCGGGAAGAGCAGCGACTCGCCCGCCGCCGCCAGCCGTACCGCGTGGACGATCTCGGCCGGGCGGCTGCGCTTGAGCAGGAAGCCGTCGGCGCCCGCGCGCAGCGCCTGGTAGACGTAGTCGTCGTTCTCGAAGGTGGTGACGACCAGGATCCTCGGCGGCAACTCACCCGGCGGGCCGGGGCGCAGCAGTTCGCGGGTGGCCGCCAGGCCGTCCATGACGGGCATCCGGACGTCCATCAGCACCACTCGCGGGCGCAGCGCGCGGGCCAGGGACACGGCTTCCGCGCCGTCGCCCGCCTCGCCGACCACCCGCAGGTCGCCCTGGGCCTCCAGTACGGCCCGCATCCCGGCCCGGACCAGTTCCTCGTCGTCGGCGAGCAGGATGTCGGTCATGCCCGCGCCGCCTGCCGTCCTGCCGTCGCCTGCAAGATCATTCGTCACGAGCCCAAGCGTAGGGGCAGCCGGACGTCGAGCACCCACTCCGCTCCCCCGTCGCCGCCCGCCCCGACCATGGCCTCACCGCCGAGCAGCGCGGCCCGTTCCCTGATGCCGCGCAGCCCCTTGCCTCCCCTGCGGGAGCCGACCCGGCCTGGGCCGCCCCGGCTCGGCGCCGCCACCAGGCGGTTGGCGCAGCGCAGCTCCAACTGCCCCTCCCGAACGGCGATCTGGACATCGACCGGCTGGCCGGGCGCGTACTTGAGCGCGTTGGTGACGCCCTCCTGGACGATCCGGTAGGACTCGCGCGAGAGCACCCCGGGCAGCACCCCGGCGGGTATCTCGATGCTCGCCTCGACCGGGCTGCCGGCCGCGCGGGCGGTGTCGAACAGCGCGGGCAGCTGGTCGATGCCGGGCTGCTCGGTGGCCGCCCCGTTCCGCGCCGCGCCGCCTGCCGGGGTCTCCCGCAGCAGGACGAGGGTGCGTTCGAGGTCCTCCATCGCCTGCCGCCCGGTCTCCTCGATGACCTCCAGCGCCTTGGCGGCGAAGGCCGGGTCCCCGACCTCGCGCGCCGCCCCCGCCTGGAGGACCGTCACCGTCAGTGCGTGGCCGATGGAGTCGTGCAGCTCGCGGGCCAACCGGTTGCGCTCCAGCAGCCGTTCGGCCCGAAGCTCCGCCTCCGCCAGCCGCTCCGCCGGGGACGGCCCCAGCAGCCTCACGGCCATGGCGAGTTGGAGGCGGCCAGCCCAGACCACCAGCCAGCCGTAGCCGAGCGCCGGCACCGGGGCGAGCGGGAGGTACCAGAAGCCGCGCGGACCGGTCAGCAGGTCGAAGACCGGAGCGAGGCCGAAGACCGTGGCGAAGCCGATCGCCGAACCGAGCGCCACCCGCCCGATCAACCAGGCCGCCGTACGGCGCCGGTCGGCCCAGGTGCCGGAGGGTTCGACGCCGATGTCCTCCTCGCGGTCGGGCACCAGCAGCAGTCGCGCCTGCACGCCCTCTGCGCGGCGCGCCGCCGGGATGAGGGCGACGAGCCCGAGCAGGACGACGTCCAGCGAGACGGCCGCCGTCAGGATCGAGCCGAGGCTCCGCTGGTACGTCCCCGGGTAGACATCAGGACGACGCCCGCGAAGATCCACCCCACCAGCAGGTGCAGCAGCCGGGCGTAGGTGGCACCGGCCACCAGCGGCGCGAGGATCGCGGTCGCTCGGCCCCGGCTCCGGAACGCGTTCATTCGTGGCACCGCCCCATCCTGCCAGCTCAGCGGGCGGCCCCGGCTCCCCCGCCGGGTTGTCGCCGTCTCCCTCCCGGGAGGGAGACGAATCCCCGCTGCGGCGGGATCCGCCCACCAGCCCGTTCCGGTCGAATGGAACCGCCGACCGGAACACGGACGGTGACAGCGACGAGGAGGGGAAAGCGGCCGTGATCAAGATCCAGGGCCTGACCAAGGAGTACGACGGCCGTCGGGTCGTCGACGACCTGTCGTTCGAGGTCCGGCCCGGCGTGGTGACCGGCTTCCTGGGCCCGAACGGCGCCGGGAAGAGCACCACCATGCGGCTGGTCCTCGGCCTGGACCGCCCCACCGCCGGGCGCGCCCTGGTCGGCGGCCGTTCGTACGCCGAACTCGCCGAGCCGCTGCGGCAGGTGGGCGCGCTGCTGGACGCCCAGGCCCTGCACGGCGGCCGGACGGCGCAGGGCCACCTGCGCTGGCTCGCCGCGAGCAACGGCCTGCCGGCGCGACGGGTCGGCGAGGTGCTCGCCCAGGTCGGGCTGGCCGAGGCCGCCGGGCGACGGATCCGGGGCTTCTCGCTCGGGATGCGCCAGCGCCTCGGGGTGGCCGCCGCACTGCTCGGCGACCCGCCGGTGCTGCTCCTGGACGAACCGGTCAACGGCCTGGACCCGGAGGGCATCCGCTGGATCCGCACCCTGCTGCGCGAACTGGCCGCCGAGGGACGGGCGGTACTGGTCTCCTCCCACCTGATGACCGAAATGGCCCTCACCGCCGACCACTTGGTGGTGATCGGTCGCGGCCGACTGCTCGCGGACGCCGCCACCGCCGAGTTCATCGACCGCCACGGCCGCACCAGGATCCGGGTCCGGGCGGTGGACGCCGCCAAGCTGGCCGCGTTGCTCGGCGGGCCCGGCCACGGCCTCGACGCCGTCGAAGTCGACGGCGGCGCCTGGGAGGTGACCGGCGCCGAACCCGAGCGGATCGCCGCACTGGCCGCCGCCAACGGCGTGGTGCTGTACGAGATCGCGGTCCAACAGGACTCGCTGGAGGAGGCGTTCATGCGGATGACCGCGGACAGCGTCGAGTACCGGGCGGAGTCCGTCGCATGAGTGCCGTTCCGTACACCGCCAACGCCTTCCGGGCCGAGCGGGTCAAGCTCACCACCCTCCGCTCGCTCTGGGTCCCGCCGTTGCTCTCCGTGCTGCTCACCGTCGGCGCGACCACGGCCGTCGGCGCGATACTCGGCGACAAGGACCACAGCATCACCGACGACCCGGGCGTCGGCATCTTCTACGGACTCAACTTCGGCCAGGCGGCACTGGTCGCCTTCGGTGTCCTGCTGATCGGCCAGGAGTTCAACACCCGGATGATCGACGTCTCCCTCGCCGCCGTCCCCGGGCGCGGCCGACTGTACGGCGCCAAGCTGGCGTTGGGCGCCCTGATCGGCCTCGGCGTGGGCGCGCTCGGCACGGCGGGCTCCTACGCCGGGTACGCGGCCACCGTGCCCGCCGACTGGCACGGCCCCGCCTTCGCCCGCGCGGCCACCGCCGGGGTGCTGTACCCGGCGCTGCTGGTGGTGTTCTGCCTCGGGGTGACCGCACTGTTGGGCAATCTCACCGCCGCCATGGGCCTGTTGACGCCGACCGTCTTCCTGCTCTCGCCGCTGCTCGGCGGCGTGCCCGGGGTGCGCCGGGTGGCCCAGTTCCTCCCCGACCGGGCAGGCCAGTACGCGCTGCACTACGCCGACGACCCGCAGCTCGCGTACGGGCACTGGACCGGCCTGGCGATCATGGCGATCTGGACGGCGCTGGCCGCGTACGGGGGACTGCGGGCGATGCGGGAGCGCACCAAGTGACCGTGAGCGAAGGAGAGATGAGGATGAGCCTCGGCAACGCCCTGCGCGCCGAACGGATCAAGTTCACCACCCTGCCCTCGCAGTGGGCGGCACCGCTGACCGCAGTTGTCCTCACCGTCGGGGTGACCGCGGCCGTCAACGCCGCCTACGCGGCGAAGGACCATGTCCCCGGCGAGGACCCGGCCGGCGGGATCTTCTACGGCCTGCTGTTCGGCCACGTGGCCGTGGCCTGCCTCGGCATCCTGCTGATGGGGCAGGAGTTCAACACCCGGATGATCGGCACCTCGCTCACCGCCGTCCCCCGGCGCGGCGAGCTGTACGGTGCCAAGCTCGCACTCGGCGCCGGGCTCGGCCTGTTGGTGGGGCTGGCCTCCACGGCGGGCTCCTTCCTCGCCTTCGACGCCACCGCCGGCCTTGACCTCTCCACCCCGGGCCTGGCCCACAGCTTCCTGGCCGGCGTGCTCTACCACCCGCTGATGGTGCTGATCTGCCTCGGACTGACCGCGATGCTGGGAAACTTCAGCGCCGCGCTCGGCCTGCTCACCCCGATGGTGTTCCTCGGCACCACCTGGCTGGCGGCGATTCCCGGCGTGCGTGAGATCGGCCAGTTCCTGCCCGACCGGGCCGGCCTCTACGCGATGCGCACCCAGACCGAGCCCGGCATCCACTACGGCCACTGGACGGGCCTGCTGATCATGGCGCTCTGGACGGCCGCGGCGGTGTACGGCGGGCTACGGGCGATGCAGCGCTACCAGGCTTCGGGCGAGTAGCGGGATGGCGGGCGGGCGACAGGAGGGCGGGCAGAGCAGGGCCAGCGACGGGTAACAGATGACAACAAACAGATGACAGATAACAGCGAACAGATTTCGAAATCTGTTCGCTGTTATCTGTTACCTGTCATCTGTCATCGGACATCCGTTCGCCGCCGGCCCGCCCCGTCACCGCAGCGCCGGGTGCTCCGCGATCACCGTGCAGCTCCCCGGGGCGATCTCGGTGAAGCCCGCATCCCGGACCACCGGCAGCCCGCTGCGCACCAGTTCCTCCCACGCCCCCGGCTCCGCCGTGCGGACGGCGAGCGCGAAGCCCGACTCCGCCCACTCCTTGCGCTGCGCATCGTCCAGCCGCCACCAGGCGAGCTGAGCCGCGTGCCCGGTCTGGGCCATGGTCTTGCCCGCGCTCATCTCCAGCTCCGGGTTGAGCCAGAGCACCGGCAGTCCCGGCTCGGGCGCGCCGACCTCGGCGGTCTCCTCCAGGTCCGTCCCGGAGACCTGCAACTTGGCGAGCTCCTTCGGCCAGCCGTCCAAGGGGATCGGCGGGAACACCCGCACCTCCGCCTCCCGCCCCTGCACCGTGATCCCCGACAACTCCCCGGCCCGACGCCACTCCCCGCCCCGAGCACGCCGGACCACCTTGCGGATCCGGGCGTCCTCCCAGGCCTCGACCTGCTCCGCCCACTCCCCGTCCGGCCCGGTCACCCGGGGGTCGGCGAGCAGCGTCAGCACCGCCCGTGCCGAGGTCTCCAGCGCGTCCGTCCGCCCGGGCGGCGTGGCCTTCTCCAGCCGGACGACCAGCGGCAGCACGTACTGCGGCCGCGCGTCGCGGTCCTCGGGGTCGGGAAGGTCGCCGGGGGCGGGAGCGGGGGCCGGGGCATCGAACGGAGAAGTCACCCGTCCAGCATGCCAGCCCCGCCATCACCGCCCCGGCCCGCCCCCGCGCCCTCGCACCGCACCCGCACCCGCACCCGAGCCGTGCCCGAGCCGCCAGCGCACCGCGCGCCCCACCCCGGCCCGGCAGCCCCGCTCAGCGCAGCCGCTGCCGCAGTTCGTCCACCGCCGCCCGGATCCCCGCGCTGTAGGCGTCCTCCGGCAGCGCGTCCAGGCTCCGGACCGCCCGTTCCAGCTGTTCGCGCGCGAGGTCGGGTTCCCCGAGCTTGAGGTGGTCGGAGGCCAGGTTGAGGTGCAGCGACGGATAGAAGGCCCGTACCTGGAGCGCGGACTCGTAGGTCCGGGCGCGCTCGGCGGTCAGCGAGTCGGCGGCCGCGAGGGCCCGCCGGTCCCACTCCAGTTCGGCCCGGGGGTCGTCCTGCAGGTCGGCCAGATAGTGCGCCAGGACGCAGCGGTGGAAGACGTCCCGCTCGCCCAGTTCCTCCCAGAGGGCCTCGAAGCTGGCCCGCGCCTCGGCGGTCCGCCCGAGCTGCGCCGCCCGCACACCGTTCAGTCCGAGTGCGATCCGGCCGAGCGCCGACTCGTCAGCACCCCCGTCCGGACCGGACTCCGCCGAGGACACACCGTGCACATCAGACACATCGGATACATCGGACATGACGGCAGCCTAGGGCCAGTCCGGCGGGTCCCGCCCGGCGAGGTCGGCCGGACAGGCCCGGCGGCCCGCTCAGCGCCGGTAGCCGCGCTGTGGGTCCCGCTCCTCCGCGTCCTCGTAGATCAGGAACCAGCCCTCGGGGTGCGTCGCGGCCAGCAGCAACTCGGTGCGCTGCTCGGCGCCGAGCTCCGGGTCGCCGTCGTCCGGCCCGTACACGCCGAACAGTTCGTCGTGACAGCCGTCCCAGTCGTAGTCGTACAGGTCGGCGGGCAGGTCGCCCATCATGTCGGCCACCGACTCGGGCTGGGAGCCCAGCAGCGTCCGGGCGTCCACCAGGGCCATCCGCAGCGCGAGCTCCTCGGCGAGGCAGCGCGGCAGCGGCCATTCGCCGAGTGCGAGGTCGTCGGCCAGGTCGTCGAAGGCCCGGGCCATGGTGCGCCGCCAGCCCCGGTGGAGCCGCCAAGTGCGCTGGGGCAGCCGGGCGAAGACCGTCCAGTCGACGTCCTCGCCGTCGACCACCGGGTCGTCCCCGTGCTCGTCGAGGTCGTCGTAGGCGGCGTCGGCCAGGCCGAGCAGCTGGGCGTGCAGCAGGCAGGCGGTGCGCGGGGTAAGGGTCCAGTCGGCACCGGCGCCGCCCTCCTCGTCCTCGCCGTCCAGCGGGAACAGTTCGGCGAAGTCCGGGGTGAAGTCCTCGGTGACGCTGATCTCCAGCGTGCCGCCGATCGCCTCGACCCCGGGGATGGCGGCCACCAGCCGGTCCGGGTGGAGCAGCGCACCGAGCGCCGCGTTGGCGTCCTCGGCCACCTCGCGCAGCAGTTCACGGCGCTGGCCGGCCGGGTCGACGCCGTCGAAGTCCAGCTCCTCGACGGCCTTGATCGCGGCCGCGCGCAGCGCCGGCCAGTCGTTGATCCGCAGGCCCAGCACCACCGTCGCCTCGATCTCCGGTGCGCCGGAGTACTCTGCCGCGCCCGGCCCCTGCGGATGATCGCTTCGCTCGCCCATGGGGCTACGGTACGGCTTTTCGGCCGCCCGATCACCGGTCCGGAGCAGCTTCCGGAGAGCTTCTCGGCCACCGCCCGGCCGTGTCTCTGTCACCCGGACGCACGACGCGGGCAGGATGGGCCCATGGCTGACATCAACGAGTACGGCGGCGGGCAGGGCCCGAACGCCGACGTCATGGTCGTGACCACCAACGACATCCCCGGCTTCCGGGTCGACCACGTGATCGGCGAGGTCTTCGGGCTGACCGTGCGCAGCCGCCACGTCGGCAGCCAGATCGGTGCCGGACTCAAGTCGCTGATCGGCGGCGAGCTGCGGGGTCTGACGAAGACCCTGGTCGAGAGCCGCAACGAGGCGATGCAGCGGCTGATCGAGCAGACCAAGGCGCGCGGCGGCAACGCCGTCCTGATGATGCGCTTCGACGTGACGGCGGCGGCGGACGTCGGCACCGAGGTCTGCGCGTACGGCACCGCCGCGGTGATCTCGCCGATCGGCTGAGGCCCCGCGCCCCTCGCCACACCGCGCCGCGCCCCACGCCACGCCACACCACGCCGCGCCGCTCTGAGGGCCGGCTGCGCGGGGAACAGCCACCGACCGCCCGATGTTTCACGTGCGTGACTGTTTACGGTGCAACAGACGAGGCCGGCGAGCGGCGCGTGGACGTCCTGGTGGTGGGTGCCGGACAGGCCGGACTGTCCGCCGCCTACCACCTCGGCCGCCGCGGCTTCGCCCGCTACCGGGCAGGAGTCGACGGCGGCTTCGTCGTACTCGACGCCAACCCCGCCCCCGGCGGCGCCTGGGCCCACCGCTCGCCGTCCCTGCGGATGGCCACCGTGCACGGCTTCCATGACCTCCCGGACGCCGAGCTCCCAGCGCCCGACCCGGAGGCCCGCGCGCGGGAGGTGGTGCCGGGGTACTTCACGGCGTACGAGGCCCGGCACGCGCTCCCGGTCGTGCGCCCGGTCGCGGTACGCGCCGTACGCGCCGAGTCCTATCGCCCCGGCTCCCGGCTGCTGGTCGAGACCGACCGCGGCACCTGGTCCACCCGCGCACTGGTCAACGCCACCGGCACCTGGACCCGCCCGTTCCTCCCCCACTACCCCGGCCACTTCGCGGGCCGTCAGCTGCACTACGCCGAGTACCGCGGCCCCGAGGAGTTCGCGGGTCGGCGCGTCCTGGTGGTGGGCGGCGGCGCCTCGGCGATCCAGGTGCTGTCCGAGGTGGCCGCGGTCGGCGAGACGGTCTGGGTCACCCGCTCCGAACCCGTCTTCCACGAGGGCCCGTTCACCCCCGAGTACGGGCGCGCGGTGGTCGCCAAGGTCGAGGAGCGGGTCCGCCAGGGCCTGCCGGTGCGCAGCGTGGTGAGCGTGACCGGCCTCGGCCCGTCCGTCGCCTACCGCCGAGCCGAGGAGCTGGGCGCGCTGCACCGCCGCCCGATGTTCGACCGGCTCACCGAGCACGGAGTCGCCTGGGGCGAGCAGGAGTTGGCGGTGGACGCGATCGTCTGGGCGACCGGCTTCCGCCCCGAGGTCGGCCACCTCGCCCCGCTCGGCCTGCGCTCCCCCGGCGGCGGCATCGCGCTCACCGGGACCCGCGCCACCGCCGACCCGCGCGTCCACCTGGTCGGCTACGGGCCGTCCGCCAGCACCATCGGCGCCAACCGGGCGGGCCGCGCCGCCGTCAACGATCTGGTCGAGTTGCTCGGGGGCCCGACCGGG
Source organism: Kitasatospora sp. NPDC098652 (assembly GCF_044760155.1). NCBI lineage: Bacteria > Bacillati > Actinomycetota > Actinomycetes > Kitasatosporales > Streptomycetaceae > Kitasatospora > Kitasatospora sp. NPDC098652. The sequence goes on from NZ_JBIWAQ010000002.1 coordinate 155,939, forward strand.
CGGGCCGGGGAGGCCGGGAAGGCAGGGGAGGCCGGGGAGGCCGGGCGCGGGACCGAATCCGCGGCCGATCCGGTCCCCGTCACCGCCGTACCCGCACCCGTACCCGCGCCCGCACTCGCGCCCGTCCCCGCCGCCGTCTGACGGCCCGGGTCAGCGGTCGTAGTCGACGGTGACCCGGTCGGTGACCGGCCGGGCCTGGCAGGTGAGGACGTAGCCGGCCGCCAGCTCCTTCTCCTCCAGCGCGAAGTTGCGGCGCATCTCCACCTCGCCCTCGGTGACCAGGGCCCGGCAGGTGCCGCAGACCCCGCCCTTGCAGGCGAAGGGCAGGTCGGGGCGGGAGCGCTGGGCGCCGTCCAGGATCGAACGGTCGCGCGGGAGGCTGAGGGTGCTGCCGCGGCCGTCGAGGACGACCGTGACCTCGCTGCGCTCACCGACCGCGGCCTCGGCCGCGCCGTCGGGACCGTCCAGGTCCTCGTCCCGCTCGGCGAGCGGCTCGTCCTCGGCGTGGAACAGCTCCTGGTGCACCCGCTCCCCCGGCACGGCCAGTTCGGCGAGCAGTTCCTTCGCCCCGGCGACCATGCCGAACGGCCCGCACAGCCACCAGTGCCCGACGGCGCCGACGTCCACCAGCGCCGCCAGCAGCGCCCGGACCCGCTCCGGGTCCAGTCGGCCGCTGAGCAGTTCGGCGTCCCTGGTCTCCCGGGAGAGCACGTGGACCAGCTGGAACCGGCCGAGGTAGCGGTCCTTGAGGTCGGCCAGCTCGTCCGCGAACATCACGGTGTCGCTGCGCCGGTTGCCGTAGAGCAGGGTGACGGTGGAGCGGCGGTCGGCAGCCAGCACGGAGGCGGCGATCGACAGCATCGGGGTGATGCCGGAGCCCGCCGCGAGCAGCACGTGGTCGGCGGGGACACCGAGTTCGGGGGTGAACAGGCCGGACGGGGTCAGCACCTCGACCTCCTCGCCGGGCCGGGCCTCGCGCACCAGCCAGCGCGAGAACAGCCCGCCGGGCACCTCGCGGACGGCGATCCGCAGCGGGCCGCCGACCGGCGCGCAGATCGAGTACGAGCGGCGCTCGTCGGTGCCGTCCACCAGCTTGCGCAGGGTCAGGGTCTGGCCGGGACGGAACGCGAACTCGGCCGCCAGGGCGTCCGGCACCGCGAAGGTCACCGCCACGGCGTCCTCGCAGAGCCGCTCCACCCGGTCGATCCGCAGCCGGTGGAAGCTCGGGCGGCGGGCCGGGCGGACGGGATCCGTCACAGGGGTCGCGGCGGGCATTCAGATCTCCTTGACGCGTTCGAACGGCTCGCGGCAGGCGCGGCAGCGCCAGAGCGCCTTGCAGGCGGTGGAGCCGAAGCGGGACAGCTCCTCCGTGTCGGTGCCGCCGCAGTGCGGGCAGGGCACGGGGGCCGCGGCGCCCGCGCGGGTGGGGCCGAGGGTGAGCGGGACCGGTCCGGGGCCGGGCGCGAGGGCCGAGGTCGGGCGCGGCGGGGCGATGCCCGCCTCGGCGAGCTTGCGGCGGCCCTCGGCGGTGATCAGGTCGGTGGACCACGGCGGGTCCAGCCGCAGCCGCACCCGGACGTCCGGGTACCCGGCGGCGCGCAGCCGGCGGTCCACGTCGGCGGCCATCTCGGCGACGGCCGGGCAGCCCGAGTAGGTCGGCGTCAGCCAGGCGGTCACCGTGCCGCTGCCGTCGTCCACCTCGACCCCGGCGAGCACGCCCAGGTCGGCCAGGGTGAGCATGGGCAGCTCCGGGTCCGGGACGGCCGCGGCGACCGACCAGGCCGTCCCGCGGACGGTGTCCGCAGTGCCCATGTCCACAGTGCCCGGAGCCGCGGCGCCCGTATGCGCGGTGCCCGTGTCCGCGGTGCCCGTCACCACGTCGCCCCCGGGTGGGCGCGCGCCACCACCTGCAGCTCGGCGAGCAGCGGGCCGAGCGCCTCGGTGTGCACGCCATCGCGGCCGGCCCGGCCCAGGACGGTGGCCAGCGGCGGGACGTCCGGCAGGGTCAGCCCGGCCTCCGCGACGACGGCGGCGAGCTCGCGCAGCACCGGTTCGCGCAGGCCGGCCGGGTCGACGCCGGCCCGCAGCTCCACCGGGTGCGCGGTGAACAGCTCGTCCAGCAGCGGCCAGACCGCGTCCAGCCCGGCCTGCATCCGCTCCGCCGAGTACGGCGTGCCGTCGCCGAGGCGCAGCGTCCAGGCGGTGGCGTACTCGCGGTGGTAGGCCAGTTCCTTGACGCCCCGGGCCGCGACCGCGGCCAGCACCGGGTCCGGGTGGGCGCTCAGCGCCTCGTACAGCGCGCCGCGGGCGGTGGCGAACAGCAGCAGCCGGGCGATCGAGTACGCGAAGTCGCCGTTCGGGGTCTCCACCAGGCGGACGTTGCGGAACTCGTGCTCCTCCCGCCAGTACGCGAGGTCGTCCTCGGTGCGGCCGGAGCCGTCCGCCTGGCCGGCCCGGGTGAGCAGCAGCCGGGCCTGGCCGAGCAGGTCCAGGCCCAGGTTGGCGAGCGCGACCTCCTCCTCCAGCTCGGGCGCCCGGGTGCACCACTCGATCAGCCGCTGGGAGAGCACCAGGGCGTCGTCGCCGAGCATCTGGCAGTAGGCGGCGAGGTCGGCACCATCCAGGCCGGCGGGCAGGGCGGTGTCCACGCCGAGCAGCGGGTCGGCGAAGCCCGTCCCGTACGCCCAGCGGCCCTCGCCCTCGGGGCCGGGGGCGGCCCCGGCGAGGCTGAGGTAGACGTGGTCGTCCTCGGTGGCGGACGTGGTGTGGTCGTGCACGGTGACTCCCCCGTCAGATGTGCGGGACATCCTCGGGGATGTCGTAGAAGGTCGGGTGGCGGTAGACCTTGTCGCCACTGGGCTCGAAGAACGGGTCGCGCTCGTCCGGGGTGGAGGCGGTGATCGCGTCCGAGCGGACCACCCAGAGGCTGACGCCCTCGTTGCGGCGGGTGTACAGGTCGCGGGCGGCGAGCAGCGCCATCCGGTCGTCGGAGGCGTGCAGCGAGCCGACGTGGACGTGGTTCAGGCCGCGCCGGGGGCGCACGAACACCTCGTACAGCGGCCAGCCGGCCTTGGGCCCTGCCTCGGACTCGGTCACTTCTCGTTCTCCTGTTCGGGGGTGGGCCGCGCGGCGGCCGCGGCGTGTTCGGCGTCGGCGGCGCGCTTGGCGGCGTAGGCGACTGCCGCCTCGCGCACCCAGGCGCCGTCCTCGTGCGCGGCCCGGCGGCGGTCGACGCGCTGGGCGTTGCACGGGCCCTGGCCGTGGATGACCCTGGTCAGCTCGGACCAGTCCGGCTCGCCGAAGTCCCAGCCGCCGCGCTCCTCGTTCCAGCGCAGCTCGGGGTCGGGGAGGGTGACGCCCAGGTGCTCGGCCTGCGGGACGGTCATGTCGACGAAGCGCTGCCGGAGCTCGTCGTTGGTGTGGCGCTTGATCCGCCAGGCCATCGAGCGGGCGGTGTTCGGCGAGTCGGCGTCCGGCGGACCGAACATCATCAGCGACGGCCACCACCAGCGGTCGACCGCGTCCTGGACCATCCGGCGCTGACCCTCGGTGCCGCGCATCAGGGTCATCAGGAGCTCGTAGCCCTGACGCTGGTGGAAGGACTCCTCCTTGCAGATCCGCACCATCGCGCGGGCGTACGGACCGTAGCTGCAGCGGCAGAGCGGGACCTGGTTGCAGATCGCGGCACCGTCCACCAGCCAGCCGATCACGCCGACGTCGGCGAAGGTGAGGGTGGGGTAGTTGAAGATCGAGGAGTACTTCTGGCGGCCGTTGATCAGCTTCTCGGTGAGCTCGGCGCGGTCGACGCCGAGGGTCTCGGCGGCGGCGTAGAGGTAGAGGCCGTGGCCCGCCTCGTCCTGGGCCTTGGCGAGCAGGATCGCCTTGCGGCGCAGCGAGGGGGCCCGGGTGAGCCAGTTGCCCTCGGGCTGCATGCCGATGATCTCGGAGTGGGCGTGCTGGGCGATCTGGCGGATCAGGGTGGCCCGGTAGGCGTCGGGCATCCAGTCCCGGGGCTCGATCCGCTGTTCGGCGGCGATCACCGCGTCGAACCGGTCCTCCGGCGTCTGCGCGGGGACCGCCTCTGCCACCTCTGTTGTCACCACGGTCCCCTCTCGTGTTCCCTGCTCCGGCTTCCCGGCTTCCGACTTCTCGGCCTTGGCACCGGGGCGCCAACCGACTGACCGTTCGGTCGGTACCATTCTGCGCGGCGGGACGGAGGGATGGCAAGGGACGTCGACGAATGGGCGGGCGCGAGGGGCAGGGGGCGGGTAACAGCGAACAGAAAACAGATAACAGCTGACAGAATCTGAAATCTGTCAGCTGTTATCTGTTCGCTGCTACCTGTTACCTGTTACCCGTCGCCCGTCGCCCGTCGCCCGTCAGCCGTCAGCCGTCAGCCGTCAGCCGTCAGCCGTCGAGGGTCACCCCTCCGCGCGGTCCCGCAGTCGCGGCAACGGCACCGCGAGCAGCGCCGCAAGCAGGGCGATCCGCGGTGCGAGCTGGTCCAGCTTGATGTACTCGTGCCGGGCGTGGGCGCCGGCACCGACCGCGCCGAAACCGTCCAACGTCGGCAGTCCGCGCGAGCCGGGCAGGTTGGTGTCCCCGGCACCACCGGCCGGGGCGCCGTCGATCTGCTGCCCGAGCACCGCGGCGAGCGAACGCACATGCCTGAGCAGCGGGTTGCCGGTGCGCTCGGGCCAGGCCGGCCGGCTGGACAGCACCTCCGTCCGCACCCGCGCTCCCGGCCGCAACGCGGTCAGCCGGGCGAGGTTGTCGAGCGTACGGCGCTGCGCCTCGGTGGTGGAGAAGCGCAGGCCGAGCTCCGCCTCGGCCCGTCCGGCGACCATGTTCGCCCGCGAACCCCCGCTGATCCGACCGGTGTTGAGCTCCGTACCGGGCTGGCCCGCGAGGCCGCGGACGAGTACCAGCTGGTCGACCAGCTCATCCACCGCCGACACCCCGTCGTGGGCGTCGTTGCCCGCGTGCGCCTCCCGGCCGGTGACCGTCAGCCGCACCCGGGTACTGCCACGCCGCGCGGTCTTCAACCGCCCGTCCGGATGCGGCGGTTCCAGTCCCAGGACCGCTGCCGCGCCCCGGAGTTGGCGCTCGACCAGGCCCCGCCCGTCCGGACTGCCGACCTCCTCGTCGGACACCACGACCAGCCGTACGGTGCGGTGCGGCCGCTGCCCCAGGTCGGCGAGCAGCGCCAAGGCGCCCTCCAGGACGGCGAGTCCGCCCTTCATGTCGACGACGCCGGGCCCGGTGAGCCGACCGTCCTGCTCGGTCACCGGCCAGTCGGCCAGGGTGCCGGCGGGCCAGACGGTGTCGTGGTGCCCCACGATCAGCAGGTGGGGCAGGGTCTCGTCCCGTCCCTCCCACTCCAGCACCAGGTGGTCACCGGCCGGCCCGGGTTCGCGGCGGGCGGTTGCCCCGGTGGCCCGGAATCCGGACTCCAACTCCTCGGCGAGCGCGTCGAGTCGGGGCGCGTCACCACTCGGCGATTCGATCCGGGCCAGGTCCGCGCACCGCCGCCGGACGGCGCCGGCGAGGGTACGGGCCCGGGTACTGAGTGCCTGCGGCAGTCCGGGCAGCGCCGCGGTGATGCTCGTCGCAGCGGCACTGGCAGTGGTGCCGGCAGGGGCGGATCCGACCGCCGCGGCACCGGACTTCGCTGCCACGCCGGACTTCGCCGTGGCACCGAGCTTCACCGCGGCCACCGACTTGGCCGTGACGCCAGGCTTGGCCGTGACACCGGACTTGGCCGTGACACCAGTCGCGGACGTGGCGGCCGGGGGGCTCTCGACGGCAGAGCCCACCACGGCGGAGCCCATGGTGGAACCGATGGTGGACGAACCGGCCTTGACGGAGCCGCCGAGGGCGACCAGGGCCTCACCGTCGGCCGCGGCGGGAACGGTCACGGGTACGCGGTCGGGCTCCGCGGCGCTGCCCGGTGCGGCCGGCGACCCGACGATCTGGGGACTCAACGCTCGCCTCCGCGGCCGCAGCCGGTACTCAGCGGCCGCACCGGCCGACCGCTCCCGCCCGGGTGCCAGGTCCGGCCGGACCGCACCGGTCGGCCAGGGGGTCGGACGGCCCGTCGGAACGGCCCGTCTGGCCCAAGTGCGGTGGAACGGTTGGGCGGCGTGCTTGGCATCTGCGTCCTCCTCGCTCGATCCGGTGGCCCCGGTTCCGCCCGGAGCCCCGTGGACGGCGGCTTCCTGGTGGCGGGCGCAAGGGCCGGACCGCCGCAGGGAAGCCGAGATGTGAGCCTAGAAGAACCGTTCGGTTTCCTGCGAGGTGGCCCTGCTCCCAGCGTGCCGGTACGGGCCCCGGTGCCGGGCACCCGTCGGCGGAAGCGGCGGGCGCTCGGCGGGCGGGCCCGGATCGACGCGCGGGCGCGGTCGCCGGATCACGCCCATCTCCACCATGGACCCGCCGCCCGGGTTCGGCAGCGCAAACGGCCAAGGCACGGCATTTCCACGCCGGATGGGTGACAACGGCTCAGCGGGCGGTACCAACCGGAGGCACGCGACGGCTCAGGGAAGCCCGCGGCGAAGCCCGGACCGACGCCCGGGGAACATCCGTGTGAACACCGTCCGACGCTGCGCCCCGCCCTGCCCTCCCGAGCGCCCACGGTCAGGCGCCGTCCCCGACGAGCCCCGCATCCCGTGCGAGCAGCGCCGCCTGGACCCGATTGGCCACGCCGAGCGCGGTCAGGATCCGGCTGACGTGCGCCTTGACGGTGCTCTCCCGCATCCCCAGCACACCCGCGATCTCGGCGTTGGACAGCCCGTCGGCGAGCTCCCGCAGCACGTCGGTCTCGCGCGGGGTGAGCCCGGCGATCCGGCCCCGGGCGGCGACGGAGCGCGGCGCGCCGACCCGGTGGTACCGGTCGATCAGCCGTCGCGCGGCGGCGGGGTGCAGCATCCCCTGGCCGGCGGCGACCACGTGGACGGCGCGGGCGATCTCGGCGGGCGGGGTGTCCTTGAGCAGGAAGCCGTCCGCCCCGGCGGCGAGCGCCTGGTACACGTACTCGTCCAGGTCGAAGGTGGTGAGCGCGATGACCCTTGGGGCGTCGGGGAGTTGGCGCAGTCGCCGGGTCGCGGCGATCCCGTCGAGCCGGGGCATCCGGATGTCCATCAGCGCGACGTCGATCCGGCGGCCGCGAGCGAGCTCGACGGCCTGCAGCCCGTCGGCCGCCTCGGCGACCACGGTCAGGGCCGGGTCCTGGGCGAGGAGGTCGACCAGTCCGAGGCGCACCAGCGCGTCGTCGTCGACCACCATCGTGCGGATCATGCGGTGTCCTTCGGCTTCGGGGGCTTCTTCCAGGACGGGTACCTCGGCGACGGGACCTCCGACGGGGCCGCGGACTCTGCCGGGGGCGCGACCTCCGCCGGGGGCGCGGACTTCGGGGACGACGCGCCCTGCGCCGGCCGGTCCGGCGCGGGCAACCGGGCGGAGAGCCGGAAGCCGCCGGCACCGTCCGGCCCGGCGTCCAGGTGGCCGCCCAGCGCGCCGACCCGTTCGCCGAGGCCCACCAGCCCGTACCCGCCGCCGGTGACCGGCCCGTTCGGCATGGACCCTCCCGGGCCGTTGCGGACCTCGACGGTGGTCGCCGGTGCCCCGTAGCCGACCCGGACGGTGACTGGCGCGGCGTGGGCGTGCTTGCGGGCGTTGGTCAGCGCCTCCTGGACCACCCGGTGCACGGCGAGCCGGTGGGTGGTGGGCACGGCCTCCGGGTCTCCCGCCAGGGCGAGTTCGACCTGCTGCCCGGCCTGGTTCGCCTCGTCGATCAGGTCGGTGAGGTCGCGCAGGGCTGGCGCCGGGACGGGTGGCGGGACGGCTGGCGGAACAGGCGGCGCCCCGAACCGCGACCCGGACGGCGACCCGGACCGCGACCCGGACCGCGACCCGGACGGCGACCCGGACGGTACGGGCGCGGCGGCCTCGGCGGCGGACCGCTCCGGCGGGTCGGCGCGCAGGGCGCCCAGGACGTCGCGCAGGTCGTCGAGCGAGCGGGCGGCGGTGGTGCGCAGGAGTTCGAGGCGGTGGGTGAGCCGGTCCGGGTCGGCGGCGACGGTACCGGCCCGGGCCTGGTCGCGCAGCACTCCGGCGTGCAGCACCAGCAGGCTCAGCCGGTGGGCCAGCACGTCGTGCATCTCCCGGGCGATCCGTGCGCGTTCGGCGGACCGGGCCTGCTCGGCTCGCAACTCCCGCTCCCGCCGCAGGGTTTCGACCTGGGCGTGCAGCGCCCGGATCAGCACCCGGCGGCCGTGCAGCCACAGCCCGAAGGACAAGGTGGCCGCCTGGAGGAGGAGTTGGGAACCGGTCGTACCGGCCCAGCCGGCCAGCGAGTCCGCGGCGATCGCGCTGCCAACGGCGATCATCGCGCCGCCGACCGCCGCCGGACCGACCCGGCCGAGGGAGGCCAGGTAGTAGACGCTGATCAAGCCGGGGAAAGCCCGGTTGAGCAGACCGCCGGTGAGCACCGGCAGGACGGCCGAGGCGATGGGGTGACGACGGGCGAGCAACAGCGAGAGCGCGGCGAGCACGGCCACCCCCGCCCGGGGCAGGCGCAGCGGGCCGTCGACGTGCAGCCACTGGAAGACGCCCTCCTCGACGGCGAGGCCGAGGACCCCGAGCAGCAACAGGCTGTCGGTCCAGGGCCGGTGGTCCGGGCCGTACCAACCGAGCAGGCCTGTGCGCATGGAGCTCCTCCCGCCCGGTCCCGTCCGCCCGCTCGATGCTACGGGCGGACGGCGGCGCGCCACCCCCTCCTCCCGGACGTCGGCACCCTCGACTTTCGTCGGGGGCCGGCGCCGCTCACCGGCCGATCCGCGGCATCCCCGCGCTCCCTAGCGTCGTCTGCATGACGACCGAGCAGCTCCACCAGGCCCCCGATTCCCCTTCACCGCAACGCAGTTCGCCCGACACCTACGAGCAGAACCTCGCGCACGACCAGCACGACCAGCACGGAACGCACAGCACGCACGGCTCTCCGCACGGCGGGGACCACCTGCTGTTCCTCGCCGAGGCCCTGCGCACCTTCCACGACACCGGCGCGCTGGCGCCGAGCGGGCCCGCACTGGTGAACGCCCTGGTGGTACCGGCCACCAGTCGCCCGAACCGGCCGATCTCGGTGCTGGAGGTCGGCGCCGGCACGGGCGTGGTGACCCGCCGACTGGCCCAGGTGCTGCGCCCCGGCGACCGGCTGCACGTGGTCGAGGCGAACCCCCGGTTCGCCGACCGGCTGCGGGAGGACCCGGTCCTGGCCGCACGCCGGCCGGGGGTGGGGCTGCGACTGTCGACCTGTCGGGTGGAGGAGCTTCCGGAGGCATCCGCCCCGGCGGGGCCCGAGATCGGGGGCGGCGCCGGTCCCGGTCCCGGGCTCGCGGGCGAGCGGTACGACGTGATCGTGTCCGGGCTGCCGTTCACCAACTTCGAGCCGGCCCTGGTCCGGCGCATCCTCGACCTCTACCTGCGCCTACTGGCCCCGGGTGGCGAGCTGACCTACTTCGGGTACCTCGGCACCACGACGGCCCGCACCCTCACCTCGGGCCCCCGTCGGGGTGCCCGTCACCGGGCGGTGGTGCGGCTGCTGCGGCGCTTCGAGGCGACGTACGGGCTGGGCGAGCGCACGGTGTGGCGCAATCTGCCGCCCGCCCGGGCCTACCTGCTGCGCTCGCCGGGGCCGTACTCCTAGCGGAGTATCGCTACGAACAAATGACAAACGACAGCGAACAGATTTTGAAATCTGTTCGCTGTCGTGCCATAGTGAGATCCGGGTCACACTGCCCTCGCCGTCCGGCGCCGCACTCGCCCCTGGAGCCCCCATGGCCTCGACCACCCGCCCCGCCCAGCGCCCGCTCGGCACCTCCGGCCCCGTCACCTCCGCGCTCGGCCTCGGCTGCATGGGCATGTCCGACCTCTACGGCCCGGCCGACGAGGCCGAGAGCATCGCCACCATCCACGCCGCCCTGGACGCCGGGATCACCCTCCTCGACACCGGCGACTTCTACGGCATGGGCCACAACGAGCTGTTGATCCACGAAGCCCTGCGCGGTCGCGACCGCGACCGAGTCCAGATCAGCGTGAAGTTCGGCGCCCAGCGCGGCCCCGACGGCCAGTGGCTCGGCTACGACACCAGCCCGGCCGCCACCAAGACCGCGCTGACGTACACCCTGCGCCGGCTGCGCACCGACCACATCGACGTCTACCGCCCCGCCCGGCTCGACCCGAAGGTCCCGATCGAGGAGACCGTCGGCGCCATCGCGGACCTGGTGAAGGGCGGCTACGTCCGCCACATCGGCCTGTCCGAGGTCGGCGCCGACACCCTGCGCCGCGCCGCCGCCGTCCACCCGATCAGCGACCTGCAGATCGAGTACTCGCTGCTCAGCCGCTCCATCGAGGCGGCCGTCCTGCCCACCGCCCGCGAGCTCGGCATCGGCATCACCGCGTACGGCGTGCTCTCCCGCGGCCTGCTCAGCGGCCACTGGAACCCGGACCGCTCGCTCGCCGACACCGACTTCCGCACGAACAGTCCCCGCTTCCAGGGCGACAACCTGGCCCACAACCTGGCCCTGGTCGAGGCGCTGCGCGCGGTCGCCGACAGCAAGGGCGCCAGCGTCGCCCAGATCGCCATCGCCTGGGTGGCCTCGCGCGGCGAGGACGTCGTCACGCTGGTCGGCGCCCGCCGCCGCGACCGGCTGGCCGAGGCGCTCAGCTCGCTGGACGTCACCCTCACCCCGGCCGACCTGGCCGCCATCGAGGCCGCCGTCCCCGCCGGGGCCGCCGCCGGGGACCGGTACGCTGCCGCGCAGATGGCGCGCCTGGACAGCGAGCGCTGACCGAGCCCGCACCGACCAGTGAGAACCCTCCGCACCACCCGACCGCACGACCCTAAGGACGGCCCCGTGACCACGGACACCGCACTCACCGCCGAGCAGATCCTGATCGCGGCGGAGGAAGCCCTCCGGCGGTTCGGCCCGGCCAAGGCCACCGTCGTGGACGTCGCCCGGGAACTCGGCGTCAGCCACAGCAGCGTCTACCGCCACTTCCCCAGCAAGGCGGCACTGCGGGAGGCGGTCACCCAACGCTGGCTGAACCAGGCGCACTACGACCTGGAGATGGTCGCGAGCGACACCGGCGGCGCCGTCGAGCGCCTCCAGCGCTGGCTGACCACGCTGTTCGAGGCCAAGCGGAAGAAGGCGCTGGACGACCCGGAGCTGTTCGCCACCTACCTGGTGCTGGCCGAGGAGAACAGCACGGTCGTCGACGCGCACGTCGAGACCCTGGTCAAGCAGATCGCCCAGATCGTGCACGACGGCATGGACGCCAAGGAGTTCCAGCTCGCCCACGTCCCCTCCACCGCCCGCGCGGTCTTCGACGCCACGGCCCCCTTCCACGACCCGGTCTTCGCCCACACCTGGTCCGAGCCGACCGCGGACGAGCGCTTCGCGGCGGTCTGGAAGCTCGTGCTCGGCGGCTTGAAGGGCAGGCCCACCAAGCCGCTCCGCGAGCCGGCGGCGTCCTGAGCGGAACGCGCCCCGCACGGGGGCGGTGAGGCGTCGGCGGCCGGAGCGAAATCCGGTCGTCGGCGCCTCACCCTTTCCGGCAGACTGTCGCACCCAGTTGATCTCACTCGGAGGATGACATGCGTGCGGCCGGTCCGGTCCTGGACAGCCTGCGGGGGCTCGCGCTCGGCGACGCCTTCGGCGACCGGTGGTTCTCCGTCCCGGTGGACGAGGCACCCGCCGCCCTGGCGGCCCGCCTGGTCCGCCCGGCGCCCTGGCACTGGACCGACGACACGGCGATGGCCCTCGTCCTGGTCCGCCACCTCACCGCCCACGGCGAGATCCGGCAGGACGCGCTGGCCGCCGAGTTCGCGGCCGAGTACGCCCGCGAGTACCAGCGCAAGTACGGCCCGTCGATGCACCGGGTACTGCGCGGGATCGGCGCCGGCGGGCACTGGCGCGCCATCACCTCGGGCCAGTTCGAGGGCCAGGGCTCGTACGGGAACGGCGCCGCGATGCGGGTCGCGCCGCTGGGCGCCAGGTTCGCCGAGGACCTCGACGAGGTCGCCCGGCAGGCCGAACTCCAAGCGCTCACCACCCACTTCCACCCCGAGGCGGTCACGGGGGCGGTGGCGGTGGCACTCGCCGCGGCGCTCGCCGTCCGCAGCCGGGGCCGCCGGGCGCCGGGCCGGACCGAGCTGCTCACCGAGGTCGCCGACCGGCTGCCGGAGAGCGACGTCCGCTCCGGCCTGCGGATCGCCGCCCGGCTGCCGGAGCACACCAGCGTCCGGCACGCTGCCAACGTCCTGGGCTCGGGGCTGATGATCTCCGCCCCGGACACCGTCCCGTTCGCCCTCTGGTCCGCCGCCGGGCACCTGGACTCGCTGCCCGACGCGATCTGGCACACCCTGGCGGGCTGGGGCGACATGGACACCACCTGCGCCATCGCCGCCGGCGTGGTGGCCGCCCGCACCGGGCTCGCGGGCGTACCGGCCGACTGGCTCGCGGCCTGCGAGGAGCTACCGGACCGGGCCACCGGCCGGTGACCGGCGCCCGACGGTCACCGCCCGACAGTCAACGCCGGGCAGTCAGCGCCCGGCAGTCACGCCGGGCAGTCAGCGCCGGGCGACGAAGCGGAGCACCCGGTAGGCGATGAGCAGGACCATCGCGCCACCGATCGCCGACACCCAGGTCGGGACGTCGAGCAGGCCCACCCGCACCGTCCCGTGCATCCAGCGCAGGACGATCCAGGTGCCGATGTAGGAGCCGGCGATCCCGATCAGGGTGCTGCCGATCAGGCCGCGTTCCCGCCTCGACATCGCCATCCTGGCCAGCGTCCCCGACACCAGGCCCAGCACGATCCACTCCAGCCAGCTCATCCGCCGCCCCTTGCGTCATCGGTACAACTCGCGCCGCCGCCGAGCTCGCCCGTCAGCGGCGCGAGTTGCCGAACAGCAGTCGGTAGAGGATCAGCAGCACCAACGCGCCGCCGATCGCCGACACCCAGGTCGGCCCGTCGAAGAAGCGCGCCGTGATCGACCGGTGCAGGAAGTGCGACGCGATCCAGCCGCCGACGAAGGAGCCGGCGATCCCGATCAGAGTGGTGACGATCAGACCGCCCGGGTCCCTCCCGGGCAGCAGCAGCTTGGCCAGGGCTCCGGCCACCAGGCCCAGCACGATCCACGCGATGACGCTCATCCGAACCCGTCCCTCCCGTCCGTGGCGCGACGGCCCCGTTCCGCGCGCTCTGCCGCTGAGGACGCCGACTCCCGCCGCCGCGGTTCCGGCCGACCGCGACAGGCGGCGGGATCCGGCCACCCCCAGCCGACCGGTCCGCGCGTGGCGTCCTTCCGGCCGGCCGTACCCGCCGAAATACTGCGGCCATGCGCATCCTGATCGCCACCGCCGGCTCCCGGGGCGACGTCGCACCCTTCACCGGGCTCGGCGTCCGCCTGCGGGCGGCCGGACACCAGGTGGCCGTCGCCACCCACGCCACCTTCGCCGACTCGGTACGGGCCGCCGGACTGGAGTTCCGTCCGTTGCCCGTCGACCCGCGGGCCGAACTCGCCTCCGCCGAGGGCCGGCGACTGCTGCGGGCCGGCGGCGGGCCCGGCGTCGTCCTGCAACTCCTGCGCCTGGGGCGGAGGTTCATGCCCGCCCTCGGCGACGGCATCGCGGACGCGACGGCGCTCGGCACCGACCTGCTGCTCACCACCAGCACCACCAGTGCGCTCGGCCAGGTCGCGGCCGAGGCGGCCGGCATCCCCACCATCGGGCTGTACCTCCAACCCCTCTCCCCCACCCGCGAGTTCGCCCCGGCCGTGACCGGCGCACGCTCGCTCGGACGGGCCGGCAACCTGCTCGCCGGTCACGCCGTCCAGGCGGCCACCGACCAGTTGTTCGTCCCGGCCGTCCGCGGGCTGCGCCGCCGGCTCGGACTGGCGCCGATGGGCATCGCCCGGGCCCGGCGGGACCACCCCGTCCTGCACGGCTTCTCGCCGCGGGTCGTCCCCCGCCCGACGGACTGGCACCCCCGGCTGGAGGTGGCCGGGTACTGGTGGCCCGCCGGGCACGCGGACTGGCAGCCGCCGCAGCGGCTGCTCGACTTCCTGGCCGCCGGACCGCCCCCGGTCTTCGTCGGCTTCGGCAGCCTGGTCGTACCCGATCCCGAACGGCTCACCGCGACCGTCATCGCCGCCGCCCGCACCGCCCGGGTCCGCCTCCTCCTGCAGTCCGGCTGGAGCGGCCTGGCCGCCGAGGACTCGGAGACCGTACTGACCATCGGCGACACCCCGCACGACTGGCTGTTCCCGCGCACCGCCGCCGTCGTCCACCATGCGGGCGCGGGCACCACGGCGGCCACCCTGCGCTCCGGCACCCCCGCCGTCCCGGTGCCCGCCCAACTGGACGCCCCCTTCTGGTCCGCGCGGCTGACCGCGCTCGGCGTCTCGCCCGGCCCGGTACCCCTGCGCGCCCTGACCGCCGCCCACCTCGCCACCTCCATCCGCCAGGCCCTGGACGCCCCCCACTACCGCACCCGCGCCCGGTCCGTCGCGGCCGCCCTCGCCACCGAGGACGGCGCCGCCAAGGTCCTGGCCGCGGTGGAGGCGACGGGTGACAGATGACGGATAACAGATGTCAGCGAACAAATTTCAGCGAACAGATTTCAAAATCTGTTCGCTGAAATCTGTTATCTGTTCGCTGTCATCTGTTACCCGTCAGCCGTCCCCCGCCCGCTGCTCCCCGCCTCTCTCTCCTCTCCCCGCCCCGCGCTCAGCACCAGGTACACCACCGCCGACGACGCGAGCCCCACCGCCCACCCGTAGTCCGCCAACGGCTGGAGGAACGGCACCAACCCGTCCACCGGAAACGGTCCCTGCTTCACCCCGTGCGCGTCCACCGTCGAGTACGACCCCCCGACCGCCAGCAGACCGCCGACCAGAAGTGCGGCGACGGCCCGCCAGTTCCATCCGCCCGCGTACCAGTAGGCGCCGAACGGCCGGTAGAGCTCGGCGAGTTGCAGTCGGGTGCGGCGCAGCAGCCAGTAGTCGGCGATCAGCACCCCGGCGACCGTCCCGAGCAGGCCGCCGACCACGCCCAGCCAGACGTAGATGTAGACGTGCGGGTCGGCGGTCAGCCGCCACGGGAAGATGGCGATCCCGACCACGCCGGTGATCAGCGCCCCGGTGCGGAAGTTGATGAACCGGGGCGCCAGGTTGGCCAGGTCGTAGGCCGGGGAGACGACGTTGGCGGCGACGTTCACCGACAGCGTCGCGATCAGGACGGTCAGCAGCGCGAACAGGAGCGCCACCGGACTCTCCATCTTCGCGGCGAGCTTGATCGGGTCCCACACCGGCTCGCCGTACACCGCCGCGGAGCCCGAGGTGACCAGCACCGACAGCAGGGCGAAGAGCGTCATCGTCGTCGGCAGGCCGAGGGCCTGGCCGCGGATCTGGGCCCGCTGACTGCCGCCGAAGCGGGTGAAGTCGGGGATGTTGAGCGCCAGTGTGGACCAGAAGCCGATCATCCCCATCAGTGACGGGAAGAAGACCTTCCAGAACCCGCCGCCCCAGCCCAGTTTCGACGGCTGGTCGAGCAGCGGGCCGAGCCCGCCGGCCTTGACGCCGATCCAGACCAGCAGGGCGAGCGCGCCGACGATGACGAACGGCGCCGCCCAGTTCTCGAAGCGCCGCAGCGCCTCCATCCCCCGGGCGATGATGCCCATCTCGACCAGCCAGAACAGCAGGAAGGAGGCCCACTGCGTCCACGGGTAGCCGCCGAACTCCGGTGCGGTCCGCCAGGATTCGCCCAGAAGCCGACCCGCCAGCAGGAAGATCCCCTCGCCCCCGATCCAGGTCTGGATGCCGAACCAGGCGCAGGCCACCGCCGCCCGGATGAGCGCGGGCAGGTTGGCGCCGCGCAGCCCGAACGAGGCCCGCGCGAACACCGGGAAGGGAATGCCGTACTTCGTCCCGGCGTGCCCGGTGAGGAGCATCGGTGCGAGCACGATCAGGTTGGCGAGCGCGATGGTCAGCACCGCCTGCTTCCAGTCCATCCCGAGCGCGACCAGGCCCGAAGCCAGGGTCCAGGAGGGGATGTTGTGGGCCATGCCGACCCAGAGCGCGAGGAAGTTGTAGGTGGTCCAGGTACGCCGCCGCACCGGGACCGGCCGGAGGTCGTCACTGGTGAAACCGTTGGGAGGCAACACCCCTTCGACCGAGTCGAGTTCGACCCGCCCGTCGGAATGCTGCCACTGTCCGCCACCGCCGGTCGCGATGTCGGCCATGGGCAACTCCCTTCTGCCACATGCTGGTTCCGGAGATCATGGATTCAGGGACCGCGGCACCAGGAACCACGGGTTCACAGGTGCGGGATGACGTCCGCCCCGTAGGCGTCGATGGTGGCCTCGACCGCGTCGTGCATGGCGTAGACGGCGAACTGGTCGACGCCGAGCGAGCGGAGTTCGGTGAGCCGGGCGCGCTGGGCCTCGACCGGCCCGATCAGGCAGAAGCGGTCGACGATCGCGTCCGGCACGAAGGCGGTGTCGGGGTTCCCGGCCCGGCCGTGGTGGCTGTAGTCGTAGCCCTGGCGGTCCTTGATGTACTCGGTGAGGGCGTCGGGCACCAGGTCGGAGTGTTCGCCGTAGTGGCTGACCAGGTCGGCGACGTGGTTGCCGACCATCCCGCCGAACCACCGGCACTGCTCACGGGCGTGGGCGAGCGCGGCGGGTGAGTCGTCGGCGGTGACGTACGCGGGCGCCGCGACACAGATGGTGACGTCGGCCGGGTCCCGTCCCGCCTCGACGGCGGCCGCCCGGACGGCCTTGATCATGTACTCCGTGAGGTAGGGGTCAGCCAACTGGAGGATGAAGCCGTCCGCCTGATGCCCCGTCAGTGCAAGTGCCTTGGGCCCGTAAGCGCCCATCCAGATCGGCAGGGAGGCGCCGGGGCCGACCCACGGCAGGTGCATCTCGGTGCCGTCCACCTCGACGGTGCGCCCCTCGGCCAACTCCTTGATGGCATGCATGGCTTGGGAGAGCCGGTCGAGGGTGGCGGGGCGACGGCCGGCGACCCGCATGGCGGAGTCACCGCGGCCGATGCCGCACACCGTCCGGTTGCCGTACATGTCGTTGAGGGTGGCGAACAGGGAGGCGGTGACCTCCCAGGTGCGGGTGGAGGGGTTGGTGACCATCGGGCCGACGGTGAGGCGCTCGGTCTCGGCCAGGATGCGGCTGTAGATCACGAAGGGCTCCTGCCACAGCACGCAGGAGTCGAAGGTCCAGCCGTGGCTGAACCCGGCCTGTTCGGCGCGGATCATCCGGTCGATGAGCAGGCGGGCCGGCGGGTCGGTCTGCAGGACGAGGCCGATGTCCATGGGGTGCTCCGGGAGGGGTGGGAGGGCGGCCCGGGGCCGACGCGCTCGGCGCGGCCCCGGGCGACGAAGGAAGGACGGAGGAAGGACGGAGGAAAGTCAACGGGAGGGCGGAGGAAGGACAGAGGGAAGGCAGCAGGAAGGCGGAGAGAGGACGGAGGGAGGGCGAAGGGGAGACGAAGCGGATCAGGTCAGGTACTGGCAGGTGTCCCGGCGCAGGAAGGTGCCGTGTCCGGCCCGGCCGAGCCAGCGGCCGTCGTCCAGCACCACGGTGCCGCGCGAGAGCACCGTACGGGCCCGGCCGGTGAGCCGGCGGCCCTCGTAGGCCGAGTAGTCCACGTTCATGTGGTGGGTGGCGGCGGAGACGGTCTGCACGGCGGTGGGATCGTAGACCACGAGGTCGGCATCCGCACCGGGCGCGATGGTGCCCTTGCGCGGGTGCAGCCCGAACATCCGGGCCGGGGTGGTGCAGGCGATCTCGATCCAGCGGCGCCGGCTGATCCGCCCGTCCACCACGGCCTGGTGCAGCAGGTCCATCCGGTTCTCCACGCCCGGGAGGCCGTTGGGGATCTTCGAGAAGTCACCGCGGCCGAGTTCCTTCTGCCCGACGTAGCAGAACGGGCAGTGGTCGGTGGAGACCACCTGGAGGTCGTTGGTGCGCAGTCCGCGCCAGAGCGCCTCCTGGTGCTCGCGCGGCCGCAGCGGCGTGCTGCACACGTACTTGGCGCCCTCGAAGCCGTCGGCGCCCTCCTCGGCGAGGTTGTCGGTGGAGAGGAAGAGGTACTGGGGGCAGGTCTCGCCGAAGACGGGGAGCCCGGCGTCGCGGGCCCGGGCGAGTTCGTCGAGCGCCGAGGCGGCGGAGACGTGCACCACGTAGAGCGGGCTGCCGGCGACCTGGGCGAGCTTGATCGCCCGGTGGGTGGCCTCGGCCTCGAGGAGTTCGCGCCGGACCTCGCCGTGGTAGCGGGGGGCGGTGTGCCCGGCGGCGAGGGCCTGTTCGACCAGGACGTCGATGGCGATGCCGTTCTCGGCGTGCATCATGATCAGCCCGCCGTTGGCCGCGCCGCGCTGCATGGCGCGCAGGATGCGGCCGTCGTCGCTGTAGAAGACGCCGGGGTAGGCCATGAAGAGCTTGAAGGAGGTGGACTCGCCGGAGTCGACCAGCGCGTCCATCTCCTTGAGGACGGCGTCGTTGACGTCCGAGACGATGGTGTGGAAGGCGTAGTCGATCGCGCAGTTGCCCTCGGCCTTGGCGTGCCAGGCGTCCAGGCCCTCGCGCAGCGCCCCGCCGACGGGCTGGACGGCGAAGTCGACGATGGTGGTGGTGCCGCCCCAGGCGGCGGCACGGGTGCCGGTCTCGAAGGTGTCGGAGGCGGCGGTGCCGCCGAACGGCAGCTCCATGTGGGTGTGGGCGTCGACGCCGCCCGGGATGACGTAGTGGCCGGTGGCGTCGATGACGGTGTCGGCGCTCCAGGCCTCGGCGGCGGCGCTGCCGGTGACGGCCAGGGCGGCGACGCGCTCGCCCTCGATCAGGACGTCGGCGTGGAGTTCGTCGGTGGCGGTGATGACGAGGCCGCCGCGGACGACGGTGCGCTGCTGCGGGTCACGGGTGGTCATCGCGGTGCTCCTCAGGCCTCGGCGAGCGGTCCGTAGGCGTCGGGCCGGCGGTCGCGGTAGAACGCCCACTGCTGGCGGACCTGTTCGATCAGGCCGAGGTCGAGGTCGCGGACCACCAGCTCCTCCTCCTTGTCGGAGGCGACGTCGCCGACGAACTGGCCGCGCGGGTCGACGAAGTAGGAGGTGCCGTAGAAGTCGTTGTCGCCGTACTCCTCGGTGCCGACCCGGTTGATGGCGGCGACGAAGTACTCGTTGGCGACGGCGGCGGCGGGCTGTTCGAGCTGCCAGAGGTAGGCGGACAGGCCGCGGCTGGTGGCGGAGGGGTTGTAGACGATCTGCGCGCCGGCCAGGCCCAGGGCGCGCCAGCCCTCGGGGAAGTGCCGGTCGTAGCAGATGTAGACGCCGACCTTGCCGACGGCGGTGTCGAAGACGGGCCAGCCGAGGTTGCCGGGCTTGAAGTAGTACTTCTCCCAGAAGCCCTTGACCTGCGGGATGTGGTGCTTGCGGTACTTGCCGAGGTAGCTGCCGTCCGCGTCGATCACGGCGGCGGTGTTGTAGTAGACGCCGGTCTGCTCCTCCTCGTAGACCGGTACGACGATCACCATGCCCAGTTCGCGGGCGAGGTCCTGCATCCGGCGCACGGTCGGCCCGTCCGGGACGGCCTCGGCCCAGCGGTAGTGCTCGGGTTCCTGGACCTGACAGAAGTACGGGGAGTTGAACACCTCCTGGAAGCCGATGATCTTCGCTCCCTGGACGGCGGCCTCGCGGGCGTACCGCTCGTGGAGCGCGATCATGCTCTCCTGGTCGCCGGTCCAGCGGGTCTGGACGAGCGCGGCACGGACGATCTGCGACATGGGTACCTCCGCAACTCCGCGTCCCGGCCGTGCGGTCGGGCCCGCGGTCTGAGGGTTGACGGGGCGGGTTTCGCCTGCGGCTCCGCTCGGGGGCCGCGGGGTTCTACGGAAGGGTCTACGTGCGTAGAAAGCGATCTGTAGACGGTAGGCCGGGCTTTGGTCGCCTGACAATACGTCGGCAGTAACGCCTATGGGGCGATCTTGTTACGCGGACACGCGGGTGGCCCTGGGTGGGATGAAATGCTCATCTACCCCATTGATGGCCTCCTTACTCATTCGAGTGAAAGCGGGCACCGGGGGTGCGGAATCGGCCACGGCAGGGTAAAACGCGCCTTGACGGTGCGACGGATCGTCATCCGCCGCGCGTACGGGGCGACTTCGGTGATCATGCGCTGATCATGCGCTGATCATCCGGGGTCGGATGCGGCGATCAAACACGGGGATCGGCCGCGGCGATCGACGGTCGGCAGGGGGCCGAACGGGGGGTGGTACTGATGACGGCGACGGACGAGCGCGCGGAGCGCACGGCGGGTACGTCGGCGCCGGCGGGGCGGCCGCCCGCCCTACCCGCCTGGGCGGGCCTGCTGCTCGCCCCTGGGGCCCTGCTGCCCCTCGCCGGCGGCCTCCTCCTCGCCCCCGGGCGGGTGCCGCGGGCCGGGCTGACGGCCCTGCGCCTGGCCGGTTCCCGGGCGGCCGCCGAGGCGGTGGTCGGCGGGAGCTCCGGGGCGTACCGGGCCGCCCTGGGCAGCGAGCCCTGGCTGATCGCCGGCTACGGGCTGACGCTGACGGCCGCGGCCCTGCTGGGCGGGTACGTGCTCGGTCGGCGCCGCAGACTGGGGGCGCCCCTGGTGGTCGGGGTCGCCGGGCTGCTCGCCGCCGGCTGCGACCTCGCCGCGAACGTCCTGCTGCGCCTGGGCCTCGACCACGCCGGCTCCGACACTCCCTTCGTGGTGGCGGCGGCGCTCACCACCGTCAGCCGGCTGCTGCTCCTGCCCGCCGGGGTGACGGCCGCGGCCCTGCTCACGGTGACGGCCGCCAGGGCCGTTCGCGGGCTGCGCGCCACGGCGGTGAAACCGGGTGACGACGCCGACCCGGACCGCCCGGCGCTGATACCGCCCTGGCCCGTCCTCACCCGGCACGGCCACCCGCTGCACGGGCCCCGGCACGGGCTCCGACATGGGCTCCGTCACGGGCTCCGACACGCGTCCCGGCCCGAACCACCGCCCGAACCGCCGCAGGGGTCACCGCACGAGCCACCGCACGGGTCACCGCACGAGCCACCGCACGACTCCCGTCCCGGCCCCCGGCGGCCGGAGGCAGCGACGTCACCCGACGCTCCCGGCACCCACGCCCACTGGCGGGACGCCGGCCGGGTGCCGCCCGGCCGCGAGCCCGCCGAGCTGGGCTTCTGCGCCTCGGGTGGCGGTATCCGCTCGGCCTGCGTCACGCTCGGCGCACTCCAGGCCCTGCGCCCGTGGCTGAAACGGGCCCGCTACCTGGTCTCCGTCTCCGGCGGCGGATACACCGTGGGAGCGCTGCAGCTCGCGCTCAGCGACTCCGCGCCCGGCGGCCCGGTGCGCGCCGTCTCGGGCCTGACGGCCGACACGGTGCTGGAGCCCGGCTCCCCGGAGGAGGACCACCTCCGCCGCCACAGCAAGTACATCGCCGACGGCACCGGCGAATGGCTGGTCGCCCTCGGGACGCTGCTGCGCGGCGTGCTCTCGGCGCTCAGCCTGCTGCTGGCCGCCGTCCTGGTGCTCGGCCTCGGCCTCAGCCGCTTCTACCACGCCGTCCCGCTCGCCGACCTGGACGCACTGGCCGCCGCCGGCCTGCGCCACCCGGGCGCCGTGCCGGGCGGGTTGGAGTTCCGCGCCCCCGCGCTGGCCGCCCTCGGCGTGCTGCTGGGCGCGGCAGCCTGCTGCTGGCTGCTGTGGCTGCTGGCCTTCCCACCACTCGGCTGGCACGCGCTGCTGCCACGCACGCTGCGCCGGCTCAACTACGCCGCGCTCGCGCTGGCCGGGCTGCTGGCCCTCGGGGTGCTGGCGGTGCCGGGGCTGGCCTGGGGTGCGGTCCGGCTCCAACAGGCGCTGGCGGCCGGCCCGCAACTGACCGGCGCGGGGCTCAGCCTGACCGTGGTGCTCAGCTACCTCGCCCTGCTGCTCGGCATACTCTGGCGCGACCGCCGGGCGATCGGCGGCGGCGTGCGCGCGGCCGCAGGGGCGCTGCGCGGCGCGGGCCGGCTCGGCGGCGGGCTGACCGCCAACCTCCCGCAGTACCTGGTGGTCTGGGCCGCCCTCAGTGCCCTGACGGCCGGCGCGCTGCTGGCCCTCGGCTGGGCGGTCGCCACCGGGTACGCCTGGCCGACGGCCGTCCAGGTGCTGCTGCCGCTGGTGCTCGGCGCGGTCGGGCTCAACCTCGACCAGACCTGGATGAGCCTGCACCCGTTCTACCGGCTGCGCCTGGCCTCGGCCTTCGCCGTCCGCCGGGTCACCGAGGGCGGCCGCTCGCTCGCCCGCCCGTACGACTTCCACCGGGAGCAGACCTGGCTGAGCCACTACGGCGCCCGGCACCCCGACTTCCCCCAGGTGATCTTCTCGGCGGCGGCCAACCTATCCGGCAACTCCCGTACCCCGCCCGGCCGTCGGGCGGTCTCCTTCTCCCTCTCGTACGACTACGTGGGCGGCCCGGACATCGGCTACGCGCGCACCGACCTGCTGGAGCGGCGGACGCGTCGGCACATCGCCCGGGACCTCACCGTGCAGTCCGCGATGGCCGTCTCCGGCGCCGCCTTCTCCTCCGCGATGGGCCGCCAGTCCAAGGTCTACCAGGGCCTGTTCGCGGTCACCAACGCCCGGCTCGGGACGTGGCTGCCCAACCCGGCGGAGCTCGGCCCGGCCTGGTCCGGCACGCCCGACTGGCGTCGCGCCGGGCAGCCCGCCGTACGCCGGCTGCCCTACCAACTCCGCGAGCTGACCGGCCGGTTCCCGGCGGACGACCGCTTCCTGCTCACCACCGACGGCGGGCACTACGAGAACCTCGGGCTGGTCGAACTGCTGCGGCACCGGGTCCGGACGGCGGTGAGCATCGACGCCAGCGGGGACTCCGGCTACGCCGCCAACCTGGCCGCCGCGATCACCCTGGCCCGCGAGGAGCTCGGCATCGTCATCACCCTGCACCGGCCGGAGCTGCTGATCCCGGGCAGCGCCACCAGCGCCGACGGGGCCGGCACCGACGGCGGCACTCCCCTGCGCGGGCTGGCGGCCCAGCTCTCCGAACGGCTCTCGGCCCGGGGCGTGATCACCGGGGACATCCACTACCCGGCCATCGACGGCGAGCCCGACTCCGAACGGCACGGCACACTGATCGTCCTCCAGGCGGTGCTGACCGCCGACATGCCGTACGAGCTGCAGTCCTACGCGGTGGCCCACCCGGCCTTCCCGAACGACGGCACCAGCGACCAGTGGTTCGACCACCAGCAGTTCGACGCCTACCAGACGCTCGGCCGCTACCTGGGCGAGCAGGCCGGACCGGTGCTCGAACGGGCGCTGTCCGCCGCTGCGGCCGCCGCCACCGCACCTGAATCCGCGCCCGCACCCCCACCCGTGCCCGCGCAGCCGCGCGGTGGGCCGCCCGCGGCAGCCGAGCGGCCCGCCGGGGACCGGGCCGAGAGCTGAGCAGAGGGCTGAGCAGAGGGTGAGCCGGCGCCCCTGGCCGGGGCGTCGCGCCTCCCGTCCACAAGGCGCAACAGACGGCAACAAACGGGCGCCCCGGCTTGACTTCGTCCGACCGGCTCGGAAAAGATCCGGGGCATGGACTCCGGCACCACTCTGGTTTGCCGCCTGCACGTCGATCTGCGACGCCAGGCGAGTTCCATCTGTGCCTGTTGACCCTGTTCCACTTCGCCGGTTCCGCCCTGTGACCACTGCCAGGGCCCGCACCGCGCAGCCGTACCCGCAGTCCTGAAACCCGCCCGCCCGGCGGCACCGCACGTGCCGTGCCCGGCCGGGTGCGGGCCGCTCCGCCGGCCCGCGCCCGTCACCGCCACGTCGCAGCAGCCGCAACCACGGCCGCAACAGCCGCACCCCGCGGCGCCGCGGCCCCGCCGCCGGATCCGAGCGCCCCTCCCGACGTTCCCGCCGCACCCGAGGACGCCCCATGAGCCTGGACCTCGCAACCGAGAACCCGACCCGCAGCCCCGAGCTACCCCCAGCCACCGACCCCACCGGAGACCCCACCGCCGTCCCAGCCACCGGCCCCGCCGCAGACCCAGCCACCGGCCCCGCACGGCCCCCGCTCAGCCCGAGCACCCTGCGGACCGTGGTCCGGGAGCTGGCCGAGCGGCCCGACCAGTGGATCCACCTGGTCCGGCTCTCCACCGAGGAGCGCTGGTACCAGCGGCTGGTCGCCGAGGACGACCACGAGGTCTGGCTGATCAGCTGGCTGCCCGGCCAGTCGACCGGCTTCCACGACCACGGCGGCTCGCGCGGCGCGTTCACCGTCGCGCTCGGCGAGTTGGAGGAGCTGTCCCTCGGCGGCCCGGACCAGGGCCTGCTGATCCGCAGGGTCCCGGCCGGCACGGCCCGCGCCTTCGGCCCGGAGTACGTGCACGACGTGCGCAACACCGCCTCGGGCCCGGCCGTCACCCTGCACGCCTACTCGCCGCCGCTGAGCTCGATGGCGCACTACGACCTGCGGGCCGGCGGGCTCGTCCGCACCTCTGAGGAAGGACCGGAGCAATGGTGACCACGATCGACGACCTGGTGGAGCGGGCCCGCGAGGGCGTCCACCGCCCGCGCGCCCGGGAGGCGTACCAGGCCCAGCTGGACGGCGCGCTGCTGGTGGACATCCGTCCGGCGGCGCAGCGGGCCGCCGAGGGCGGGATCCCGGGCGCGCTGGTCATCGAGCGCAACGTGCTGGAGTGGCGGCTCGACCCCACGGGCAGTCACCGCATCCCCGAGGCCTCGGGCTACGACGTCGAGGTGATCGTGGTCTGCTCCGAGGGCTATGCCTCCAGCCTGGCCGCGGCCTCGCTGCGCGAGCTCGGGCTGCACCGGGCGACCGATCTCGACGGCGGTTTCGTCGGCTGGGCGGCGTCCGGGCTGCGGACCCGTCCGGGCGACTGAACCCTCGGGCCCGAGGTCACGAGGGGTGTTCCCGGGCGGCTGAGCCCGGGTCACCTCACCGGGCGCCGGGCCGCCGGGCCGGGAGTCACGCCGCGTGCCGGGCGGTAAATCAGGGACAGGAGATGATGCAGGTCATAGTCTGATCAGAGTTTCCGCCGGTCCGAAGCTGGGCAGCCAGGCGGGCGGAAGAACGCCCGGGCGGTGCGACCGCCGCCAACCGAACGACCCGAAAGACCGACCGACACAGGCGCCGCCTCCCCGGGGCGCCCTGACGAGGAAACACTCCGTGATCAGATTCGAGGGCGCCGGCAAGCGCCACCCAGACGGCACCATCGCGGTCGAGGGACTGGACCTGGAAGTCCCGACCGGTCGGATAACCGTCCTGGTCGGGCCCTCCGGGTGCGGCAAGACCACCCTTCTGCGCATGGTCAACCGGATGGTCGAGCCCACCTCGGGCCGGGTGCTGCTGGACGGCACCGACGTCGCCGACCTGGAACCCGCCAAGCTGCGCCGAGGCATCGGGTACGTGATCCAGCAGGCGGGGCTGTTCCCGCACCGGAAGGTGATCGACAACATCGCCACCGTCCCCTACCTGCTCGGCTGGGACCGCAAGAAGGCCCGGGCCCGGGCCGCCGAACTGCTGGAGCTGGTCGGCCTCGCCCCCGAGACCGCCAAGCGCTACCCGTTCCAGCTGTCCGGCGGCCAGCAGCAGCGGGTCGGCGTGGCCCGGGCGCTGGCCGCCGACCCGCCGGTGCTGCTGATGGACGAACCGTTCAGCGCCGTCGACCCGGTGGTGCGGGCCGGCCTCCAGGAGGAACTGCTGCGCCTGCAGTCCGAGCTGCACAAGACCGTGCTGTTCGTCACCCACGACATCGAGGAGGCCGTCCGGCTCGGCGACCAGGTCGTGGTGCTGCGCGAGCACGGCCGGATCGCCCAGCTGGCCGACCCGCACACCCTGCTGACCGCCCCCGCGGACGACGGCGTGGCCGCTTTCCTCGGCCGCGACCGGGGCCTGCGCGGCCTGGGCCTGCGGCCCGCGAAGGCCGTCGAACTCCGCCCGATCGAGGACGGACTCCGCCACGGGGGCTGGGAGTTGGCCCTGGACGACGAGCGCCGCCCGATCGGCTGGATCGACCGTGCCGCCGGGGCCACCGAACTGCGGCCGGCCGCCGGCTACCGCCCGGACACCGACACCCTGCGCGCCGCCCTGGACGCCGCCGTGCTCTCCCCCGCCGGGGTCGCGGTCGCGCTGGACGCCGCCGGCCGGGCGGTCGGCACCGCGGGCCGGGAGGCCGTCCTGGCCGCGCTCACGCCGGTCGCCCTCACCAAGGCGAACCGGGCGGCCGTGGCGCACGAGGTGGACGAGGCGGCCGTGGCGGACAAGGCGGCCGTGACGGACGAGGCGGACTTGGCGGACGAAGCGCTCCCGCAGGCCCCGACGGACGGAGCCGACGGTGGACGATGAACCGATCGTCCGCTGGTACTGGATCGGCGACCACCTCGGCTACCTCGGCAACCTGCTCGCCGACCACGCCGTGATCGCCCTGGTCCCGGTGCTCATCGGCCTGCTGCTGGCGGTTCCGCTCGGCCTGGCCTGCGCCCGCTTCCCCCGGCTCTACCAGCCGCTGTCCGCCGTCTTCAACATCGTCTACGCGCTGCCCTCACTGGCCGTCTTCGTGGTGCTGATCCCGTACACCGGGCTCGCCACCCAGGCGACCGTGATGATCCCGCTCACCTTCTACGCCCTCGCCGTCCTGCTGCCGACCACGGTGGACGGGCTGCGCGCCGTCCCGGACTCCGTCCGGCAGGCCGCCACCGCGATGGGGTACGGGCCCTGGCACCGGCTGACCGCCGTCGAACTGCCCGCCGCCGTGCCGTACCTGATCGCCGGGCTGCGGGTCGCGGCGGTGTCCAGCATCTCGCTGGCCAGCGTCGGCGCCCTGATCGGCCGCGGTGGGCTGGGCTACCTGTTCATCGACGGGTTCCAGCGGACCTTCCCGACCCCGATCGTGGCCGGGATCGTGCTGATCGCCGTCCTGGCGCTGGCCGTCGACCTGCTGCTGGTGGCCGCCCGCCGGCTGCTCGCGCCGTGGGCCGTCCGGGAGCAGGGGGCGGGCTCGTGAACTGGCTGAACTGGCTGAGCGACTTCTTCTCCGCCCCGGACCGGCGCAGCGGCCCGGACTCGATCGTGCACCGGGTCTCCGAGCACCTGCTGCTCTCCGGCGAGGCCCTGCTCTTCGCGGCGCTGCTGGCCGTCCCGCTCGGGCTGCTGATCGGCTACACCGGGCGCGGCGTCACGGTGGTCACCGCGCTGGCGGGGGCCGCCCGCGCCCTGCCCACCCTGGGCCTGGTCACGCTCGCGGTGCTGCTCGCCGGGGTCGGCGACACCGCCGTCCTGTTCCCGCTGGTCGCCCTGGCCGCGCCGCCGCTGCTGGTGGCGGCCGTCGAGGGGGTGCGCGGCACCGATCCGGACGTCCGGGACGCCGCGCGCGGGATCGGCCTGACCCACCCGCAGGTGCTGTTCCAGGTCTGCCTGCCCTCCTCCGCGCCGACCCTGCTGGCGGGCTTCCGGACCGCGACCGTCCAGGTGATCGCGACCGCCACGGTGGCCGCCTACGTCGGGCTGGGCGGCCTGGGCCGCTACGTCATCGACGGGCTGGCCACCCGGCAGTACGCGGTGACCGTGGGCGGCGCGCTGCTGGTGGTGCTGCTCGCGGTCGGTGCCCAACTGTTCTTCGCCCTGCTCGCCCGGTTCGCGCTCCCGCCCGGGGTGCGCGCCCAGCGCCGGACCCGCTGAGGCCCCTCCCTGCTTCTCTCTCCCATTCGCCCCGGAAGGACAACTGTCATCATGTCGACATTCAACGGAAGCCGCCGCGCCGTACTCCTCGGCACCCTCGCCGCCCTCGCCCTGGGCGCCACCGCCTGCGGCTCCTCGGGCAGCAGCAACCCGCTCGGCGGCGGGTCGAGCGCCTCCGCCGGTGCCACGGCCTCCGGCGGTGCCGCCTCGGGCGGCTCCGGTGGTTCCGGCGGGACCGTGGTGGTCGGCTCGGCGAACTTCCCGGAGAACGTGCTGCTCGGCTCGATCTACTCGCAGGCCCTCAAGGCCAAGGGCGTCAAGGTCCAGGAGAAGTTCAACATCGGCAGCCGCGAGGTGCTCTACGGGCAGCTGCAGAGCGGCAACCTGACCGTCCTGCCCGAGTACAACGGCGCGCTGCTCGCGTACCTGGACGCCAAGAACACCGCCGTCACCACCCCGGACGTGAACGCGGCGCTGACCAAGGCACTGCCCGCCTCGCTGGCGATCCTCGACTCCTCCCCCGCGGAGGACAAGGACTCGCTCAGCGTCACCCAGGAGACCGCCGACAAGTACAGCCTCAAGAGCATCACGGACCTCGCGGCCAAGGCCGGCGAGTTCACCATCGGTGGTCCGCCGGAGTTCAAGACCCGCCGCGAGCAGCAGTTCAAGGACGTCTACGGGCTGACCTTCAAGGAGTGGAAGCCCACCGCCGACACCACCGCGAACGCGCTCAAGGACGGCAGCATCCAGGTCGGCAACGTGTTCACCACCGACCCGAAGATCGTCCAGTACAAGCTGGTGCCGCTGAGCGACCCGAAGAACGTCTTCGGCGCGCAGAACGTCACCCCGCTGGTCAACAAGGCGGGCGTGGACGCCAACGCGACGGCGGCGCTCAACGCGGTGTCGGCCAAGCTCGACACGGCCGGGCTGACGGCGCTGATGAAGCGGGTCTCGGTCGACAAGGAGGACCCGTCGGCGGTGGCCAAGGACTGGCTGAAGAGCAACGGGCTGGGCTGACGGTCCGGCCGACCCGGCCCCACCCGACTCGG
Source organism: Kitasatospora sp. NPDC098652 (assembly GCF_044760155.1). Taxonomy (NCBI): domain Bacteria; kingdom Bacillati; phylum Actinomycetota; class Actinomycetes; order Kitasatosporales; family Streptomycetaceae; genus Kitasatospora; species Kitasatospora sp. NPDC098652. The sequence goes on from NZ_JBIWAQ010000002.1 coordinate 184,763, forward strand.
CCCGGCCCTGCCCTGCCCTGCCCTGCCCGGGAATCGGCGGGCGGCGGGCGGTGGACAGCGGGCGGCGGACAGCGGCGCGGCGGGCGGCGGCACGGAGGGGCTTCCTCCGGGGCCGTCGTTCGCCGTTTCCGCGCCCTTCCCGGCAGCCCCACCGGACCTTCCCTTCTACGCCGCGAACATGACAGTGTGGCGCCATGCGCACTCGTCTCCTCGCCGCCTCCCTCACGGCACTCGCCGCGGTGAGCCTCGCTGCCTGCTCCAGTTCCGCTTCGAGCTCGGGCTCCGGCTCGGGATCGGGCTCCGGCTCGAGCTCGGCCAAGGCCACCGTCGCGGCCGGCTCCCCCACCGCCGCCACCGCCGACGCCACGGCCTCGGCAGGCGCCCCGGCACCCGCGACGGCCGCACCGTCCGCACCCGCCGACCCGGGCTCCACACCCGGCGCGGACGGCTCGGCCCCGGCCAAGCCCGCACCGCCCGCCGACGCCGGCCTGCCCGCCAAGCCGGACGCCGACCTGACCGGCAAGGTGGTCGCCGCACTGAACGCGATCGACCCGGCGATCGTCGGCGGCAAGCCCGACCAGGTGGTGGAACAGGCCCGCAAGCAGTGCCAGGCGCTGTACCAGTACCCCAAGGACAAGGCGAAGCTGGCCCAACTGGCCGACCAGCACTTCACCTCGCCCGAGCATCCGCAGGGCTTCGGACCGGACACGGCCGCGAAGATCGACGACGCGCTGCGCGCCACCCTCTGCCCGGCGGCGCGCTGACGCCGCCCGCACCGCCCCCGAACCGCCCGGTGTCCTGAGCTCCGGGCAGCCGTGGCCGCGCCCCGCCCGCCGGGTGCGCGGCCACTGGCGCCCCCTCCCTTCGACGGCCGGGGCCGTCCGCTGACGAACTGTTAGCTCTCTTGACAGACCAGTGGTCTAGTCCAAACATAAGCATGTCGATCCGACCGGGATGCACTGTGGGGGTGTGACCACCGGCGGCTGAGGCACTGCCCTGCTCCGCTCCGCCCCCGCCCTCCTACGGCGTGCGCACCTTTCGCACCGCCGCCCGCCTCCACGCGAGGCGGCGGGCTCCGCACGCCCTCACGTCCGCATCGAACGCCCCCTGCACCCGATCCCCCGCACTCGATTCCCGGCACCCGATCCCCGGCCCCGGACGTCCGCACGGTCGACCCCACACGACCACCCGGACGTCCCGCGGCCCGTACGCCCCCCAACATCCTCCCCCACCACGCCTGTTGGAGAATCCATGCGTCTTCGCAGAACCCTCCGGGCCGCGCTGACGGCCTGCGTCACACTGGCCGCCTCGGCCGGTCTGGTCGGTACTGGGACGGGCTCCGCCCAGGCCGCCACCCCGCTCCCCAGCCGGGTCTTCGCGCCCTACTTCGAGTCCTGGACCGGCCAGAGCCCCGCCACCCTGGCCGCCCAGTCCGGCGCCAAGTACCTGACGATGGCCTTCCTCCAGGCCGCCACCAAGGGCTCCTGCACCCCGTACTGGAACGGCGACACCTCAAAGCCGGTGTCCTCCTCCACCTTCGGCGCCGACATCGCCACCATCCGCGCCAACGGCGGGGACGTGATCCCCTCCTTCGGCGGCTACACCGCCGACAACACCGGCACCGAACTGGCCGACAGCTGCACCGACGTCAACCAGATCGCGGCCGCCTACGAGAACCTGATCACCACCTACGACATCAGCCGGATCGACCTCGACATCGAGGACAACTCGCTGACCAACACGGCCGGCATCGACCGCCGGAACAAGGCGATCAAGGTCGTGCAGGACTGGGCCGCCGCCAACGGGCGCAACGTCCAGTTCTCCTACACGCTGCCGACCACCACCAGCGGGCTGGCCGACAACGGCCTCGCGGTGCTGCGCAACGCCGTCAGCAACAAGGCGCGGATCGACGTCGTCAACATGATGACCTTCGACTACTACGACAACGCCACCCACGACATGGCGGCGGACACCCAGACCTCGGCGCAGGGCCTGTACAACCAGCTGGCCCAGCTCTACCCGGCCAAGTCCCCCTCGCAGCTGTGGGGTTCGATCGGGATCACCGAGATGGTCGGCATCGACGACTTCGGCGCGGCCGAGACCTTCACGGTCGCCAACGCCACCACCGTGTACAACTGGGCGGTGTCGAAGGGCATCAACACCCTGTCCTTCTGGGCGCTCCAGCGCGACAACGGCAGCTGCCCGGGCAAGGGCGGGGACGACTCCTGCTCCGGGATCAACCAGAACACCTGGGACTTCACCCACATCTTCGCGCCCTTCACCAGCGGATCGACGGTGACCAACGACTTCTCGGTCGCGGTGAACCCGAACTCCGCCACCGTGAAGGCGGGTTCGTCGACCTCGGCGGCGATCGCGACAGCGGTCACGGCGGGCTCGGCGCAGAACGTCAACCTCTCGGTCAGCGGCGCCCCGGCCGGAGTCACCGCCACCGTCACCCCCGGCAGCGTCACCGCCGGAAACAGCGCCACCCTGAACATCGCCACCACCTCGGGCGCGGTGGCGGGCACCTACCCGCTGACCGTGACGGCCACCGCGCCCTCGGGAAGCCACACGGCGACCTACTCGCTGACCGTCACCGGCACGGCCCCGTCGACCGGCCTGGTCAACGGTGACCTGGAGACCGGCAAGGCGGCCCCCTGGACCTGCCAGAGCGGTGGCGGCATCGTGACCACGCCGGTCCACTCCGGCTCGTACGCACTGCAGGCCGCGGCCTCCGCGAGCCAGACCGGCGACTGCACCCAGAGCGTGACGCTCAAGCCCAACACCAGCTACACGCTGAGCGGTTGGGTGCAGGGCAACTACGCCTACCTGGGTGTCAGCGGTGGCGCCAACGCCAGCACCTGGACCATCTCCTCGGGCTGGACCAAGCTCTCCGTCCCCTTCACCACCGACGCCTCCGGCAGCGTCACGGTGTACCTGCACGGCTGGTACGGGCAGGGCAGCGTCTACGGGGACGACTTCTCGATCTCCTGAGCGACGGACGACAGCTGACAGCTGACAGCTGACAGCTGACAGCTGACAAGTAACAGATAACAGAAAACAGATAACAGCTGACAGATTTCAACATCTGTCAGCTGTTATCCGTTTGCCGTCATCTGTCAGGCCCGCTCGGTCGCCCCCTCCACCCCCTCCGCCACCTCCCGCAGCCGCCCCGGCCGGCACAGCGCCGCGTACGTCGCCAGCGCCAGCGCACCGCAGCCCAGCACCACCAGCGCGAGCAGGGTCGCCGACGGTCGCCCACCGAGGCTGCTCAACGGCGCGACCACCGCGCCGCACAGGAAGTTGCCCGTCCCCAGCAGCGCCGAGGCCGTCCCAGCCGCCTGCGGCTTCACCAGGCTCAGCGCCTGCGCCGCCGTGTTCGGCAGCACCACCCCGAGACTGCCCATCAGCACGAACAGCGGCGGGCAGAACCCGGTCAACCCGAAGTCCCACACCGTGGTCAGCAGCACCAGCGCCACCCCGGCCGCGACAGCCGTCCCGAGCCCGGCCAGCATCAGCGACCGCGCGGCGAAGCGCGGCGCCAGCACCCGCCCGTTCAGCTGGGTCATCACCACGATGGAGAGCGAGTTCAGCCCGAACAGCAGGCTGTAGGTCTGCGGGGACACCTGGTAGACGTGCTGGAGGACCGTCGACGACCCGCTGATGTACCCGAACAGTGCGCCGAACGCCAGCGAGCTGGTCAACGCCAGTCCCAGGAAGGGCCGGTGGCTCAGCAGCCGCGCCATCGTGCGCAGCGTCGCGCCCACCCCGCCGCCGTCCCGCGCCTGCGGCGGCAGGCTCTCGCGCAGCGCGCCGAACGCGGCCAGGGTGAGCAGCAGCCCGAGCGCCGTGAGCGCCCCGAAGGTGCCGCGCCAGGAGGTGAAGCGCATCAGCTGCGCCCCGATGATCGGGGCGAGGATCGGTGCCAGCCCGGAGATCAGCGCGATCGAGGCGAGGAAGCGCAGCATCGCCACGCCCTGGAAGCGGTCCCGGGCGACGGCCCGTCCGATGACCAGTCCGGCCGACCCGGCCGCGCCCTGGACGAAGCGGGCCGCGATCAGCACCGACAGGTTCGGCGCGAACACGCACACCACGCTGGACAAGGTGTAGACGACCAGCCCGGCGAGCAGCGGCGGACGGCGCCCGAAGCGGTCGCTGAGCGGCCCGAAGAGCAGTTGCCCGGCCGCGACCCCGATCATCGAGAAGGTGAGGGTGAGCTGGACGGCGGCCGGTTCGGCGACCAGGTCATCGGCGATCGCGGGCAGACCGGGCAGGTAGAGGTCGGTGGTGAGCGGGCCGAGCGCGGTGAGGCCGCCGAGGACGACGACGGTGGCCCGGCCGGCGGCTGCCGACCTGCCGGACGCCGGGGCTGGGACTGAGGCTGGGGCTCGAGCTGGATCTGGGGCTGGATCTGGAGCTGGATCGGTCGACGTGTCGTCGGTGGGACCGACGGTCGGGCCGGGCATGGCTCTCCTAACGGACGCGGTGACGCGGGGTTTGTTCGCGGTCCGTCCTATCCCAACACCTCGGGCGCGACGACGGCAGGGGTGCACCGGGACGGATCCGCCCACCGGCCGATCCACAGCACGCGCACGACGAAGGCCCGCCCGCACCTTGGGTTCAAGGGGTCGTCGCAACACCACCTGGTTTCAGACGGTGAGTAGATCACGTAGACGCTCGGCTGGGGTATCCCAGCCGAGCGTCTTGCGTGGGCGGCCGTTGAGCTCCTGGGCGACGTGTTCGAGGTCTTCGGGACCGTGCAGGCTCAGGTCGGTGCCTTTCGGGAAGTACTGCCGCAGCAGCCCGTTGGTGTTCTCGTTCGAGCCGCGTTGCCAGGGCGAGGCCGGGTCACAGAAGTAGACGGGCATGTCGGTGGCCATGCTGAACTGCCTGTGCCGTGCCATCTCGCTGCCCTGGTCCCAGGTGAGAGAACCGCGCAGGTGGGCGGGCAGGGTCTGGACGGTGCGCACGAGCCCGTCGCGGACGGTCTCGGCGTCGTGGGCTCCGCCCGGCAGGTGGACCAGCATGGTGTAGCGGGTGCTTCGCTCGACCAGGGTGGCGATCGCGGAGCGCCCGCCCGCGCCGAGGATCAGGTCGCCTTCCCAGTGACCGGGAACGGCTCGGTCCTCGATGTCGGCGGGGCGCTCGCTGATCATGACCATCGGATCGACGAACCGGGAAGTGCGCCGCTCGGGGTTCCGGCGGGGTTTGCGGCGGGTCCGCCCGGAGCGGACGGCTGCCTGCACTTCCCGTTTCAGGCCCCCGCGGGCCTGGAAGTACAGCGCCTGGTAGATCGTTTCCACGCTCACCCGCATGCTCTCGTCGCCGGGATGTTCCCTCCGCAGAGCGTGGCAGATCTGTTCCGGTGACCACCGCCTGCGCAGCCTGTCCGCGACGAAGCGGCGCAGTCGTCCCTCGCGCAGCAGCTTGCGGTCCTTGGGCCGGGGCCGGCGCGCTGCCGCCGCCCGGTGGGCTTGGTAGGGCCGGTAGCCCTCGCTGCCCGAGTTCGCGTCGATCTCCCGCTTGACCGTGCTCGCGGGCCGCCCCAGGGCCCGTCCGATCGCCCGCAGCGACTGACCCGCCTCGCGAAGATCGCGGATCTGTTCGCGCTCGGCCAGTGTCAGGAACCGCGGGTGGAGCTGCTTTTCCAGGGCCCTCAAGCTGACCGGTGCTGTTGTCACACCGGCCATGGTGACGGTTCCCGCCTGATAGTCGACGCGGCGCCCTCCGGGATAGGTGCGCGCATGGCGGGACTTCTTGACGCCCCGGTCCCAGTCCCTGGCCGTGCGCTCGTTCACGCCGACCTGCCGGGCTGCCACCCGGCGGGCTATACCGCCGGCCCGGAGCCGCTCGTACTCGTCCCGCCCGGAATGCCGACGCGGCGGGCCAACCGACCTCCGTCCGGCCTTCCGGGCCCAGGTGAAGGCGGTGTTCCGGTTCAGCCCCAACTCACGCGCCGCCACGGTCACGCTGCCTACGACATCCAGCCGCTCAAGGAAACGCTCCCGCAACCCGGCAAGATCACTACGCCCAACGCCCACGGTCCTCGCAACTCCCACAGATCGCAGGTGTTGCGAGGACCGTTAGAACCCAAGCACCTTCCGGTGCCCGGCGGGCCGTTCGTTCCCTGGTCAGGACGGCTGATCCGGGATCAGCGCCCGGTCAGCGCCCGATCAGCACCCTCAGTGCTTGGCGACGTGCTCGGCGCGAAGGGCCGCCTGCAGCGTCGCGCCGTCCTGCCACGCGTAGAGCTGGTTGCCGGTGAGCGTCACATTGTAGTGCCCGCAGGTGCCGGTGGCCTTGGCCGCGATGCCCTCGGGGAACCAGCCCGCCTTGAGCGAGACCGGCACCGGGTGCGGCCCCTTGCCCGGCACCCCGGTGTTGCAGCCGGCGGGCAGCCGGCCCTCGGGGAGGGTGGCCCGCAGCAGCCGGTCGTCGCCGGTGGTGGACATCAGGTACCTGACCGAGGAGGCATTGTCGGGCAGCCAGGTCGGCATCGAGCGGCGTTCGGCCTTGGCCTGCGAGCCGCTGTCGAACGCGGCCAGCTCCTGGTGGCGCCCGTCGTACCACTCGGACACCCGCGGGCCGATTGCCACCGCTGCCACGGCGACGGCCATGCCGGTGCCCGCGACTCCCAGCGCGACCTTGCTCACGATGCCCTTCATGCCTGGCTGCCCTCTCCGTGTGCGGTGCCGATGCGTCCGGTGTGTCCGGTACGTCCGATGCCTGTGCTGCCTGCTGTGCGCCTGCTGCGTGCGGCGCCCGTGCTGCGTCCGGTGCGGCCGGGACCGCCGCCGGCCCGTCCGCGACCCGTCCTGGCTGAACGGTCCGCCGTCCGGGTGTATCCATGGTGGCGCGGGCCGACCTTCCGGATCGTCACCACCAGGTCGCGATCGTGCATCCAACCCACGGGGTACCGTCTCCACCTTCAGGCGTATGTCCGTGGGGCCGGCCCCGGAGGCAGGCGGGTACCGCTCCGGCGCTCGGGCCGCCACGCCGGGCCCGGGTACGTCCCGAGCCCCGATCGAGCCTGACGCAGGCGCGGCCCCGCCGCAGCCCGGTGTGCTGCACCCGGGGCACCGGCCCGCGGGCGGGCATGGGCCGGGCGCGCGACGGACGGGGGTGGGGCGCCGGGCCAGGCGGGCGCCGGGCCAGGCGGGCGCCGGGTCAGACGGTCGCGGGGACCGGCCGGGCGACGGGGAAGGGGCGGCCGTCCAGGGTCCAGTGCGGGTCGATCGGGCGCAGCAGCGAGGCGTACACCTGGGCGGCGACGTCGGGGTGGCGGATCTCGCCGGTGGGCGGGCCGGCCGGGATGTCGTGCCCGGCGCAGGCGACCCAGGCGGTCCGCTCCTCGACGGTACGGCCGCCGTGGCCGCCGGCGTCGACGTGCCCGTGGTCGGTGACCACGATGACGGTCCACTGCTCCTGCGGGTAGTCCTCCCGGCCGCGGACGGCGTCGAGCAGCCGGCCGAGGCGCTCGTCGGCGGTGCGCATGGAGGCGCGGTACTCCTCGCCGCAGCCGAGGAAGTGGGCGGTCTCGTCCACGGCGCCCAGGTAGACGAAGGAGGCCTCGGGGTCGGCGGTGCCGAGGACGTGGACGGCCTCCCGGGTGACCTCCTCGTCGACGGCCTCCCAGGCCTCGGGGGTGTCCTCGGCAGGGGCCACGTAGGAGAGCCGGCCGGGGGCGCGGAACAGCGGGCCGCCGGACTCGTTGATCATCAGCGGGTCCCAACCGGCCGCGACGAAGGTGCGGCGGCGGTCGCCGCGGTTGAGACGGGTGGCGAAGTCGGGGAAGACGTCCAGCCGGTTGCCGCCGAGGTGGTTGCCCCAGACGCCGTGCTTGGCGGGCTCGACGCCGGTCACGATGGTGGCCCAGCACGGTCCGGACATGGTCGGGGTGGAGTCCGCGACGGTCACCGGCACCAGGAACCCGGCCTCGGCGACCTCCTGGAGGCGCGGCATCGGCACCTGGGCGAGGTAGTCGTGGCGGACTCCGTCGATCCCGACCACGAGGACGCGGGGGCGGGGCCACTGGACTGCGGACATGGTGGGGCTTCCTCTCGGTCGTGCACACCCGGCCGCGCCCGCCGAGGGCGCCGCCGACCGCGCCATGCTTCACGGTCGGCCGTACCGGTCGGCGACGGGGCGCCGAACGGCAGGTGTCCGCGAGGTGTCGGGAGCCGAAGCGGGCGTAGCGGCCGCCCGTGCGTGCCTCCCCGTCGGGCAGGAACAGCCGGTACTCGGCGGCGATGCTCACCGGCTCGCCGACCAGGACGGGGTGTCCGGGCCGATTCGCTCGCCGGTGCGGGGCAGCCGGGAACCGTCCGCGTGGACGGCGGGCGGAAAGGACCTGTCGGCGGTCGGCTTGGCGAAGGCCGGGTGGCGCGGCGTCCAGGCAGGCGAGCAGGCAGGCGAGCAGGACGGGCGCGCGCAGGGTCGTCAGCCCTCCGGCCGGAACTCGTGCACGACCTCGATCCGGCCGACGATGTGCCGGTTGAACTCCGCCAACTCCTCCGCCGGGACCCAGAGTTCGAGGATCGTCCGGCCACCGGCCCGCTGCACCGGGTAGCGGGCGAGGAAGTCCGTCTCCACCTCGAAGCGGGTGACGTAGCCGACGCCGGAGGCGGGCACGTTCCAGTCGCGGGCGATCCGGACCGCGTAGTCCTCGTTCAGCACGGGGTAGAAGATCGGCTGCTCGGGCAGCCGGGCCGGCCAGGCACGCCAGTCGGCGCCCTCGACCAGGGCCAGTTCCTGCGGGCCGGTGGGGCGCCAGAGGGTGGTGGTCGGGGGCTGCTGCCGGGCGGGCTGACTGGTCATAGCGGGACGGTAGCCGGGCCGCGAGGGGCCCGGCCACCGGTTATTCGCTGCTCATGGTGGGTGGACGGCTCGTCAGCGGTAGGCGGACTCACCGGTGATGGCCTCACCGAGGACCAGGGTGTGGATCTCGCTGGTGCCCTCGTAGGTGAGCACCGACTCCAGGTTGTTGGCGTGCCGCAGCACCGGGTACTCGGTGGTGATGCCGTTGGCGCCGAGGACGGTCCGGGCGCTGCGGGCGATCTCCAGCGCGGTGCGCACGTTGTTGAGCTTGCCGAAGCTGACGTGCGGCGGGCGGGCCGCGCCCTCCTCCTTGAGCCGGCCGATCCGCAGGGCCACCAGGTACGCCTTCTCCACCTCCAGCATCATCTCGACCAGCTTCTGCTGGGTCAGCTGGAAGCCGGCGATCGGGCGGTCGAACTGGATCCGGCTCTTCGCGTAGTCCAGGGCGGCGGTGTAGCAGTCGCGGGCGGCGCCGACGGTGCCCCAGAGGATGCCGTAGCGGGCCTCGTTGAGGGAGGAGAGCGGGCCGCGCAGGCCGGTGACGCCGGGCAGTACGGCGTCGGCGGGCAGCACCACCTCGTCGAAGGCCAGCTCGCTGGTGACGGAGGCGCGCAGGGAGAGCTTGCCGTGCACGTCGGTCGCGGTCAGGCCGCGGGTGCCTCGCTCGACCAGGAAGCCGCGCACGCCCTCCTCGGTCTGCGCCCAGACCACGGCGACGTCGGCGATGCTGCCGTTGGTGATCCACATCTTGCTGCCAGACAGCACCCAGTCGCCGCCCTCGCCGCCCTTGCCGCCCTTGCCGCCCTTGCGGACCGCCCGGGTGCGCATGTTCGCCGGGTCCGAGCCGAAGTCGGGCTCGGTGAGGCCGAAGCAGCCGATCAGCTCACCCGCCGCCATGCCGGGCAGCCAGCGCTGCTTCTGCTCCTCCGAGCCGAAGGCGTGGATCGAGCGCATCGCCAGCGAGCCCTGGACCGAGACGAAGCTGCGCAGCCCCGAGTCGGCCGCCTCCAGTTCCATGCAGGCGACCCCGTACGCCACCGCGTCGGCGCCCGCGCAGCCGTAGCCGTCGAGGTGCATGCCGAGCACGCCCAGCGCGCCGAGTTCGGGGGCGAGTTCGCGGGCCGGGAAGACACCGCGCTCGAACCAGTCGCCGATGTGCGGGCGGATCCGCTCCTCGGTGAACCGGCGGACGGTGTCGCGAACCAACCGCTCCTCGTCGGTCAGGAGGTCGCCGACCGCGAGCAGGTCGGCCGGGTCGATCCGGGTCGGCTTCGGCATTGAAGCTCCTTGTAGTCTCGGCGGGACATCGGCGAGTATTCCGCAACCCGCCCGGTCAGGGACCGACGGGAGCGAGTGAGGAAGGCGACATGTCCGGCACCGGGTACGTGGTCGACGAGGTGACGGCCGAGGAACTGGACTCCTCGGTGGCCGAGTTCGCCGGGCTGCTGACGGAGACCGTCGACGGCGGTGCCTCGGTCGGCTTCCTCGCCCCGCTGGAGCCGGGCGAGTCCGCGGCGTGGTGGCGGGCGCTGGTCCCGGAGCTCGCGGCCGGACGGCTGGTGCTGTGGACCGCCCGGGCGGCGGCCGACGGGCGGCTCGCCGGGACGGTGCAGCTGCGGCCGGCCACGACGGCGAACGGGCGGCACCGGGGCGAGGTGGCCAAGCTGATGGTGCACCCGGCGGACCGCGGGCAGCGGCTGGCCGGGCGGCTGCTGGCGGCGCTGGAGGAGCGGGCGGCGGGGTCGGGGATCCGGCTGCTGGTGCTGGACACCGTGACGGGCAGCCCGGCCGAGCGGATGTACGAGGCGGAGGGCTGGACCCGGGTCGGCTCGGTGCCCGACTACGCGGCCGACACGACCGGCGTGCTGCAGCCGACCACCATCTTCTTCAAGTCGCTGGTGCGCTGACGGATCGGGCGGGCCGACGGGGAACGGCCGATTCGAGCGCGTACGGCCGGTACGAACCCGAACGGCCGCTACGGAACACGGAAGGGGAGGCGGGACATGGCACGTTGGGCGCTGGTCGTCGAGGAGACGGTGGGCATCGGCAAGGACCGGACCTGGGGCAACAAGGTGCTCGGCGAGGTCGAGGGCACCCGGGAGGAGGCCGTCGCGGAGCTGCGGCGGATCGTCCCGACCTACACCCCGGAGCACCCCATGAGCAGCCGGCAGCAGACGCTGCTGCGGGACGGGGACACCTACCTGCTGATCTCGCGGGGGAGCATGCGGGACTACCACTGCGTGTTCAAGGTGTGGGAGCTGCTGTGGGACAGCAAGCGGCCCGAGGTGCAGGCGGAGCGGTTGACGAGTGACGACTGACAGATGACAGCGAACAGATAACAGATTTCGAAATCTGTTATCTGTTCGCTGAATACTGTCAGCCGTTTGCCGTCCGCCGTGCTCGGCCTGCCGTCACCCCACCCCGCACAGCCTCAGCACCGCCGCCGTCGCCGCCCCGGCCACGACCACCAACGGGAACGGTGCCCGGCGCCAGGCGAGCACACCCGCGACCAGCACCCCCGCCGGGCGGGCCCACCCGGCGAAACCGTGCCCCTGGGTCAGCGCACCGGTCGCCACCAGCGCGACCAGCAGCACCGCCGCCGCGACGGCCAGCAGGTGCCGGATCCGCGCCGAGAGCGCGAGCCGGTGCCCGAGCAGCGGACCGGCCACCCGGTAGGCGTACGTCCCGGCGCCCAGCAGCAGGATCGCGTACAGCGGCATCATCGGGCCTCCTCCTTCATGGCCGCCGGGGCGGCCTCCTGCTCCCCCGGTTCACCCAGTTCACCCGGTGCCCCTAGCCCGGGCCCCGGTCCGGGCCGCCCGGCGAACAGCAGCCCGACGAGGGCCAGCAGCACCGGCAGCCCGCCCGGCACGAAGGGCGTGGCCGCGACGGCCACCACCGCACCCACCACCGCGGCCGTACGAGTCGCGCGGTCGGCGAGCGAGGGCAGCACCAGCGCGAGCAGCACGGCCGGGAAGGCGGCGTCCAGCCCGAGCGCGTCGGTGTCCCCGATCAGCCCGCCGGCGAGGCCCCCGAGCAGCACCGCGACGTTCCACACCACGAACAGCGAGACCCCGCAGACCCAGAACGCCGCCCGGCGGCGGCGCGGTTCGTGCTGCTGCAACGCGAAGGCCGCACTCTCGTCGGTGAGCATCTGCGCCCCGAACAGCCTTTGCCACCAAGGGCCCTGGAGCACGTCGGCGACCGCGAAGCCGAACGGCAGCAGCCGGGCATTGAGCACCAGACCGGTGGCGACGGCCGCGAGCACGCCTCCCCCGGAGAGCACCACGCCGACGGCCGCGAACTGCGAGCCGCCCGCGAAGACCAGGACGGACAGGGCGGTCGGCACCCAGAGCGGCAGGCCGCCGGACACGCTGATCGCGCCGAAGGAGGCGCCGACGAGCGCGTCGGCGACACAGACCAGGGCGATGTCGCGGAGGGTCGCATGTTCGAGTGTTCGGAGTAGCGAACGCATGTTCATCAGAGTGAACCCAGAGTCGTCGTTCGTCAAGGCGAACGGAAGGACCGGTGTGACGAACGTCCTCGAGGCCCGTAGCCCGACCCCCGGAGGCCGGCCGTGGCAGCATGAACGGCACCACCAGCGGGAAGCCGACCGAAGGAGCCTGGAGAAAGCGTGAGTGGCGAGCATGAGTGACCGGACCACCCGGCCCGAGGGCGCCAACGGCTCCGGCACGGAGCTGATCGGCCAGATCGCCGCGTCCATCCGGCGCGAACGCGAACGCAGCGGGCTGTCGATGGCCGAGCTGGCCCGCCGCGCCGGCATCGCCAAGTCGACGCTCTCGCAGCTGGAGTCGGGCGCGGGCAACCCCAGCGTGGAGACACTCTGGGCACTGGGGGTCGCGCTGAACGTGCCGTTCAGCCGACTGGTCGACCCGCCGCGCCCCACCGTCAAGGTGCTCCGAGCCGGCGAGGGTCCGGTGACCCACTCCGAGCAGGCCAACTACGCGGCCACTGTGCTCTCCTCCTGCCCGCCGAACGCCCGGCGCGACATCTACCGGATCGAGGCCCAGCCGGGCGACACCCGGGCCTCCGAGCCCCACATGCCCGGCACCGTCGAGCACGTGCTGATCGGCTCGGGCCGGGCCCTGGTCGGCCCGACCGAGACACCGGTCGAACTCGGCCCGGGCGACTACATCAGCTATCCCGGGGACGCCCCCCATGTGTTCCGCGCACTGGCCCCGGACACCCTCGCGGTGATCGTGATGGAGCACATCTGACGCACCGCCGCCGGCTGCGGCGACTGACCCCCAGCGGGTGGCGACCGACGGGCAACGGGTAGCGGGTGGCGGCCGCGAACAGATGACAGCAAACAGATAACAGCTGACAGATTTCGAAATCTGTCAGCTGTTATCTGTTATCCGTTCGCTGTCACCCGCCGTCCGTCAGCGCCGGCCGCCCACCGCCGCCTCCCGACCCGGAGGCCCGGGCTACCTCAGCAGCCCGTCCAGGAACGGGTTCCCGAACACCCGGTGCGGGTCGTACCGGTCGAGCGTGGCGACCGCCTCGTCCCAGCCGGGCCCGCCCCCGGCGCGCAGGCTGTCGGGAATGACCCGGCCGATCAGGTCCTGGTCGGACCAGGCGGCGTCCGCCGTGTACGCCCACCCCTTGGACCACTCGACCCGCATCCCGGCCCGGGTGCCGTCGAAGGTACGCAGCAGCCACTGCTCCAAGTCCCGGGCGAAGCGCTCCAGTCCGGGCGTGCCGGGGAAGGCGAGGACGTCGAGCCAGACCGCGGTGTCCCACTCCGGGCGGTCCACCCGGGGGCGCAGCGCGGACAGCAGCGGGGGCCGGGCACCGGGGACGCCGGAGTAGGACGGGTCGTCCAGGCCGGTGACCCGGATCTCCACCGCGCCGTTCACCGGGAACTCGCCCCTGGCCTGGTACTCGCCGAGCAACTGCCGGTAGTAGGCGGCGAATTCGCTGACCACCCACTGCAGGTCGGCGCGCTTGGTCAAGATCGCGTAGCCGTTGGCGGTGACGCGCAGCGTGGTGGGCCGGACGTACTGCAGCAGGGCGCGCGAGGGGCCCCAGAGGTCGGAGCGCAGACCGCCGGCGAGCAGGTGGGTGATCAGGTCGCCGGTGAGCAGGTCGCGCAGCAGTCCGCCGGAGAGCAGGACGTCGGTGAGGTCGCCGGTGAGCGCCACCTTGGCGATCAGGTACTGGAGTTGACCGAACAGCGGGGCCGATCCCCAGGCGCCGGAGACGATTTGGCCGGCCAGTCGGGCGACCGGTTCCGGAATGCTGTCCGAGAAAGGGTAGTTGTAGGGCTGGTCGACGGCCCGGGAGGCGAGCGGCTTGCTCGGGGCGACGGTCCAGGTCTTGAGCCATGGGTAGTCGGTGTAGGCGAACCAGATCGCCTCGACCCGGCCGTCGCGCTCGACGAAGTCGGCGAGGGTGCGCGGGCCACCGCCGCCACCCAGGACTCCGCCCAGCACTCCGCCGAGCAGCCCGCCGCCCCCGGTGGCGGTGCCGGGGCGGGCGAACAGGTCGCTCGCCGGGATGTCCAGCCGGCTGACGCAGCGCAGCGGGCGGTCGGCTCCGACGCGCAGCACGACCTCGGTGAGGAAGGCGCGGCCCAGGTGCACCAGGAACGCGGCGCTGTCGGCCTCGGCGCGGTCGAAGGTGCGCAGCGCGTAGCGGCCGGTCGCCGGGTCGAGGACGACGGCGGTGAGCTTGACCACCTGGTTGCTGACCGAGCCGTAGCCGTGCCCGTCCGGGCGCAGTTCGCCACCGGCGCCGGTGGCGGTGCCGTGGCCGCCGATGGCGAGCACTCCGCCGACGGTGAGGTCGCCCGGCGCAGGGCAGGCCGTCAGGCCGAGGCCCCGGTCGGACAGGTGGGCGAGCAGCGCCTCCATGCTCGCGCCGGTCTGCGCACGCACGGTGGTGGGCGAGTCGGCGGTGATGGCGGTGAGGTACCGGTTGGTGTCCACGAGCAGGACCCGGGCGTCGGCCGGGGTCCCGTTGGCGACGGTGAGCGGCGCCCAGGTGTGCCGGTAGCCGGTGGCGCGAAGCCGCCAGCCGTTGGCGTGCGCCCAGTCGGCGAGGGCCGGGACCTCCTCGGGGGTGCGTGGCGCGCAGGTCCACAGCTGGTCGGTGCGGATCTCGCCGGACCAGTTCTGGAACACCCGCTGGTACAGCTCGGTGCCGGCGGGAAGGCCGGGCGGTACCGGCGTGGCGGCCTCGGCGCCGTCCGGGCCGATGGTGCCGCGCAGCAGCCAGGCGGTGGCGCCGAGCGCCGCGGAGGCGCCGAGCAGTTGCCGCCTGCTCAGGCCGCGGTGGGTGTCGTTGCCGTCGTGTTCTGTGGTCATCCGGTCCGCCCCCTGCATCGGTTCCCCGGGCCGGATCGCGGCGCTCCGGGGCGGTCGGCATCCGCCTGACCCGGTCAGGAGCGTACGAAGTGCCGTACGACAGTTTGAAGCGTTCCGGCCGGGATCTCACTCGTTCGAGTGATCATGGCGCGAACGGGCGAGACCCGTCCACTGTCCACTCCGTCCGCGCCGAGCTGCCCCGGCGGTAGTCGCGCCGCCTCCGGCCGGGCCGGGTTCAGCGTGGCGCCGCGAGGGCGGCCTCCGCGTAACGCTGCCACCGGTCGGCCGCCGTACCGGGCAGGCAGACCCAGTCCTTCATCGGTCGCCCGCCCGCCGGGTCGAACAGGTGCGCCCCCGTCAGGGCGAGCGCCTCCGCGTGCTCCGCCGATTCCCGGCCGAGCCGGCAGACAAGTTCGTCCCCGTGCAACCCGGCGAAGGCCTTGCCGTTGGTGTCCTTCAGACAGGGCATGCCGAACATCTTGGAGCGGTGGGCGCCCCGGGGCGCCAGTTCGTCGGCGATCGCCTCGTAGCGGGTGGCGGCGGCATCGTTGCTGTTCATGCCGCCATGGTGGGGTCCGGTGTGGCGGGCGTCCAGCCCGGCCGGACCGGGTTCCCGGCCCTTGCCAAGCTCCTCGGCGGCCGCATAGGTTGATCTTGACCCCCGCCCCCACCTGCCCGGAGGCCCCGCCATGCCCTCGTCCGCGCCGCTGACCGTCACCGTGGCCCAGCCCCTCTGCGCCGAGCGCGGCCGCCCGGACACCCTGGCCGTCAACGTCGAGCGGCACGCCGAGGCCGTCCGGGCGGCGGGGACCCGCCTGGTGGTGTTCCCCGAGCTGTCGCTGACCGGCTACGACCTGGCAGCCCCCGCCGTCGACCCGGCCGACCCGCGGCTCGCCCCACTGGTCGAGGCCTGCGCCGCCACCGGCGCCCTCGCGCTGGTCGGCGCGCCGGTAGCGGAGGCCGACGGGCACGAGTCGATCGCCACCCTGGCGGTCACCGGCGAGAGCGCCACCGTCGTCTACCGGAAGATGCGCCTGCACGGCGAGGGCGAGCCCGACCGCTTCACCCCGGGCGAGAAGCCCGTCGTGCTGGAGCTGGACGGGCTGCGGCTGGGCCTCGCGGTCTGCGCCGACGCCGCC
This sequence comes from Kitasatospora sp. NPDC098652, assembly GCF_044760155.1. Taxonomy (NCBI): domain Bacteria; kingdom Bacillati; phylum Actinomycetota; class Actinomycetes; order Kitasatosporales; family Streptomycetaceae; genus Kitasatospora; species Kitasatospora sp. NPDC098652. The sequence goes on from NZ_JBIWAQ010000002.1 coordinate 201,048, forward strand.
GACCCGACGCACGCCGAGGAGACCGCCGCGCTCGGCATCGACGCCTACGTCGCCTCCACCCTGTACGGCCCGGGCGCCGCGCAGGCCGAGCGGCGGGACGAGCACTGCCGGGCGCGCGCCACCGCGCACGGGGTCTGGGTCGTGCTGTCCACGTCCGCGGGGTCCACCGGCGAGTACCCGGACAGCTCGGGCGGTTCCGGGATCTGGGCACCCGACGGGTCGTCCGTCGCCCAGGCCGGCACCGAGCCGGGCGCGCTGGTCCGCGCCGAGCTGCCCCGGCGCTAGCCACGCCCACGCCGCACATCGCGTCCCGGATCGGAGATCGCCGGCCCCGGGTGGAAATACCCGGGGCCCGCGCGCGGCTGTCGTGATCGGAAGTCCCGTGACCGGGCCTGACCGGCCCGTACAGGAGGTGCAGCGCGCGATGGGTGACGAGCGGGAGAAGCCGCAGGAGTACCGGACCGAGCACGACTCGATGGGCGAGGTGCGGGTGCCGGCCGCCGCGAAGTGGCAGGCGCAGACGCAGCGGGCGGTGGAGAACTTCCCGGTGTCCGGCCAACGGCTGGAGCGCGCGCACATCGCCGCGCTGGCCCGGGTCAAGGCGGCCGCGGCGCGGGTGAACGCCCGCCTCGGGGTCTTGGACGAGGAGACGGCCGGGGCGATCGCGGCGGCCGCCGAGGAGGTCGCGGAGGGCCGCTGGGACGACGAGTTCCCGGTGGACGTGTTCCAGACCGGTTCGGGCACCTCGTCCAACATGAACGCCAACGAGGTGATCGCCACCCTGGCCGGCGAACGGCTGGGGCGGCCGGTGCACCCGAACGACCAGGTGAACGCCAGCCAGTCGTCCAACGACGTGTTCCCGTCCTCGATCCACATCGCCGCCACCGCCGCCGTCACCCACGACCTGATCCCGGCGCTGGAGCACCTCGCGGAGGCGCTGGAGCGCAAGTCGGTCGAGTTCGCGCAGGTGGTCAAGTCCGGCCGCACGCACCTGATGGACGCCACGCCCGTCACCCTCGGCCAGGAGTTCGGCGGCTACGCGGCCCAGGTGCGGCACGGGCGGGAGCGGCTGCTGGCGACCCTCCCCCGGGTCGCCGAACTGCCGCTCGGCGGAACGGCGGTGGGCACCGGCATCAACACCCCGCCCGGGTTCCCGGCGGCCGTCATCGAGGAGGTCGCCCGGGCCACCGGGCTGCCGCTGACCGAGGCCCGAGACCACTTCGAGGCGCAGGGTGCGCGGGACGCGCTGGTCGAGCTGAGCGGCCAACTGCGCACGGTCGCCGTCGGGTTCACGAAGATCGCGAACGACCTGCGGTGGATGGGCTCCGGCCCGCGCACCGGCCTCGGCGAGATCAACCTGCCGGACCTCCAGCCCGGTTCGTCCATCATGCCGGGCAAGGTGAACCCGGTGCTGCCCGAGGTGGTGCTGATGGTCGCCGCCCAGGTGGTGGGCAACGACGCGACGGTGACGCTGGCCGGCGCGAGCGGCAACTTCGAGCTGAACGTGATGCTCCCGGTGATCGCCCGCAACGTGCTGGAGTCGGTGCGGCTGCTGGCCAACAGCGCTCGACTGCTGGCGGACCGGACGGTGGACGGGATCACCGCGAACGTCGAACGGGCCCGCGAGTACGCGGAGTCCTCGCCCTCGGTGGTGACACCGCTGAACCGGTACATCGGCTACGAGGAGGCGGCGAAGGTCGCCAAGCAGGCGCTGGCGGAGCGGAAGACCATCCGTCAGGTGGTGTTGGAGCGAGGGTACGTCGAGCGGGGCGCGCTCACCGAGGAGGAGCTGGACCGGGCGCTGGACGTGCTGCGGATGACGCACCCGTAACCGGTCGGGCCAGACGGGGTCGGGCGTCGGGCCGGGTAGGGCCGGGCCGGTCGGTGCGCCGGGGCGCGGCGGGCACGAGTGCCCTCCGTGCCCCGGACGCGGGCTGCGGGGAAGGTCAGCCCTTGGCGCGGCCGGCCCGGCCGAGCCGCATCGCTGCTCCGTTCGACGTGATCGTGGCCATCGAGAGCGCCGCGAGTCCGAGCAGGAACATCACGGCACCGACGATGACGCAGGTGACGATGTTCTTGCCGTGTGCGACGGACCCTGAGACGGCCCAGGGAGAGATGATCGTCCAGATGCCGAGCGCGGCGGCGGCCCAAGCCCTCGCGTGGGTGCGCTCGTAGGCCGAGCCGTAGCCGGCCATCAGGGCCGTGTAGGCCAGCCCGACGATCAGGCAGGTCACGGTCAGGGTGCTGAACGCGGTGAAGCCGACGATCCACGGCGATGCCGCGAGGAACAGACCGGCCAGAACGGCCAGGGCTTCGACGCCCTGGGCGCGGGGGGTCGAGGTGACCCGCTCGTAGTGTTCCCGGAGTTCGACGATGTCCGGGTGGTGCTCCATGCCTGCCGGCACGTGGGTTGCCACCGATACCACCTCCTGTGGTTCGGGACCATTGAAAGGGGCAAGCCCCGTACCTATTCTGGCGCTTCTCCAAGGTTTTGCACCTGATAGTCCGGAATGACCGATAACCATCCGATCACGCCGGTTGTGACTCTCGCCGCTAGTTGGCGGAGACCATAGGCATGCGCGCAGGTGGCTGGGTGCTTTGGCAGCACTAGTTGGCGGTTCCTGTCGGCGGTAGTTGGCGGACGTTCTTCGTATTGATTACGGACGGTAGTCGCTTAAGGGGGGCTGCGGTGGTGAGCTCCTGGGCGTGATCGTTCAGGGCTTCGCGAAGTGCTGTGTAGTGGCGATCACGTCGGGTGTCGATGATGCAGAGAAGCGCGTGTTCGATGCTCGTCTTGTTGACGATGGTCCCGGCCGGGTCCAGCGGGGGCTGGAAGATCGGTGCGTGTGTCCATTCGCCGCTCGTGGCCTTGGCCCAGATGTAGGCCGAGGCGCATGTGCGGTGCAGGTCAGGGCCGTAGTGAGGCCGCGCCGAGGTTGCCGGGGGCAGTTGCGCGGTGAGGTTCTCCCAGTCGGGTGGGCGAAGGTGCCATGAGCCCAAGCGTTGGCGTCGTTCGTGGTAGTCGACCGGGTCGGGCAGCTCAGCGATGTGCCGGGCGAGGGCTTCGAATGCTTCCGGCAGCTTCTCGCTGATATGCCTCTGCATCCAGGGGTGGCCCGCTGTCGGCATGAGGCTCAGGAACCGGCCTCGGATACGGTCTCGTGGGAGTCCAAGGAAGCGTGCGGCGTCGGCCGCGGTGGTCCCGTCTGCGGCTTGGACGAGCAGGATCGCCGCAGCTCGGCGGAACTGGGTTCGAACGCTTCGGATCTCCTTCGGGGCGCCGTTGGCCACCAGGATGTCCAGCCATTCACGAGGGAACCGCTGGGGGATGTGCTCGGGCCGGTAGCCGCGCTGGCGAACGGGGATCAGCAGGGTTGCGTTGGTCTCCTGGACCGCGGGGGAAAACTGGCGCTGAACTGCCTGCTGGAGTTGCGTCCGAAACTGCGGTGAGCAGTCCTGTCGGACATGTTCCCAGGTCCGGCCCCATCCGGACCCGTCGACGTGGAAGCCTATGCCCGGCCGGCGGCTGAGCGCCTGGCGGAGCTGGGGAGCAGGGAGAGTGCGGAGAGCGTCCGCGAGCCGAAGTATGCATGCCGCGGCCGCACTGGTGGTTGGAGCGCTTCCCCACCGGCCCCCGGTGCTCGCAGTGTTCCTGTTCCTGTGGTGGAGGGCGGGAAGGGACTGCATGACCAGGTCGATCTCTTCCCGCGAAACCTGCGAGTCGAACGAGGACCACGGCCAGGCCGAGATGACCAGCGCGGCAGCGGCACGAAGATCGGCAAATGCCTGGAACGACCGGACGGGATCGCGGTCATCGGAGAGCAACTCCAACAACTTGACCTGGAGGGCCGCCTGCTCCGGAGTGAGCGCCGCAGTCGTGTTGTCAGCCGAGTCGAGTCGGGTCCCGCAGACCGGGCCGTGCAGCGACATCTCCGTTGTGTTCCGGCATTGAGCAGGATGCAGGACCTGCCGACCCGGGCCCATGATGAGGTCCGGAGTGTTGGTGGTCCGGGTCCTCCCGCTCAGCGCCTGGAGGCGGCAGCCCGGGCAGGTATCCGCGAGCAGGCGGTTATGCTCCAGGCAGCCGAAGACGACCGGCAGGCGCCATTCGAGCTTCCAGGGGCCGCCGTGTCGGAGCTGGATGTCGCTGCCGTCACCCGCGAGGCATTGCGGGCAGTAGCGACTGGAGGCCGGCAGGACCCACTCGCGGTTCAGGAACGGGCGCCGGAAGCTCTGGTCCGGCCGGCCGACCGCGTCGGCGATCGGCGGGTAGTGGGCGGCCCAACGGCGGAGGGTGAGCCGGTCGACCTCCTCCTCGCTCAACCGGGTCGCCCGAGCGAACCGGGCCCGGACATCGGCTTCGAGCACAAACAGCTGCATGGCCGACGCCCGGGAGGACCACCCTCCGCCGGTGGTGCCCAGGCCAGTGCATCGGACGACCAGACCCGGCCGCAGATCCAGCAGGTGGGAGAGCCGCAGAACGAAGCCGGGCAAACTCTCGCCCGGCAGCGGATCCAGGCTCCGGGGCAAGGCGGCCGGGAAGCGGTCGTCCACCAGTCAGGCCCCCTTCTGCGCGACCGGGCCGGTGTCGTCGAAGACTGTGTTGCGCCCGCGCCGGCCCGACCCTGCGGATTCCCCCTTCCGGCCCGCCGCCGCGACGGTCGGGGGCGCCGTCGCCGGGATCTGGGGGACTTCGCCGGCCGCCGGGTCACGGTCCGGGTCGTCCAGGCTCAGGACGATCCCGTCGAGCAGTTGCTCGTCGATCAGCTCCCTGCCGCTGTCCATCGCTTCCTGGGCGCCATCCTCGGTCAGGCGGTTGAGCAGTCCGACGACGCCGCCGGTGCGGCGCATGAGGTATTCGGGCATGCCGCCGCCGGTCAGCATGCCCGGGACGGCGTTGAACAGCCGCAGACCGGATTCCAGGCCGACGAGGTGGTCGTGGAACGCCTGGATCTGGGCGGGGGTGGTGTAGCGGAAGCGGTCCAGTTCGACGAAGTCGAACCGGCGCTCGGTCTGGGTGACCTCCAGGCCATGGACGCGGCCGCCCGTTGCGGCGGGCATCACCCACTGCTTGCCCCGCTTGTCCCAACTGGCCCGCCGCAATAGGCCGGCCCCGGCGATGTCGACGCCGACCAACACCAGGGTGACGTTCATACTCATGAACGCCCGGACCAGGTCGAAGGCATCCTGATCATCGACGCGGTGCAGCCGCAGCCGGGTGATGTCGTCCAGGATCAGGACCAGGACTCCGTGGTCGTCCAGAGCGGCGGCGACTTGGCGGACAAGCTGGGACAGGGTCAGGCCCTTGGTCGGCGCCCCGAAGAAGCCCAGGATCGCCTCGCAGAGGCCCTTCGGCGTCGCTGTGACGGGCGTCTGGACGTAGGCGACCGGCGCGTGCAGGGCCCGGACGCCCGGCCGGGCGCCGGGGTTCACGAAGCCGTTCATCTCCAGCCAGGTGTCCTCGAACTCCGCCGCGACCTCGCAGACCGTCTCCGTCTTGCCCTGATAGCCCCACCCGCCGACGATCACCCCCGGCCAGGTCGCCGCGGTCCGCTGCAGCGCGTTGCCAAGGATCCTCCGGGACAGCAGCCGGGAAACCTTCAACGCCATCGGCGTCTCCTGAAGGGGCAGGTTGACGTGAGTCGCCGTTCGGTGCAGGTCGTGCAGGGCCCGCCCGCGCGGGCTCAGCGCCCGCCACTGGTCCAGCGTCAGCACCGGTGCGGCTTCGAACGCCCTGCGGTTGGCCCGGTAGTGTTGCCAGCCGTCGAAAGTGTCCCGACGTGGCGGCTTGCCGGCCAGGATCGCGCTGAGCGGGTGCGGCCGCCCGGTGGCGTCGGTCACGAACTCTCCTCCTGTGCCTCGGGGGCGTCGTCGGGCGGCAGAGCGAACAGGCGGCGGCGTCGCAGGCTGTCGCCCAGCCGCGGGGGCGGGGTGGGAGCGTGGACGACGCTCGCCTCCCGGAGCCGGCGGCGCTCGGTGTCGACGGCCGCGTCGACCGCCGCCGCCTCGACGGGCCAGGCCACCACGTTGTCCGCGGGAGACTTCGCGGGTGCCGGTGCGGGCCGGTCGGTCGCGGCGGCCGCGCTCTGGGCGGTGCGGCGCGAGCGGCCGGTCTTCTCCCGCTTGGTCATCCGGGATGGCCACTGCTCGACCGGGATCGCCGAGCCGAGGATCTCCAGCAGGACAGGCAGCAACTCGGCGTCGGTGCGCGGAGAGATCCCGCGAGCACGGACCTCCGCCAGCAAGCTGGATGCGGTCGCATCGGAGAACGCGGGGACCTCACCCTCGGGCGGCAGCCCCGTCCAGCGCAAGGTGTGCCAGCAGCCCGGCTCGTCGGGGTCCTCGAAGAACACCGACCGCCGGTCGCGCCGGTCCGAGCGCACCAGCCAGCCGCCCTTGTGCCGGCCGCCGCGCGCGGACGGCCCGCGAAAGCGATCCTCCTCCAGCACCGGGTGGTGATACCAGAGATTGAGGATCTTCACCCCGCGACCCTGGTGGATCTTGACGTGGTGGCCCCGCAGCAGTTGGTAGTAGAGCTCCGGGTCGGGGATCTCCAGGTCCAGGCCGCCCTGCAGGGCGGCGGCCGCGAACAGGGAGTTCGGGCTGTGCCCCTCGCCCGGGCCCCAGGAGGGCGCGTACTCACCCAGCACGCGGTTCTGCCAGACCTTCACGATCCAGGTCGCGATCACGTGCTCCATCTGCGACATCGTCAGCAGCGCGTCCGCCTCCGGATCGGCGCCCCGGTCGGCGACGTCGGTGCCGGTGAAGCCCAGCAGGTGCTCCAGCAGCAGCGTCTTGATCGAGGAGAACGCCCGCTCGACGGCGGACTTGTCACTCGCCCTCAACGCGCGGGCTGGGAGGATGTTGCAGCCCAACACCCGCTGGGCGTCGACCAGGTGGTGGTTCTTGTAGGGGCCGCCGTGGTCGGTGGTCACCGTCTCCGGCGCGAAGAACGGCAGCGCGGCGACCTTGTGCCCGGCGAACTCCGCGACCACCGAGGCCGGGACGCCAGGGTAGGGCCACTCCATCTCCTCGCCCCAGCCCTCACGCATCGGCAGCGGCAGCATCACGTCCCGCAGCAGCATCGCGATGTCCACCGACGTGTCCGACACCAACGTCAGCCGGAACGCGACCAGCGAGTGCGTGTAGAGGTCCAGCGCAATCGACAGCACCACCGAGACCGGCTCGCCGAACACCGACTCCCTCACCTTCACTGGCAGCGGCGTCGAGTCCAGCGCGACCACCTGGCCCGGCCGGTGGACCACCACCCGCTGCCCCGTCTCCGCGGTCTGCGCGGTGCGGACGTAGCGCTGACGTGCTCCGTCCGGCCCGAACCACTCCCGCCAGACCGCCACGAACGTGTTCCGCGACGGCACTTGCGCGAGCGGGAAGTCCGGGAACACCTCGTTGACGTACTGCTGCAGCAGCCGGTGCCGGGCGGAGAAACTCATGCGCGAGCGCCGCAGCGACTCCTGCCGGACTGCGAAGATCGCCTCCCGGACCTCCCCCGTGACGCTCGGGTGCCCGCCGCCCGAGCGCGTCCACCGTCCGTCCGCGCAGGCCAGTACCAACTCCCGGCCGGCCTTCCCGGCCAGGCGCTCCAGCGTCCGCTCGCTCATGAACCGGATCCCCAGCGCCGCGGCCTCCATCGGCGGCATCGCGGCAACCTCGGCCGCCTTCGCCCGCCTCCGCTCGCCCACCGTCGTGGCCTGCGGGTCATAGCCGGGCCGCGGCTCGCCGGGCAAGGCCATCGACGGGTGCCCGCCCCGGAACCCGGTCTCCGCCTCCAGCACGTGCTCGGCCCGGATCCGGGCCCGCAGCAGCTGTTCCTCAGTCAGATCGTCCAGCACGACACCCGGCCGGCCGCCCCGGACTGGCCCCGCTGCGGGTGCCTGCAGCGGCCGGACACCCGGGTGGTTAACCAGCCACCGCAGCGACCGGCACTCGCGCTCCCCACCCGGGCTGGCCAGCACGATCCGGCCGAGCTGCGGCTCCACCTCCTCGACCGTCCACTCCACCCCGTCGACGTCCAGGGTGACCCCCGGTGCTAGCACCAGGACGCCGCGGCTCACGACCCGCCCCCAGCGGCGGCACCGAGCCAGACCGGCGAGCCGTCGCCCAGCGGTGCGGCCAGGTCGACGCCCAGCCGCCGGTGCCAGAGCAGGTGCAGCGCCTCCGCCCGGGCCGGCAGCGGCCACGGCGTCGACGCGACCAGGTCGCTGAACCGCACCGGCCCCCGCGCGGCCCGCTCCAGCAGCAGCGGCTGCAGCCCCAGCCGGTCCGAACGCGGGCGCCGCCGGGCCGACAGCGCATCCACCACGCCCAGCACGTGCCGCCGCCAGCCCGCCACCACGCTGTAGCGCCACCCGGCACTCGCCGCCGCCTCCCGCGTCGCAGCGAATTTCACCAGGTCCTCGTCCCGGATCAGATCTGCGGGCCGGACGTCCAGCATCCACCGTGTGCCGTCCGGCATCACCGCCAGGAAGTCCGGAACGTGCGCCGACCGCCCACCGACGTGCTCGAAGTCCAACCGGAACGGCTGCGGCATCACCTCCGTTACCCCGACGAAGTCCAGCGCCAGCAGCAACGAGCGCTCCTCCAGCGACTCGAAGCCGTGCATCCGCCCGGTCGACACCAAGAACTCCAGCCCTGGCCGGTGCAACTGCCGCGGCAACCAGGTGAACCGCCGCACCGGCTGCGACGACAACACCTCCACCGAGCCCAGGTCCCGTACCGGCCAGACGACCTGGTCACCGCTCAACGTCCAGGACGTCGCCCACCGGCCCACCCTGCCCCCGTCGAGCAGCAACCGGTCCCGCACAGCCGCGTCACCCGCGTACGGCACCACCAGCGCGTCGAGCTCGCAGGCATCCGAAGGAATCGCCGCCCCGGTATCCACAGCCATGCGCTCAGGACAACAGCTCGCGTACGCGGAAGGGTCTGGATCTTCGAAGATGACCGTAACCCATGGTTACTGATCGCCGCTGTCGCCAACTATCGGTGACATCCGCCCACTATCGCTGACAGTCACACCGGTGACCTGTGTCTCAACACTCCGAGGGCCCATTGCCTATGCAACTCGTTGCATAGCAGGATGCGGGGCATGGCACTGGAGCACGCGATCCTCGTCTCGCTGCTGGAGCAGCCCGGTTCCGGGTACGAACTGGCCCGGCGCTTCGACCGCTCCATCGGACGCTTCTGGACCGCCACCCACCAGCAGATCTACCGGGTGCTGCGGCGGATGGAGGCGGACGGCTGGGTCGCCGCCGAGGAGGTCGCGCAGGACGGCCGCCCGGACAAGAAGGTCTACTCGGCGGCCGGCCCCGGACGGGCCGCGCTGGCCGACTGGCTGCGCGAACCGGTCGAACCGGAGACCGTGCGGCACGAGCTCGCGGTCAAGATCCGGGCCGCCGCCTTCGACGACCCGGCCGCACTGATCTCCGAGGTCGAGCGGCACCGCGAGAGCCACGCCGCCCTCCTCGCCCGCTACCTGCACGGTGAGCAGCGGGACTTCCCCGACCTCACCGCGCTGGACACCCGGCAGGAGCTCCAGCACGTCGTGCTGCGCGGCGGCATCGAGTTCGAGCGGATGACCCTCGCCTGGCTGGACGACGTGCTCGCCACCCTGCGCCGGCTCGCGGAGGACGGACGGGGAAGAGCGGACGAATGACGGCGGACGGACGGCCGACGGACGGACGGTAGGCGGCAGACGGCGGGTAACAGATCACAGATAACAGATGACAGAGTTTGAAATCTGAAATCTGTTCGCTGAAATCTGTCTTCTGAACTCTGTTCGCCGCCGCCCGTTCACCCGCCCGCCTCGCCCGCCGGTCCCCTCCCCTCTCCCCCGCCGCTCCGCTGCACCCCGGCCCACCCCGCCGAGTCCTCACACCCTCGACCCCCTGGGAGCCCCCGATGCTCTTCAACCCGCGCACCTACGACCCCGCGCAGTTCGACGAGCCGACCCGCCGGCTGCTGCGCGCGACCGTCGACTGGTTCGAGTCCCGCGGCAAGAAGGCGCTCATCGACACCTACATCGACCGCGCCTGGTACGGCGACTTCCTCGAATTCGCCGCCCGGGAGGGCCTGTTCGCGGAGTTCCTGACCCCGTCCACGGCCGATGCCGACAAGCGCTGGGACACCGCGCGGATCGCCGAGCTGAACGAGATCCTCGGCTTCTACGGCCTCGGCTACTGGTACACCTGGCAGGTCACCATCCTGGGCCTCGGCCCGGTCTGGCAGAGCGAGAACGAGGCCGTCCGGGCCCGCGCCGCCAAGCTCCTCGCCGAGGGCCACGTGATGGCCTTCGGCCTCTCCGAGCGCACCCACGGCGCCGACATCTACTCCACCGACATGATCCTCACCCCGGACGGCGAGGGCGGCTTCACCGCGACCGGCCCCAAGTACTACATCGGCAACGGCAACGTGGCCGGCCTGGTCTCGGTGTTCGGCCGCCGCTCGGACATCGAGGGCCCCGAGGGCTATGTCTTCTTCGCCGCCGACAGCCGCCACGACGCGTACCACTTGGTCAAGAACGTGGTGAACGCCCAGATGTACGTCAGCGAGTTCCGTCTGGAGGACTACCCGGTCCGGGCCGAGGACGTGCTGCACACCGGGCAGGCCGCCTTCGACGCCGCGCTGAACACCGTCAACGTCGGCAAGTTCAACCTCTGCACCGCCTCGGTCGGCATCTGCGAGCACGCGATGTACGAGGCCGTCACGCATGCCCACAACCGGGTGCTGTACGGCCGCAAGGTCACCGACTTCCCGCACGTGCGGCGGGAGTTGACCGACGCCTACGCCCGCCTGGTGGCGATGAAGCTGTTCAGCGCGCGGGCCGTGGACTACTTCCGCACCGCCTCCGCCGAGGACCGCCGCTACCTGCTCTTCAACCCGATGACCAAGATGAAGGTCACCACCGAGGGCGAGAAGGTCATCGACCTGATGTGGGACGTCATCGCGGCCAAGGGCTTCGAGGCGGACACCTACTTCGACAAGGCCGCCAAGGACATCCGCGGCCTGCCGAAGCTGGAGGGCACGGTCCACGTCAACCTGGCGCTGATCCTCAAGTTCATGGGCAACTACCTGTTCGCACCCGCCGAGTACGCGCCGGTGCCGACCCGGCTGGACGCCGCCGACGACGCCTTCCTGTTCCACCAGGGCCCGGCCCGCGGCCTCGGCGCGATCCGCTTCCACGACTGGCGCGCCGCCTACGACCGGCACGCCCAGCTGCCGAACGTCGCCCGTTTCCGCGAGCAGGCCGACGGCTTCTGCGAGCTGCTGCTCAAGCACGCGCCGAGCAAGGAGCAGCAGGCCGACCTGGACTTCCTGCTGGAGATCGGCCAGCTGTTCGCACTGATCGTCTACGGCCAGCTGGTGCTGGAGCAGGCCGAGCTGACCGGCCTCGACGCCGACGTCCTGGACCAGGTGTTCGACGCGCTGGTCCGCGACTTCTCCGCGCACGCGACCGAGCTGCACGGCAAGGCCTCCACCACCGAGGAGCAGGCCGCCTGGGCGCTGGCCCACGTGCGCCGCCCGGTGGCGGACGCCGAACGCGCCGCGAAGGTGTGGGCCCGGGTCGAGGCGCTCTCGGGCGCGTACGAGATGCAGCCGTGACGCAGCCGTAGGTCCGGCGAGGACCAGTACGACTCCGGGGGTGCCGGTCGGCGGACCGGCACCCCCGGACGTCTCCGACATCTCCGGAGCCCCCGGCCCCTGGACCTCCCCCGTCGGGGCGGCGGGTTCAGCCGTCGCCGAGGCCCATGTCGCGGGCCCGGGCGACCGCCTCCGCGCGGGTGGCGACGTGCAGCTTCTCGAAGATGTGGGTGACGTGGTTGCGGACGGTCTTCTCCGCGACCACCAGCTCCCGGGCGATCCGCCGGTTGTCGTGGCCGCGCGCGACCAGGTCCAGCACCTCGGCCTCGCGGGCGGTGAGGTCGGGGAAGAGCTGCCCGGCCTCGCGCATCTTCGCCCCGGCCAGCAGGGCGGTGATCCGCCCGGCGACCTCTCCGCCGAACACCGCGCCGCCCGCGGCGACCGTCCGGACGGCGTGCAGCACCTCCTCGCGCCCCGCGCCCTTGACCAGGTAGCCGCGGGCGCCCGCCTGGAGCGCGGCGAGCAGGTTGCCGTCGTCGTCCGACATGGTCAGCATCAGCACCGGCGGGGACTGGTCCTGGGTGGCGAGCCGGCGGACGGCCTCCAGCCCGGAGCCGTCGGGCAGGGAGAGGTCCATGATCACCACGTTCGGGCTGTGCCGGGCGACCGCTTCCGGGACGTCGGCGACCCGCTCGGCCTCGGCCACCACGGTGACGCCCTCGGCGCTCTCCAGCGCCGCCTTGAGCCCCTCGCGGAAGAGGGGGTGGTCATCGACGATCAGTACCCGAACGGGCGTGGCCCCGCCCGCCGGGCCTGAGGGTGCGACCAGCTGGTGTTCATCCACCCGGCCGACACTAGCAGCGGCGATCACGTGACTCTCCGTGACATGCCCGGAGGTCGTCCGCACGGCGGCGGTGGCGCCCGCCGCCGTCCCGCCCGGGGCCCACCGCCGTCCCGCCCGGAATGCGTGACCGCTGCCTCAGGCGACCGGGACACCGGGCCGACCAGACTGGGAGCGAACGCCCTGGGACCGAACGCCCTGGGACCGAACGCTCTGGGGACAAGGCGCCGGCGGACCACGTCGCGGCCGGCGGAACACCCGCTGTCGAGAACCGAGGTGGTGCCATGATCACGGTCTCCGATCCCCCGCGCCGCACCCGGGCCGAGCGGCAACTGACCGCCGCCGCGGTCGTCACCGCACTCTGCTTCGTCTCCGCGACGGTGTGGATCTGCTACGTGCTCGTCCACCTCGGCGAACCGGGTGTCTCCCACCCCCGCGACGAACTCGCCATCCTGGTCTACGCCCTGCCGACCGCCGGAGCGGGCATGCTGCTCCACGCGCACCGCCCGGGCAGTCCGCTCGGCTGGGTGATGCTCGTCTACGCGCTCACCAACATCCTTCCCCGGGTGGCGGCCGCACCGCTGTGGGTCGAGGTCCGCGACCCTGGCATCGCCGGCGCCGTACTGGCCTTCGACACCCTGCTCAGCGCGGTCAGGACGACGCTCATCTACGCGCTGCCGCTCTGGCTGCCGAGCGGACGGCTGACGACGCGGCGATGGTGGTGGTTCATCGGGGCCGTCGGCGTGTGGGTGACCGCCGAGGTGGCCCAGGGCCTCGCCTACCCGACGACCTACGGGCGGACCAACCCGCTGGCCGACAGCCCGCCGGCACACCTCGCCGTGACCGTGGTCGACGGACTGGGCGGCCACGACCTGCTGATCAGCGAGTGCGTGCTCGGGTTCGTCACGCTGGTCCTGCTGTCACGGCTGCTGCGGCCGGCGGCCGTCCCGGGGCGCGACGCGGCCGAGACCCGTCGGCACCGGCTGCGGGTGGCGGGCATGCTCGGGGCGTACGTGCTCTGGGTCGCGCTGCAGGACTTCTACATGCGCAACCGCGCCGACCACTACTGGCTCAGCTACTGGCTGTTCACCGCGGCGGGGGCGGTCTGGGCCGTCGCGATCGGCTTCCTGGTGATCCGGGACCACGGCTGGCGGCTCGACCGGGCGGCCCGCAGCGTCCTGATCGGGCTGTTGCTGGGCACCGGCGTCACCGGACTGTTCGTGGTGGCCGCCGCCGTACTGTCCAACTCGCTGCTACCGGGGCGCGGTGGAGCCGCCCTGCTGCTGATCGCCCTGGTGTACGCGCTCGGCGCCACTCTGCCGAAGGCGGCGCGACGGGCCGTCGCCGTGGTGGACCGGCTGTACTACGGCGAACGCGCGCAGCCGTACCAGGTGCTGCGCACGCTCGCGGGGCGGGTGCGGCAGGTCGTCGACCCGGAGCAGCTGCCGGCGGCGCTGTGCGCGACCGTCGCCGAGGAACTCAAGCTGCCCGGCGTCACCCTGGCCGTCACCACCCGGGCCGGACGGCGCACGCTGGCCACCGCCGGGCGGCTGAACGGCCGCAGCCAGGGCTTCGCGCTCGTCCACAACGGGCTGCCGATCGGCGAGTTGACCGTCGGGCTGCGGACGGGCGAGGAGCGGCTGGCGGCGACCGACGTGGACATCCTGCGTTCGCTCGCCGACCAGGCCTCGCCCGCCGTCGCCTCCCTGCAGCTCCAGGAGGACCTGCTGGCCAGCCGGGAGCAGATCATCGCCGCCCGGGAGGAGGAACGACGGTGGCTGCGGCGGGACATCCACGACGGGCTCGGGCCGGCCCTGGCCGGCCTGCGGCTGCGGGTGGACAACGCGGCCTCGACGGCGGCGGACGGCGGGCTCGCGGATCCGCTGCACACCGTCTCCGAGGGCCTGGGGATGGCGATCCAGGAGGTCCGCCGGATCACCGACCGGCTCGGGCCGGCGCCGCTGGGCGAACTCGGACTGGCCCGGGCGGTCCGGCAGCTGGCGGACAACTTCATCGGGGCGGGGCTGGCCGTGACGGTGGAGGTCGCGCCGGAACCGCTGCCGGAGCTGGCGGCGGCGGTGGAGGTCGCGGCCTACCGGATCACCGCGGAAGCGCTCAACAACGTGCTGCGGCACGCCCGGGCCCGGACCGCGCGGGTGACGCTCAGGGTGGACGACGAGGCGCTGACCCTGACCGTGCAGGACGACGGGGTCGGGTACCGGTGGGAGGCGAAGACCACCGAGGAACCGCCGGGCGGTGGGGTCGGCCTGCGGTCGATGGCCGACCGGGCGGCGGAGATCGGTGGCTGCTGCACCGTGGGACCGCTGCCCGAGCAGCACGGCACACAGGTGCTGGCGGTGCTGCCGCGCTCGGCGGCGGCCAACCGGTAGCGGGAGCGGCCGTGGCGGGCGAGCGGGTGACAGCTCGAGCGGGTGACAGCTGACAACTGACAGCCGACGGCTGACAGCGAACAGCTGACAGATTTCAAAATCTGTCAGCTGTTAGTTGTTTTTTGTCGGCTGTCAGCTGTTAGTCGGAGGGGGTGGCGGCGCGGCGGGCTACTGGCCGGGCCCGCACCCGAACGGGCAGTCCTTACGCGTGACCGGGCCGGACTTCGACTCGGAACGCCCGGTCGACTCCGGGACGGGTCCGAAACAGGCCTTGCGCAGTGCCAGGGCTGCCGCGATCACGCCCGCCAGCGCTCCGGCCGTACAGATCACCCTGGTCGCAGTCGTCGAGGCAGTCGCAGTGTTCGTGGACATGAGGTGGTACTCCTGGTTCTTCCGAGCGGCCGATCCGATCGATCAATCGCTCTGCCCACCACTGTGCGGACGGGACTGCCCCGTTTGCATGGGCTCGAGGTCCTGTTCAGGTCCCAGAACCGCGCCGACCCGGCCGCGCACGGCGGTCACCGGCCCGCCCGCACCAGCTCGCAGGACGTACCGCTCACCGGCCCGGAGGTAGACCAAGTCACCTGGGAACAGCGGCACTTCGCGGTCGGCGAGACCGAGGCGGGCGTCGGCGCCGGAGAGCAGCACCAGGAACGTGTCCACCGCGGTCACGGCGTACGGCCCGTGCTGCCCACCGGGGGCGAGGAGCACGGTGTCGACGGCGATCCGCCGGGCGGACCGGACCGGACCGAGGAGTCGCGAACCGGCGCGCTGGGTGGGGATGTGGGCGGCGGACAGGACGGGCCGGACGGTGAGCACGGCGGTCGGTGCGCCGCGCACGGCGGTGAGCCGGTGACCGCTCCCGGGCGGGTGGTGCAGCGCCTCACCCGGGGACAGGATCCGGCCGCCCGCGGACAGCCGTCCGGCCAGCACCACGGTGACCGACTCGACGGATTCGCACGGGAGTTGCTCGACCCGGACGCCGGGCGGCAGGGTCTCGACGGTCAGCGCGGCACGGACGGACGGGCGGCGCTCGGGGTCGATCAGCCGCTGGTAGACGGGCGCGGTGCGCGGGACAGCGGCGGGGACGAGGATCACAAGTGGCTCCCGGAGAACGGTGAAGGGCGGGGCTAGCGGCGGTCAGGGCCGGTGAAGGTCAGAGCTGGTGGAGGTCAGGGCCGGTCGCAGTGTTCGGCGCGGCGGCGGGCGCGTGAGGCCCGGGTGCCGGCGCGGTGGCGGGGCACGGCCAGGGTGAGGCAGAGCAGTTCCGCACCGAGCGGGCCGGCCTCGATCCACAGGGTGCAGCCCTTGCGGGCCAGCAGCAGGTCGCCGTCCGAGGCCAAGTGGTCGGGCTGGTCGGCGAGTTGTCCGATGACGGCGGCGCCGCGCAGTACGTGCAGCACGGTCTCGGCATCGGGCCGCCCGGGCAGGACGTGGTGGGCGCCCGGGCTCAGCCGCAGGTGGTCGAAGGCCTCGCACGCGCTGGTGAGCATGGCGCGACGGGCCAGTGAACGGATCCGGACCTGCTCCCCGTTCGGGCCGAGCAGGACCGTGGCGGAGCCGGTGTCGGTGGTGACGATCACCTCTGGTCACCTTCTTCGGGTTCTTCGGGTTCGTCGGGTTCTTCGCCGGAGGCTTCGGCTTCTCCGGCAGCCGGTCCCGCGGCCGGTTCGGCGGACGGTTCGGCGGACGGGGGAACGGCCAGGACGGCGTGGAAGTACTCCAGTCCGGCCGTTCCGGCGGTCAGGACGGTCCGCGCGCCGAGCGGGAGCACGACGGCGGTGCCCTCGACCAGCGGCAGGCCGGTGTCGGCGCGCTCGGGGTGGTCGGGGTGCACGACGTCCTCCGGCAACGTGGCGAGGCCGGAGCCCGCAGTGACGTACAGCGCGTGCTCGACGCCCTCGGCGGTCACCTCGGCGCTCCGTCCCGGTTCGAGCCACTGCAGGCCGACGGCGCGAAGCGGTCCCGCGAGCAGGCATCCGGGGTCGACGGCGGAGCCGCGGCGGCGCAGGTCGGTGATGACGGTGCCCGGCATGTCGGACGCTCCTTCGGTGCTGGGCGGGCTCTGCGGACCGCCTCTGCGCACCACGTTCCGCCGCCCGCCGTCCCGGTCGCACGGGGGTGTCGTCCCGTACCGCTCCCGGCCGCGCGGCCGTACCGTCCCGGGCCCGGACGTGCGTAGTCCCGGGCGGCCCCGTCGCGGTCCCGGGTCCGCGGCCGCCCAGGTCCTGGCCCCGGTCCTGCCCTGGTCCTGCCCCGGTCCTGCCCCGGTCCCACCGGGCCCTGCCGAGACCCCCGTGCGGGCCCCGCCAAGCCCCCAGCAGGCAACCGCCGGACGCCCCCACCCTGCCCGGAGCAACGCCCGGCGGAATGCCCAGCGGAACGCCCGGAGTAAGGCCCGGAGCAAGGCCCGGAGCAAGGCCCGGGACCGGTGCACCGGACCGGCGTACGGTGGAACTCGGAGGCCGTGGAATGCACGTCACCGGAACCCACTTCACCGACCGCACCGAGGCGGGCCGCCGCCTGGCCGACCGGCTCGGCCACCTCGCCGGCCCCGGCACCGTGGTGGTCGCCCTGCCCCGGGGCGGGGTGCCGGTGGCGGCCGAGGTGGCGGCGGCGCTCGGTGCGCCGCTGGACATCTGCGTGATCCGCAAGCTGGGCGTGCCGCACCAGCCCGAGCTGGGTATGGGGGCGATCGGCGAGGACGGCGTCCGGGTGCTGAACGAGCAGGTCATCCGGCTCGCCGGGGTGGATGACGGGCAGCTGGCCCAGGTGGAGCGGCGCGAGCGCGCCGAGTTGGAGCGCCGGGCCGTGCGCTACCGGGGCGACCGCCCGGCGGCCGACCTGCGCGGGCGCACGGTGGTCGTGGTGGACGACGGCGTCGCCACCGGCTCGACCGCCCGGGCCGCCTGCCGGATCGTCCGGGCCCGCGGGGCGGCGCGGGTGGTGCTTGCCGTCCCGGTGGCGCCGCGGGACTGGACGGAGCGGCTGTCCGAGGTCGCCGACGAACTGGTCTGCGTCGACACGCCGTCGCCGTTCTTCGCGATCGGCGAGTTCTACGCCGACTTCACGCAGACCGGCGACGAGGAGGTGCTGCGGCTGCTGGCCGAGGCCAGGAGCGAGCGGCCCGCCGGGGAGCCGGCCGCCGGGGAACCGGCCGGCAGGGAGCCACCCAGCGCGAAGCCGTCCGGCAGACAGCCGCCCGACGGGGAGCCGCCCGGGATCGACCGCGAGCTGCCGCTGGCCGTCGCCGGGGTCCGGCTGACCGGCCGGCTGACCGTGCCCGCCGGGGCGCGCGCCGCGGTGGTCTTCGCGCACGGCAGCGGCAGCGGCCGGCGCAGTCCGCGCAACCGGCACGTCGCCCGCCACCTGAACCGCCGCGGGCTGGGCACCCTGCTGTTCGACCTGCTCACCGAGGCCGAGGAGCCGGACCGGCGCAAGGTGTTCGACGTCGCCCTGCTCGGTTCGCGGCTGACCGCCGTGACCGAGGAACTGGGCCGCACCGAAGGGGCCCGGGGGCTGCCGCTGGGACTGTTCGGTGCCAGCACCGGCGCGGCCGCCGCGCTGTACACGGCCGCCGAACTGGGCCCCGCGGTACGCGCCGTGGTCTCCCGGGGCGGGCGGCCGGACCTCGCCGGGCCGGACGTGCTGGCCCGGGTGGACGCCCCTACGCTGCTCGTGGTCGGCGCGCTGGACACCACCGTGCTGGACCTCAACCGGCGGGCCCTGGCCCGGCTGGGCGGCGTGGGCGAGCTGGTGGTGGTGCCGCGCGCGAGCCATCTGTTCGAGGAGCCCGGCACCCTCGACCAGGCCGCTGAGCTGGCCGGGGACTGGTTCCTGCGCCACCTCCCGCCCGCCGACGGGCCCGGCCCCGAGGGCCGGTAGGTGCGGCTGCACAGAATTCCGGGGATGACCGCCCGGAGACAGCACATTTTGCGCAGCCCGAGCCGGGATTTCCTGGCCAGCTTGTACACATTGAGCAGTGAAAAACCGACCTGTTGCCCAACCCCCAGGACAGGAGCAAGCTCTCCGCAACCGCACCGCCCACCCGTCGCCGTGCGGCCGCGATCCACGCGATCCGACCCGGCGGGCCGCAAGGCCCCCGAACACCCCCGGAAGCCTCAACGCCGAGGCCCTGACTGGAGGAACGAGCGATGACCCCGCAGTCCCACGCCCTTGAGCTGACCCCCGAGGAGCGCGAGGCCGGCCTCGACGCCGACCAGCTGCGCCGCCTCGTCGGCCTCGTCGAGCACGACCAGGCCTCCGACCCGTTCCCGGTCACCGCCCAGGACGCGGTCGTCTTCGTGGTCGGCAACGCCACCCAGACGGCCCAGTTCTACCAGGTCGTGTTCGGCATGGAGCTGGTCGCCTACTCCGGCCCGGAGACCGGCCGCCGCGACCGCAAGGCCTACGTGCTGCGCTCCGGCTCCTGCCGCTTCGTGATCAAGGGTGGCGTCCAGCCGGACAGCGCGCTGCTGGACCACCACCGCCGGCACGGCGACGGCGTGGTCGACCTCGCCCTGGAGGTCCCGGACGTCGACAAGTGCATCGAGCACGCCCGGGCCAGCGGCGCCACCATCCTGGAGGAGCCGAACGACGTCTCGGACGAGAACGGCACCGTGCGCCGCGCGGCCATCGCCACCTACGGCGAGACCCGCCACACCCTGATCGACCGCTCCCGCTACCAGGGCCCGTACCTGCCGGGCTACGTCGTGGCGCAGAGCACCGTCACCCACCCTGAGGGCACGCCCAAGCGCCTGTTCCAGGCCCTCGACCACGCCGTCGGCAACGTCGAGCTGGGCCGGATGGACGAGTGGGTCCAGTTCTACAACCGGGTCATGGGCTTCGTGAACATGGCCGAGTTCGTCGGCGACGACATCGCCACCGAGTACTCCGCCCTGATGTCCAAGGTCGTCGCCAGCGGCAACCACCGGGTGAAGTTCCCGCTCAACGAGCCGGCCATCGCCAAGAAGAAGTCCCAGATCGACGAGTACCTGGAGTTCTACACCGGCCCCGGCTGCCAGCACATGGCGCTCGCCACCAACGACATCCTCACCACCGTCGACGTGCTGCGCTCGCGCGGCGTCGAGTTCCTCAACACCCCGGACGCCTACTACGACGACCCGGAGCTGCGGGAGCGGATCGGCAAGGTGCGGGTCCCGATCGAGGAGCTGAAGAAGCGCGGCATCCTGGTCGACCGCGACGAGGACGGCTACCTGCTGCAGATCTTCACCAAGCCGATCGGCGACCGCCCGACCGTCTTCTACGAGTTCATCGAGCGGCACGGCTCGCTGGGCTTCGGCAAGGGCAACTTCAAGGCGCTGTTCGAGTCCATCGAGCGCGAGCAGGACCGTCGCGGCAACCTGTGAGCGTCGGCCTACCCTGATTGACGGCGGCCCTGACGGACGTTCGAGGCGTCGAGGAGGAGCACGGAGATGGCGTACTACCGGCAGCTGGGCAACATCCCGCCCAAGCGGCACACCCAGCACCGCACACCCGAAGGCGGGCTGTACTACGAGGAGTTGATGGGCGAGGAGGGATTCTCCTCCGACTCCTCGCTGCTCTACCACCGGGGCATCCCCTCGGCGGTGGTCAACGCGGTGCCGTGGGAGCTGCCGGACCAGTCCACGGTGCCCAACCATCCCCTGCTCCCCCGCCACCTCAAGCTGCACGAGCTGTTCGCGGACCAGGAGTGGAAGTCCGCGGACGTGGTCGGCAGCCGCCGGCTCGTCCTCGGCAACGGCGACGTGCGGATCTCGTACGTCGCCGCCGGGGCCCCGAGCGAGCTGTACCGCAACGGACTCGGCGACGAGTGCGTGTACGTGGAGTCCGGCGCGGGCACGGTCGAGACGGTCTTCGGCTCGATCGAGGTCGGCCAGGGCGACTACGTGATCATCCCTCGCGCCACCACCCACCGTTGGGTGCCGACCGGGGACGAACCGCTGCGCGCCTACTGCATCGAGGCCAACAGCCACATCACCCCGGTCAAGCGCTACCTCTCCAAGTACGGGCAGCTGCTGGAGCACGCGCCGTACTGCGAGCGGGACTTCCGCGGACCGGTCGGGCCGCTGGTGGTCGACGCCGACGGCGACGTCGACGTGCTGGTCAAGCACCGTGGCCCGAACGGGATCTCGGGCACCCGCTACACCGTGCCGCACCACCCCTTCGACGTGGTCGGCTGGGACGGCTGCCTGTACCCGTACGCCTTCAACATCCGGGACTTCGAGCCGATCACCGGGCGGATCCACCAACCGCCGCCGGCCCACCAGGTGTTCGAGGGCAACAACTTCGTGATCTGCAACTTCGTTCCCCGCAAGGTGGACTACCACCCGCTGTCGATCCCGGTGCCTTACTACCACGCCAACGTGGACAGCGACGAGGTGATGTTCTACTGCGGCGGCGACTACGCGGCCCGCAAGGGCTCCGGCATCGCCCAGGGCTCGATCTCGCTGCACCCGGGCGGGCACACCCACGGGCCGCAGCCGGGCGCCTACGAGCGCAGCATCGGCGTGGAGTTCTTCGACGAACTGGCCGTCATGGTGGACACCTTCCGCCCGCTGGAGCTCGGCGAGGGCGGCCGGGCTGCCGAGGACCCCAACTACGCCTGGACCTGGGCGGGTCGGGGGCCCGCGCGATGAGCGCCGACGGCTCGCCGGTCCCGGAGCTGTTCCGCGGGCTCTTCGACGACGCGGCGGTGTTCCCCCCGGGGAACCTGCCGGTCGCCGAGGCGGTGCCCGCGCACCGCGTCCACCGCACGGCCTGGTACGCCGACGCGGTCGGCCCGTTCCTGTGCGGGGCGGGCCGGTTGGGCGAACTGGCCGCGGCGGTGGCGGGCACCGGGCCGCTCAGGGTCGGGCTCGTGCTGCCGGGGGGCAGCAGCGAGCTCGGGCCGGCGCTCACCGCCGCCGCACCGTTCGAGCTCGCGGGCGTCGAGCTCGCCACCCGGGACGTGCAGGAGGCCGTGGCCGAACTGGACCGGCTGCTGCCGCCGGACGTGCCGGCCGCCGTCGAAATGCCGCGCGAACTCCTGCGCGGGGACGGCCTGGACGAGACCCTGGACGCCCTGGTCGACAGCGCCTACCGGGCCAAGTTCCGCACCGGCGGGGTGGTTTCTGAGGCCTTCCCGGACGAGGACGAACTGGCCGCCTTCCTCACCGGCTGCGCCCGCCGCGGCCTGCCGTACAAGTGCACGGCCGGACTGCACAACGCCGTCCGGCACACCGACCCGGTGACCGGCTTCGAGCACCACGGCTTCCTCAACGTGCTGCTGGCCGCCCAGGAGACGGACCGCGCGGCAGCGGCCGAGGTACTGGCCGAACGCGACGGCGAGGCACTGGCCAAGGCCGTCCGCGCCCTGACCGGGCACCAGGTTACGGTGATCCGCAACTCGTTCACCGCGTTCGGCACCTGCAGCGTCGCCGAACCCCTGGACGACCTGGCCGCGCTCGGCCTGCTGTCGCCCAGTCCACTCCTCCAGGAGGACCGTTGAGCACCCCCCGCAGCTGGCTGACCAGCGCCCAGGACTCGCCGTTCGGCGTGCACAACCTGCCGTACGGCGTCTTCACCGCGGCCGACCGGCCCGGGCGGCGCCGGATCGGCGTGCGCGTCGGGGACTTCGTGCTGGACGCCGGGGCGGCCGCCCGCGCGGCCGGGGCGCCGTCCGTCCTGCTGGACGCGGACTCGCTCAACCCGCTGATGGCGGCCGGGCGTTCGACCTGGACGCAGGTGCGTGCCGACCTCACCACCTGGCTGACCGACGAGTCCTTCCGGGAGGCGCTGTCGCCGGCGCTGCTGCCGGCCGACGAGGTCGAACTGCACCTGCCGTTCGAGGTCGCGGACTACGTCGACTTCTACGCCTCCGAGCACCACGCCACCAACCTGGGCCGGATCTTCCGCCCGGGCTCGGAGCCGCTGACGCCCAACTGGAAGCACCTGCCCATCGGTTACCACGGGCGGGCGGGCACGGTCGTGGTCTCCGGCACCCCGGTGGTGCGTCCGCACGGGCAGCGCAAGGCGCCGGCCGACGCCGCGCCCAGCTTCGGGCCGACCCGGCGGCTGGACATCGAGGCCGAGGTCGGCTTCGTCGTCGGCACACCGTCCGAGCTGGGCCGCCCGGTCGTGCTGGACGACTTCCGCGAGCACGTCTTCGGCGTCTGCCTGCTCAACGACTGGTCGGCGCGCGACATCCAGGCCTGGGAGTACGTGCCGCTCGGCCCCTTCCTGGGCAAGTCCTTCGCGACCTCGGTCTCGCCGTGGATCGTGCCGCTGGACGCCCTCCAGCACGCCCGGGTCACGCCGCCGGAGCGCGACGTCGAGCCGCTGCCGTACCTGGACGACCGCGGTGGCGAGCCGTGGGGCCTGGACCTGGCCATGGAGGTCCGGCTGAACGGGCACCTGGTGTCGCGGCCGCCGTTCGCCTCCATGTACTGGACGGCGCAGCAGCAGCTGACCCACATGACCGTCAACGGCGCCTCGCTGCGCACCGGCGACCTGTTCGCCTCGGGGACGGTCAGCGGGCCGGAGCCGGACACCCGTGGCGCGCTGATCGAGCTGACCTGGAACGGCGAGGAGCCGCTCAAGCTGCCGGACGGCACCACCCGGACCTTCCTGGAGGACGGCGACGAGGTCGTCATCACGGCGACGGCCCCGGGGCCGGACGGCGTGGTGGTCGGCTTCGGCGAGGTCTCGGGGCGGGTGCGGGGCTGACGGCTGGTGGCTGGGCGGCTGACAGGTAACAGATAACAGATAACAGACGACGGATAACAGCTGACAGATTTCATCATCTGAAATCTGTCAGCTGTTCGTCGTTCGCCGTCCGTCCCTCTCCGTCTACCCCTCTCCGTCTGCCCCTCTCCGCTCCGCGCCGCCTACAGCCCGGCGCCGCCCGTCGCGTCGATGACCCGCCCGGTGACCCAGCGCGCATCGTCCGAGGCCAGGAAGGCGACGATGTCCGCGATGTCCTCCGGCTGCCCGACCCGGCCAAGCGCGGCGAGTGAGGCCGCGTGCGCCTGCGCCTCCGGGTTTCCGCGCAGCCAGCCCGCGTTGACGTCGGTGTCCACCACGCCGGGCGCGACCGAGTTCGCCGTGATCCCGCGCGGGCCCAGCTGCTTGGCCAGGTTGAGCGTGAAGGTGTCGAGCGCGCCCTTGGTCGCGCCGTAGGCGATGATCTCCGGCATCGCGAGCCGGGCGGCCCCGCTGGAGATGTTGATGATCCGGCCGCCGTCCCGCATCCGCTCCAGCCCGTGCCGCACCACGAAGAACGGCGCCCGGACGTTCACCGCGAACACCTCGTCGAAACCCTCCTCGGTCAATGCCGCGAGGTCCGAACTGCGCCCGATCCCAGCGTTGTTCACGATGATGTCGACCCCGCCGCCGGGGGCATGCGCCCCGATCTCCGCATCGAAGGCCGCCCAGAGCGCGGCCGCGTCCCCGTGCCGCCCGAGTTCGGCGCGCAGCGCGAAGGCCCGCCCGCCGTCGGCCCGGATCCCGTCGACCACCTCCCGCACCGCCGTCTCGTCCCGGGCGTAACCGACCGCGACGACGGCACCGTCGCGTCCGAGCCGGCGGGCGATCGCCCGACCGATCCCCCTGCTGCCACCGGTGACCAGCGCCACCTTGCCCTCGAGTCCGTACGTACCCATGACCGAGCCCCTCCTGCTACGTCGACACTTCTTGAGCGATCGCTCAAGAAAGAAGCTAGCACACACTTCTTGAGCGACTGCTCTAAAATCCGATCCATGACCGAGGCAGCGACACCCGACAGCGCGCCGGCGGCCGGCCCGGCCCCCCGCCCCCGACGCGGACGGCCGCCCGCCTTCGACCGGGAGGAGGCCCTGTCCGCCGCGACCCGGCTGTTCTGGCAACGCGGCTACGAGGCCACCTCCGTCACCGACCTGACCGCCGCCATGGGCATCCGCCCCGGCAGCCTCTACGCCGCCTTCGGCGACAAGCGCTCGCTCTTCGAGGAGGTCGTCCGCCGGTACGGCCGATCCCCGGTCGGCGCGTTCGTCGGCGTCGCGCTGGCCGAGGAGACCGGCGCCCGGGCCGCCTTCGCCCGGATCCTGCGCGAGGCCGCCGCGATCTACCCGGACCCGTCCCACCCGGCGGGCTGCCTGGTGATCAGCGCCGCCACCAACGTCACCCCGCAGGACGCCGGGGTCCAGGCCCTCCTGCGCGACCTGCGCAACCGGAACCGGCAGGTCTTCGAGGACCGGCTGCTCGCCGCCCGGCAGGACGGCGAACTGCCGCCCGAGGCCGACCCGAAGGCGCTGGCCGGGTACATCGCCACGGTCATCCAGGGGATGTCCCAGCAGGCCCGCGACGGCGCCACCGCCGAGGAGCTCGGCCGCGTCGCCGAACTCGCCCTGCGCGCCTGGCCGTAGCCACCTGCCGTAGCCACCTGCCGTAGCCGTCCGCCGCGACCGCCGTCCCTGCCGCCCCGCTCCCGGGCCTCGGCGAGCCCGGGCGGCCTCGTGATCACAACGGCCCAACTGCCCCGGTACGGTGGACCGCGGCAGGCGAGATCACCAAGGGAACGGGAGCGGTTCCGATGAGCGCAGCGGCGGCAGAGGCGGCAGCGGTCCAGCAGGCCCAGGCGGTCCAGGAGGTCCAGGCCGTCCTGGACGGCGACGGCGGCCTCGGGCGGATCGTGCTCAACCGTCCGCGAGCCCTCAACTCCCTGACCCACGGCGTGATCACCACCATCCGGACGACGCTGGACGACTGGGCCGCCGACGACCGGGTGCGCACCGTCGTCCTGACCGGCGCCGGTGAGCGCGGCCTGTGCGCGGGAGCGGACCTGCGCGCGATGCACGCCGACGTCACGGCCGGCGGCGCCGGCACCCGCGCCTTCTTCCGCGACGAGTACCGGGTGAACGCGCTGATCGCCCGCTACCCGAAGCCCTTCGTCGCGGTCATGGACGGCATCACCATGGGCGGCGGCATCGGCCTGTCCGCCCACGCCGCGCTGCGGATCGTCACCGAGCGCTCCGTGATCGCGATGCCCGAGACCCGGATCGGGCTCGTCCCGGACGTCGGCGGCAGCCTCCTGCTCGCCCGCGCCCCGGGCGAGTTCGGCACCCATCTCGGGCTCACCTCGGCCTCGATCGGCCCCGCCGACGCGCTGCTGTGCGGTTTCGCGGACCACTACGTCCCGTCCTCCCGCCTGCCCGAGCTGCTCGACGCCCTCGCCGGTGGCGCCGATCCGGCCGCGACCATCGCCGCCCACGCCGGGCCCGCGCCGACCGCCGGAACCACCGGGGCTACCAGACCCGCTGGATTGGCCGCTCAGCAGGAGTGGATCGACGCCTGCTACGCGGCCGACACCGTCGAGGAGATCGTCCGGCGCCTGCTCGACTCCGGAGTGCCGGAGGCGAAGGAGGCCGCCGAGCTGCTGCTCGGGAACTCCCCCACCGCCGTCAAGGTCACCCTTGCCGCGCTGCGCGGCGCCCGTACGCTGCCCTCGCTGGAGGCGGCGCTCGACCAGGAGTACCGCATCTCCTGCGCCGCACTGGACCGGCCGGACCTCGCCGAGGGCATCCGTGCCCAGGTGATCGACAAGGACCGCGATCCGCAGTGGTCGCCGCGCACTCTCGCCGAGGTGACGGAGGCCGAGGTCGCGAGCTTCCTCGCCCCGCGCGAGGGCGACGAGTTGGGCCTCGCCTGAGCGGCCAGGCCCCGCCGGAGGCGAGGTCAAGGCCGAGACCGTACGGCAGGCCGCGGAACGGTACGGCGTCCAGTTCCGAACCCCGCCGCCCTGGTGACCGGCGTCTCGCATGTCAAGACTGGCGCGGGACGGGGCGCGTCGTAGATCGTTGGGTGGTCAGGGCGCGCCCCTACGGCGGCGAGCAGTGGAATGGCCGAGCAGCGGATTGGAAGTACGGCGATGACCGAGAGCGAGACCGAGACCGAGACCTACGAGACGATCCTGGTCGAGCGCAAGGGCCGGGTCGGGCTGATCACGCTCAACCGGCCGAAGGCGCTGAACGCGCTGAACACCCAGCTGATGAACGAGGTCGTGGCCGCGGCCACCGCGTTCGACCGGGACCCGGAGATCGGCTGTCTGGTGATCACCGGCTCGGAGAAGGCCTTCGCGGCCGGCGCCGACATCAAGGAGATGCAGGGCAACCGGTTCCCGGACGTCTACCTCGACGACTGGCTGGGCCCGTGGGACCGCCTCGGCGCGCTGCGCAAGCCCGTGGTCGCGGCGGTCGCCGGGTTCGCGCTGGGCGGCGGCTGCGAGCTGGCGATGATGTGCGACATCCTGCTGGCCGCGGACACCGCGAAGTTCGGCCAGCCGGAGATCAAGCTCGGCGTCCTCCCGGGCATCGGCGGCTCGCAGCGCCTCACCCGCGCCATCGGCAAGGCCAAGGCGATGGACCTCTGCCTCACCGGCCGGATGATGGGCGCCGAGGAGGCCGAGCGGGCCGGCCTGGTCGCCCGGATCGTCCCGGCTGACCAGCTGCTCACCGAGGCGCTGGCCACCGCCGAGACCGTCGCGGCGATGTCCACCCCGGCGGCGGTCATGCTCAAGGAGAGCGTCAACCGCTCCTTCGAGACGACCCTCACCGAGGGCGTCCGCTTCGAGCGCCGGCTGTTCCACTCGGTGTTCGCCACGGCGGACCAGAAGGAGGGCATGGCCGCCTTCGCCGAGAAGCGGGCGCCGAAGTTCGAGAACCGCTGACGACCGGCAGGCGGTCGACGACCGGCCACAGCTGACGGGTGACAGCGAGCGGATGACAGATGACAGATTTCAGCGAACAGATTTCATCATCTGAAATCTGTTCGCTGAAATCTGTTTGTTGTCATCTGTTCGCCGTCAGCCCTCCTCCACCAGCACGGTGTTCAGCCGCGCCAGCCCGCTGCGGGTGGCGGCGACCACGATGCGGTCGCCCGGGGTCAGCCGCCGGGTGCGGTCGGCGAAGCCCCAGTGCAGCTGGTTACTGCGGGCGAAGCGGACCGCGATGACCCGGACGCCGCCCGGGTCCTCCAGGTCATGCCGGTTCAGGCCGATCAGCCCGCTGCCGTCCTCCACCGTCAGCTCGGCGATCAGCAGCGCGTGCCGGAACACCGAGAGCGTCCCGCGCACCTCACTGCCCATCAGCGCGGCGGCGAAGGCGGGCGCGGCCAGGTAGGAGACCGATCGGGAGGCCGCGTTGTCCAGCGTCTTGTAGAAGTGGCCGGCGAAGTTGTCGTCGAACAGCCGGACCACCACCCGGACCTCGGGGTTTCCGTGGCGCGCCTCCAGCGCCGCCTCCAGGTTGGTGGCGTCGTCCCCGCTGACCGCGACCACCGCCCGGCTGTGCTTCAACCGGGCCCGGCGCAGCTGCTCCTCGAACGGCCCGTCCCCCAGGACGACCGGGATGCCGAGCGCCCGGGCGGCGGCGATGCCGCGGGCCTGCGGGTCCCGCTCCAGGCAGACCACCGGCACCCCCATCTCGTGCAGCTGGGTCGCGACCCGGGTGCCGACGTTGCCGAGCCCGACGACGATCACATGGTCCCGGGTGCCGGCGCTCGGGTTGCGCGGCAGTCCGCGCCGTCCGGAGCCGAGCACCTCGACCACGATGGCGGTGGCGACCGGTGCGAAGGTGATCCCGCAGAGGGTGATCACCACCTGGGCGACTCGCTGCCAGGCCCCGCCCGTACCCGTCCCGGCGGCTATGTCGGCCTGCTGGTCGGGCTGGGCGGCGCCGGCCAGGTCGAGCAGGGAGATGTAGACCGTCCAGCCGAAGTCCCGGCTGAGGTACCAGAGCACGCTGAACGCCAGCAGCACGGCGGCGAGCGCGGTGAGCAGCACCAGCCGCATCCGGGCGCTGGTGAAGAAGCGCATGGTGTCGAGCACCCGCCAGCGCAGCCGCCGCGCCCAGCTGATCGGCTCCCCGGGCTCCATCCGCAGCGCCTGCAGGGCGGCGATCCCGCCCGACGACTCCTCGGACGCGGACTCGGACTCGGAGCCGGACTCGCGCTCGGGCTCGGACTCGGACTCGGGCTCGGGCTCAAGACCAGGGACCGGTCCCGGCTCAGGCACCGGCTCAGGCTCCTGCTCAGGCCCCGGCGCCGCCTCGCGGCGGACCCCGCCGGGCCGGACCGGTCCGTCGTCACCGAACTCGGTGGCGAGCCGGACGAACTCGGCCGAGTCGCCCTCCTGTTCCGGTAGCAGGCGGATCTTGCTGAGGTCCTGTCGGTCGATGTGGTCGGCCACCACGCAGATCCGGTCCGAGGTGATCGCGTCGTCGAACGCGATGTGCAGGTAACGGCCGCCGATCTCGACCGAGTTGGGCCGGCCGAGCGCCGCGGCGGCGAAGGCCGGGGCGGCGGTGGCGGAGCCGGAGAGCGCGGCACCGTTCCTGAGCAGTCGTTCGATGTTCTCGCCGAGGCGCTGGTTGAACATCCGGAAGACGATCCGGATGTTCGGGTTGTGGCCCTGGGCGCTGAGCGCGGCGTGGATGTTCTCCTGGTCGCTCCCCTCGACCAGGGCCAGGCCGCGGGCGGTGTCGACGGAGACCGCGCGCAGTGCTTCCTCGGTGATGTTCGGGTATTCGACGACGGCGGCGACGCCGGCGATTTCCTCGATCCGCGGTGCGTGGTCACGGGTGCGGTCGGTGACCAGGACGACGACCGGGACTTCGTAGTGCTCGACGAGTTCCAGGACCAGCCGGTGGGCCAGGGCGTTGCCCCCGCACACGATGTAGTGCTGGCTGATCGGCTCGACCGGAGGGGTCCCCCACCCTTCAGAAGTCATACCGCCGGATGGTATCGACGGCAGGTGACCGGCGGATGTCAATTCGGAGACTGCGATGACTCGAACGGACGTACCCGACGGGCGGTCCGGTGACGGTGCACGGAGGCTGGGGTTCGTTCTCCGTCCCCGACCACGAGGAGTACGCCGCCGTGGCCCCTCCGATCATCACCCCCGACGGAACCCCGGTCCAGGGCCCGCTCGGCCTGCTCGCCAAGGCCGCCTGGCAGGTGCTGCTGGCCGCAGGGGTGGCCTCGCTCGGACTGGGGATCGTCGTCTTCGTCTGGCCGCGGGAGACGCTGCTGGTGGTGGGCGTGCTGTTCGGCCTCTACCTGCTGGTCCTCGGCGTCGTGCAACTGGTCGCCGCGTTCGGCACCCACGCCACCACCGCCCTGCGGGTGCTGGCCTTCATCAGCGGCGCGATCAGCGTGCTGCTCGGGCTGCTCTGCTTCCGCAGCGCGGTGCAGTCACTGCTGCTGCTCGCCCTCTGGATCGGGATCGGCTGGCTGTTCCGCGGCATCACCCAGCTCGCCGCCGCCATCTCCGACCCGCTGATGCCCGCCCGCGGCTGGCAGGCCTTCGCGGGTGTGGCCAACACCCTGGCCGGCGTGCTGCTGATGGTCTGGCCGGTCGGCTCGATCGCCGCGCTGACCGTGCTGGCCGGGTGCTGGCTGGTGATCCTGGGCGTGGTCGAGATCGCGACCGCCGTCCAGGTGCGCGGCCGGGCCAAGCAGATCCCTTCCGGGGTCTGACCCACCGCCACCGCCTGGGAGGCCGCGGCCTTACGGTCGGCGTGCGTAGCCGAGCCGGAAGCTGGCGGCCTCCAGCCGTTCCGGGGTGAGCCGCACGTCGGTGAGCCGCTCGGCGAGCGCGAACGCGGCCTCGGTGTGCAGTTCGCCGCGCTCGCCGTCCAGCCGGAAGCCGCAGGCCGTCAGCAGTTCGGGGATGCCGGGGGCGTCGGCGTCGTTGCCGTGCCGCTGGTCCGGGAAGAGGGGCTCGAACTGCAGGCGGCAGTCGGCGCGTTCCCACCAGTTGAAGTGGTCCACCGCGTTGGCGTTGCGGAAGTGCGAGACCAGCCGGGTGCCCTCGGTGAGCCGGGAGATGACCTCGGGCAGGCTGCCGAGGTACCCGTACGGTTCGATCGCGAGGGCCCAGCCGTCGAGCTCGGTGACGGCGACGAGCAGCCGGTCCTCGTCAAGGTCGAAGAGTTGCTCGGCTTCCTCGTCCTCGCCGTCGTCGAAGGTCTCCCAGGCGGCGACGACCGCGTTCAGCCCGGTCACCTCCCGGCCGGTCAGGGCGTCGAAGCGGGGCAGCAGTTCCTCACCGGTCATCCCCTGGACGTGGGTGAGGCAGTAGGCCTCGCCCAGGACGGGGTAGCGCTGGTCGAACCAGGTGAAGTCGGTGGCGTGCGGAGCGGTCATGCGGTGATGCTGCCAGATCTCACCGACACCGCCCGACCCGCCCCTCCCCGGTCCAGCCGTCTCCGCCCCCGCCGGCTCCCCCGTTCCGCTCCGCGCCACCCCGTCACCCGAGGGCCCCGCTCAGCGCCAGACCGGCGCGTCCGTCCCCCAACGCCCGGGCGGGACGGCCCAGTCCCTTGGAGCGCCGTCGTAGCCGATCGGCGGCAGGGCGTACCGCAGCCGCCCGTACGCCGAGTCGGTCTCGGTGAGCCAGTGCGCCGGGTCGTACGGCTCGGCGCCCGGGAGCCCCGGTCCGGTCGGGCCGGTCAGGCCGGCCGGTTCGGCCGGTTCGGCCGGGATGCCGCGCATCAGCCAGGAGGCCGAGCCGACGAGGGAGAAGCGCAGGTGGCGGCCGCCGGGCCGGTGGGTGCGCTGCTCGGTGAGGGCACGCAGGACGGCGGCGGCGAGGAGGTAGGCGGTGCCGTGGTCGAGCGCCTGGGCGGGCAGCACGCCGGGACGGCCGTCGGGTCCCGCCTCGTGGGCGGCGATCCCGACACCGGCCTGGACCAGGCTGTCGAAGCCGCGGCGTGCGGCCCACGGGCCGGTCCAGCCCCAAGCGCTGATCTGGGCGAGGATCAGGTCGGGCCGGCGGGCGAACAGCGCCTCGGGGGCGAGGCCGTGGGCGTCGAGGGAGCCGGGTCGGTAGGCGTTGACGACGACGTCCGCGGTGTCGAGCAGGCCCTCGAACGTGGCGCGGTCGGCCGGGTCGGCGAGGTCGAGGCGGGTGGAGCGCTTGCCGAAGCCGGTGTCGGTGTGGGCGTCCTCGGCCTCGGGCAGCCGGGGCGAGTCGATCCGCAGCACGTCGGCGCCGAGCAGGGCGAGGGTGCGGGTGGCGACCGGTCCGGAGATCACCCGGCTGAGGTCGAGGACGCGGATCCCGGCGGCGGGCCGGTCCACCGGGGCCGCGACGAGCGGGCGCACGGGCGCGGCGCCGACCTCCCGGCACTCCACCAAGGGGTGCGCGGCCGCGCTCACCGGCGCGACCGCCACGGCGAGCGCCCCAGCCGCGTACGCGCGCTCCTGCACCTGCTCGCCCGGCAGCTTGCCGAGCGCCTCGGCGAGCTGCTCGGGCCCGGCGTCCGGGGCGAGTCCCAGGACGGCGAGCAGCCGGTCCCGGTGGTGCGGGTAGTTGGCGTGGGTGCGGATCCAGCCGTCGGCGGTGCGCCAGAAACCGGAGAGCGGGGCGAAGCCGACCGGCTTGCGGCCGTCGATCTCCAGGTGCCGCTCGCTGACGAAGGAGGTGGCGACCGCCCCCTCGTCCACCCGGACCGCGGGGACGGGCCCACCGCTGCGGAGCGCGGCGAGTTCGGCGGCGGCCAGCGAGCAGACGGCCACCGTGGCCCGGGCGAACCGGCTCACCGGCAGGCCCGACGGCAGGCCGCCCTGCGGGCCGTGGAAGGCCACCCGGTCGAGGAGCTCGGCCGGCCCGCCGAGGGCGGCCCAGACCTCTGCGGTGGGGCGGTCGGCGGCGGGACTGCCCGCGGGCCGGGGCTCGGGCCGGGCCCCGGGCTGCTGGGACCCGCGCCCGAGCGCCGACGCAAACTCGGGCGCAGACGCGGGCTCGGGCGTGGACGCGGTCTCGGGCTCGGGCTCGGTCGTGGACGCAGACGCGGACTCGGACTCGGACTCGGACTCGGACTCGGACTCAGGCGGTGTCGGACGATCGGTCATGCCGCGCATTGTGCTCCGTATCCGGATCGCCCGCCGTGACGCACGCCATCGCGCCCACCGGCCACCGGGCCGGGTGGCACCCGGGCGCCCACCCGTCCGTCCGCGCCGCCCCGCATTCCCGCTGGCCGGCGCGGGCCTGACGGGCAGGCAGGCGGAGCCCGGCCGACGGCTTCCGGACGCCGGGTAGGGTGCGAACAGCGGCCGCCACGGCCGACACACGGGGGCTGAGCGACAAGGGGGACGCATGCACACGATCCGCCGTCTGGACCTGGGCCACATCGTCCGGCCGGCCGCCGAGGTGGGCGGCCCCGAGCCGCGGGTGGAGCCGGTGCTCGCGTACCTGGTCCGCGGCCCGGGGTCGCTGCTGCTGTTCGACACCGGGATCGGCGCGGGCTCGCCGGAGACCGAGGCGCACTACCGCCCGTCCCGCCGCCCGCTGCCGGAGGCGCTCGCGGCGGCCGGCGTCGCGGTCTCGGACATCGACCTGGTGGTCAACTGCCACCTGCACTTCGACCACTGCGGCGGCAATCCGCTGTTCGCCGGAACGCCGGTGCTCGTCCAGGCCGAGGAACTGGCCACCGCCCGGCGCGGCGGCTACACCATCGACGCCCTGGTCGACTTCCCCGGCGCCGTCTATCACGAGCTCGACGGCGAGACCGAACTCTGGCCCGGCGTCCGGGTGCTGCCCACGCCCGGCCACACCGCGGGGCACCAGTCGCTGCTGGTCGAGCGCATGGACGGTTCCCGGGTGCTGCTGGCCGGGCAGGCGTACGACTTCGCCTCCGAGTACGGACAGGCGGTGCTGGCCCGGCAGGCCGCGCGCGACGGGGTGGCGGCGCCGCTGCCCGGCTACCGGTCCTGGCTGGACGAGGTCGCGGAGCACCGGCCGTGCCACGCGATGTTCGCGCACGACCACGCGATGTGGGCGTCGTCCGTCTGAGCGACGTGAAGGGGTGCGGGTTCAGGGGGTTCAGCAGGTTCAGGGGGTTAAGAGGGGTTAGAGGGTTCAGAAGGTGAACCCCAGCGAGCGGACCCGGTGGTCGAAGCTGGACGGGACGAGCACCGGTTCGCCGACCGACCGTGCCTCGGGCAGCCGGGTGAACAGCTCGCGGAACAGTGCCGTCATCTCCTGCCGGGCCAGGTGCGCGCCCAGGCAGTAGTGCGGCCCGCCGCCGCCGTAGCCGAGGTGGGGGTTGGGGGTGCGGGTGATGTCGAAGGCCTCCGGATCGGGGAAGACCGTCTCGTCCCGGTTCGCCGAGCCGTAGTACAGCGTGACCTTCTCCCCCGCCCGCAGCAGCGGGCCGCCGGGGCCGCCGAGCTCGTGGTCGACGGCGACGGTCCGGCGGAACTGGACGATCGGAGTGGCGTGGCGGACCATCTCGTCCACCGCCCCGGGGAGCCGGCCGTCCAGGTCGGCGAGCAGCAGCGCGCGCTGTTCGGGGTGGACGGTGAGCAGGTGCAGTCCGTGGGCGAGCGCGTTGCGGGTGGTCTCGACCCCGGCGACCAGCAGCAGCGAGAAGAAGGCACCCAGCTCGCGACCGGTGAGCCGGCGGCCGTCCACGTCGGCGGTGACCAGCGCGGAGATCAGGTCCTCGGCGGGACGGCGCCGGCGCTCGCGGCCGATCGCGGCCACGAGGCCCTGCATCCGGGCGAGCGCCGCCAGGCCGCGCCCGGGCACCCGGAACCGTCGGCGCAGCGGCCGCGCCACGCCGACGTCCGCGGAGTTGCGGTCGACCAGGTCGAGGATGGTGCGGCGGGGCTGCTCGGGGATGCCCATCATGGTGCAGATCACCTGGAACGGGAGCTGGGCGGCGACCGGGCGGACGAAGTCCTCGGGCCGGTCGCGCTCGACCGCGTCCACCAGGACGGCGGAGACGCGCCGGACGTCCTCCTCGACCCGGCCGAGCAGTCGCGGGGTGAAGGCCTGGGAGACGATCCGGCGCAGCTGGGCGTGCCGGGGGTCGTCGAGGTTGACCATCGAGTCGCCGAACAGCAGCCGGACCCAGCGGGCCGGTTCGGGGGTGGTCACGCCGGGGGCGGAGCGGAAGACGGCGGGGTTGCGACTCGCCTCGACCACGTCGGCGTGCCGGACCAGGGCGTGGAAGCCCCGGCCGGTGGCGCGGTCGCCGAAGTAGACGGGGGCGGGGCGGCGGCGCAGCTCGGCGAAGGCCGCGGCGCGGACGGGGGCGGGTAGCTGCCAGAAGCGGGGGTCGGTGAGGTCGGGGGTGTCTGCCGCCGGGGCGGGGACCTCCGTCGGGGTGTCCATGGCCGTGCCTCCTGCTTCCGGTCGGGTTCGCTCCGACTCGTGCCGCTCGGTCAGGGTTCATTCCGACACGCACGTTCCGCACCGGAGTGTGCACATTTAGTGACCAGGGAGTGCGTGTGTCAAGCCGGTTGGACCGTGGCGTGAAACGGTGCTACAAGCGGGTGATCGGTCGACCTGACGGGCCGGGCATGGTCTCACGGGCCGGAAGCGGCCATCACCGGAGGGTGCGGTACGGGCGGGGCGGGGCGAGTGCGACGATGAGTGCCATCGTGATGACCGACCGGATCCGCCTGCTGCGCGCCGCGGTCTTCGCCGCGCTGTGCGTGGCGATGGCCGCCGCGGCGCACGTCGCCATGGCCGGGGCCGGGGTCTCGGCGCCGGTCCTGCTCGGCGCGTTCGGGGCGGTCCTCGGACTGACCTGGCTGCTGGCCGGGAAGCGGCGCGGGATCGGAGTCATCAGCGCCTGGATGCTCTCGGCGCAGGCCGCCCTGCACCTGTTCTTCGAACACGCCGCGACGCTCGGACGCGGCGGCGGCGGTCTGGGCCGGCTCGCCGGCACGGACTGGGCCGCCCTGCTGCTCTGCAACCCGGACCGGGCGGCCGACGGGCTCTCGCCCGCCGAGCTGGCCCGGATGGCGGGCATCGACCCGGACGTCCCCCCGACCGCGGGCAGCCTGCGGCCGATGGCGGGCATGCACCACGGGGCGATGACGGGGACCGGCGTCGGGCCCGGGGTCGGGCCCGCGAGCGGGGTCGGGACCGGGACGGCCGACGGGGCGGCCATGGACATGGGGATGCCCGGGATGCCGGGGATGACGGGCTCACCGGGGACGGTGGGCATGCCCGGGACCGCGGACATGCCGGGGATGTCGCACGCGCTGCCGACGGGCCCGGCCCACGGGATGGCCCATGGGATGGCCCACGACATGTCGCACAGCATGTCGCCCGGGATGGCCCTCGCCCACGTCCTGGCGGCGCTGGCCTGCGCCCTGCTGCTCTGGCGCGGTGACGCCGCGCTGGTCCGGGTGTTCGAGCTGCTCGCCGCCCTCGGGGCGGTCGTCGCCGGGGCGCTGCTGCTCCCGCTGCTGACGCTGTTCGCCCGCCCCTTCGGGTACCGGCCGCCGGTCGTCGCCCGGCCCGCCGACCGGCCGGACGGCCTGCCCCGGTCGGTGCTGCTCACGCATGCCGTCGTCCGGCGCGGTCCACCGGCGTTCGCCCTCGCCTGCTGACGCGCCCGACGCGCTCCTCCCCATCCGGCCGATGACCGGCCGGTGACCGGCCCGCTGCCGGAACCTCCGGGGCCTCGACGTCGGGCAGGTCGCCCCGTCGCTCCGCCGCGCCCCTGCGCCGTGCGTGCCGTCGGGGCCCGGGCCCGGATCCGCGACCGCCGACGCCTCCACGGGAGGTGCGGAGCGCCGCGCGGCCGGCCCATGGACGCCTGCGGTGCCGCTGTGCGCGGTGCCGCTCCCTGCCTTCCCCCCGGGACCTTCCCATGCCTCACTTCGACGGCGCTCCGGTTCGCACCGGCGCCACCGTCCTACCGTTCCGTGGCCTTCGGCGCCTCCGCTGCGGGGCCGACCGGGCCCTCCAGCCCCAGCCGGGCGGACAGTCCGGCCGCCCACTCCGGCGCCGGCCCGTCGGCGGCGGCCGCCCGCACCTGGGCGCGCAGTCGCTCGGCCCGGTCCAGCCAGTCCCGGCAGCCGGCGCAGCGCGCCAGGTGCTTGTCCAGCCGGGTGCCGGGCAGGCCGCTCGGTTCGCCGTCGAGCCGGGCGGACAGAGCGGTACGGAACTGCGCGCATCTCATATGACCATCGTCCCGCACGGCGACCAGGGCGGTGCCGTCCGGGGCATCGCGAGCCGGGGCATCACGCGGGACATCGTGGGCCGGATCGGGGGCCGCCGTGGATGACGACCAGCTCACCGCACTCGCACTGGCCGCCCGCTCGGGCCGGGCGGCGGACGTCGAGGCCTTCGTCCGGGCGACCCAGCGGGACGTCTGGCGCTTCGTCGCCCACCTGACCGACGTGCAGTCCGCCGACGACCTCGCCCAGGAGACCTTCCTACGGGCCCTGCGCGGCCTGCCCGCCTTCGCCGGCCGCTCCTCGGCCCGCACCTGGCTGCTGTCGATCGCCCGGCGCACGGTCATCGACCGGTACCGGATGGCCGCCGCCCGGCCGCGCTGCGCGGCGCTGCCGGACTGGCAGGAGGCGGCGGAACGGCAGGGCGACACCCCGACGGCCGGGTTCGAGGACGGGATCGCCCTCGGGGACCTGCTCGAACGGGTACCCGCCCAGCGACGGGAGGCCTTCGTGCTGACCCAGGTGGTCGGCCTGAGCTACGCGGAGGCGGCCGAGGTCGCCGGATGCCCGGTCGGCACCGTTCGCTCCCGGGTCGCCCGGGCGCGCGAGGAACTGGTCGCGCGCCTGCGGGCCGCGGAGGCCGGGGAACTCGCGACGGCCTGCTGAGGGGCGGGCGGGCTGCGGCTGACGGCTGACGGCTGACGGCGAACAGATAACAGCGAACAGATAACGGATAACAGATGACAGATTTCGAAATCTGTCATCTGTTATCCGTCTGCTGTCATCTGTTCGCCGCCACCGGCCCCCGCCGAAAAATCCCCCAAGTGTTCGGAACTGGAGCCCTCCCGCCTCCGACTGCTGTACCGGACGCCGCCGCCGAGGCGGTGCCGGTACGGCAGCGGGGAACGGAGGACCATCATGCGAGCGCAACGCCCCTCGGCCGCCATTGACCTGACTGGCCGTCAGATTGAACAGGTGGATCGGTGGAGCCTGGTCGTGGCCGCAGGGATGCTCTCGTTCGTCGCGATGCTCGACATGAACGTGGTCAACCTGGCGCTCACCGACCTGGCTTCCGGTCTGCACGTCTCCGCCGGGGTCGCGCAGTGGGCCGCGCTCGGCTACCAACTCCCCCTCGTGGCGCTGCTGTTGCCGGCCGGGCGGTGGCTGGACCAGGTCGGCACCCGGTCCGCGCTGCTGCTCGCCGTCAGCTGCTTCGCGGCCTGTAGCGTGCTGGCCGCCCTTGCCCCGTGGGCGAGTTGGCTGATAGCCGCACGGCTGCTGCAAGGCGCCTTCGGGGCCGTCCTGTTCGTCCTGATGCCGGTCCTGGCCGCGACCTCCGTCCGGCCCGAGCTGCGCGGGCGGGCGATGAGCGTGCCCGCGACGCTGGGGCCGCTCGGCGCCGTCACCGGGCCGGTGGTCGGTGGCCTGCTGCTGGACCACTTCGGGTGGCGGGCGGTCTTCCTGGTGAAGCTGCCGGTCTGCCTGGCCGCCGTGCTGATCGTGCACCGCCACGCCCCGCGGCGCGGTGGGCTCCGTCTGCCCGACCGGGGCTCGCTCGGCGACGCCGCCCTGATCGGCGCGGCCGTGGCCGCCGTGCTGCTCGGGCTCACCCTGGCGCCGACGGCCCCGGCGTGGCTGCTGCTCGCGCTGCCCGCCGTCCCCCTGGTGCTGCGGTGGCTGCGCCGCCCGGGCGGGCGGCCGGTCGCCGAGGTGCTGCGGGCCGCCCGGACCACCGGGGTGAACGCCTCGGTGCTGGCACTCGCCGCCGGCTTCGCGGCCTGCCAGTACCTGCTGGTCCAGCAGCTGCGCGGCCCCCGGGGCGAGAGCGCCACCGCCACCGCGCTGACCATGCTGGCCTTCCCGCTCGGCATGGTGCTGGCCGGCCGGGTCGGCGGACGCCTGGCCGACCGCTGGGGCGCCCGCCCGACGGCGCTCACCGGCGCCGTCGTCACCACCTGCGGCCTGGCCTCGCTCATTCCGGTGGGCAGCGACTGGTCCGCCCTCGACATCGCCGTCCGGCTGGCCGTCGCCGGCGCCGGCATGGGCCTCAACGGCGGTCCGACCCAGGCCCTGGTGATGACCGCCGCCCCGCCCGGGAAGCTCGCCACCGCCGGCTCCGCCGTCCAACTCTCCCGCAGCCTGGGCTTCGCCCTCGGCCCGGCCCTGGCCACCGCCGCCGCCCTGGCGGGCGACCGCGCCACCACCGGCACCCACGCGGGCATCACCCTGGCCACCGTGGCCGCGGCAACCGCCGTACTGCTGCTCGCCCTGCACGGCCGCCGCCCGCGGCCGTAGGGCCAGGCGGAGACCGAACACCGGAATACCCAGACACCGGAACACAGAGGCACCGGAACACCCAGACACCCGAACGCCGGAACCCCCGGAACGCCCAGCACCGGAACACCGAGCACCGGAACGCCGAGCACCGGACACCGCACACATCTGCCCCTTCGGAGGAGCACACCCATGACCGACACCGTCCCCGCCCCCGCCCCCTCCCCCACCCCCACAGCGCCCGAGGCCCCGGCCGAGCCCCCGCGCTGCCCGTACGGGCACGACCGGCTCCCCAGCCCCGTCCCGCTGTACGGCGAGGCCTACAAGACCGACCCGTACCCCCTCTACGCCCGGATGCGCGAGGCCGGGCCGGTGCACCGGGTGGAGTTCCCGAGCGGCATCCACGCCTGGCTGGTCACCGGCCACCAGGCGGCCCACGCGACCCTCAACGACCCCCGGCTCGGCAAGAACCACAGCCTGGGCAACGAGAACTGGCGCCGGCTGGCCTCGATCATGCCGGAGCCGCAGCACTCCCAGCTCCAGGTCCACCTGCTGCACCAGGACCCGCCCAAGCACACCGTGATGCGCCGCCTGGTGCTGGACGCCTTCGCCCCGCGCCGGGTGGAGTCGCTGCGCCCGCGGCTGCGGGAACTCGCCGACACGTTGGTGGACGGCCTGCCCGCAACCGGCGGCGCCGACCTGGTGGCGGGCTTCGCGGCCCACTACCCCTTCCGGGTGCTGGCCGAAGTCATCGGCCTGCCGCCCGAGTTGGCGGAGCGCTTCGACCGCGACTGGGGCAAGGTGGTCCAGCCGGTCGGCCCGCAGGACCCGGGTCGACCGGCGTACGAGGCGCGGCTGCGCGGGTTGCAGACGTACATCGCCGAGGTGGTCGCCCGCAAGCGCGCGGACTGCCGGGAGCCGGGCTGGACCGAGGCCGAGGACCTGCTGGGCCGGCTCGTCGCCGCCCACGACGCGGGTGAGTTGAGCCGCGAGGAGCTCGACTCGATCGTCTTCCAGCTGCTGGTCGCCGGCCAGGAGCCGGTCACCAACCAGATCACCACCATGCTGATCACCCTGCTGCGCCACCCCGAGCAGCTCACCGAGCTGCGCGCCCGCCTCGACGAACCCGGCCGGCTGGCCCGGGCGGTGGAGGAACTGCTGCGCCACGATGCCGCGTTCGAGCTCACCACCTGGCGCTTCTTCGCCGAGGACAGCGACCTGTTCGGCACCACCGTGCCGGCCGGCGACTCGGTGATCGTCTCGCTCTGCGCCGCCAACCGGGACGACGAGCAGTTCCCGGAGGCCGACCGCCTCGACCTCGACCGCACGCCGAACGCCCACCTCGCCTTCGGGCACGGCATCCACTACTGCCCGGGCGCCGCCCTGGCCCGGGCCGAGCTCCAGATCGCCGTCCACACCCTGATCGGCCGACTGGACGGGCTGCGCCCGGCCGGTGCGCCCGGGGACGGCCTGGACGAACTCGCCTGGATCCCGGCCGTCCTGGCCCGTGGGGTAAACCGGCTGCCGGTCGCCTACGACCGGCGCCGCTGAGCACCCCGCCCCTCACCACACCTCCCCACCGCACCTACCCACCAGCCCTACCGCCGCCCCCGGAGGAGATCCATCATGCCGCCCGCCGGCACCGCCCCCCTCGTCACCAGCACCCCCGGGCAGCCGTCGACGGCGCAGCTCGCCGCCCGCGTCCTCGACCTGCTGCTACCGCACCGTCGCGCCTCCGACCCGGAGTTCGACGCCCGGCCCGCGCACTTCCCCTTGCAGCTGGCGCAGTTGGCGGACTTCATCGCGGCCGGTGAGCCGATCGTGTTCACCCTCCCGGGCTTCCCCTGCAAGTCGCCGAACCCGGCCAAGGTGCTCGGCCACCTGCCCGACGAGGGCGAGCGGCTGTCGCTGACCTTCCTGGACGAGCTCTGCGAGCGAATAGGCCGGATCCACCCGCCCGGTGCCCGGATCCTGATCTGCTCGGACGGCCACATCTTCGGCGACCTGATCGACGTCCCGGACGACCACATCGACGAGTACTCCGACGAGTTGACCGCGATGATCGAGC
The DNA here is from genome assembly GCF_044760155.1 of Kitasatospora sp. NPDC098652. Classification (NCBI taxonomy): domain Bacteria; kingdom Bacillati; phylum Actinomycetota; class Actinomycetes; order Kitasatosporales; family Streptomycetaceae; genus Kitasatospora; species Kitasatospora sp. NPDC098652. The sequence goes on from NZ_JBIWAQ010000002.1 coordinate 242,149, forward strand.
GCGAGGGCCTGCACCACCTGGACACCTTCGACCTGCGGGCGGTGCTCGGCGACCTGCCGTACGACGAGAAGCGCGCCCGGGTGCACGAGCGGTACGCGCCGAGCGTCGAGGAGTTGCGCGAGCAGGTGCTGTCCGAGCAGGAGACCCTGCGGCTCTACCGGGGCATCACCCGCTTCCTCACCGAGGACGCCGTGAACTTCCCCGGCACCAGGTCGGCCCTCCAGCGGGAGTGCCGTCGGCGCGCCTACGGGGTCATTCAACGCAGCCGGGCCTGGGGCGAGTTGATCGCCGAGCAGCACCCCCGGGCGGTGCGGCTGTCGATCCATCCACAGCCGGCCGGGGCGCCCAAGTTCGGCATCCGGCTGCTGGCCGCCGCCGACGCGTGGATGACGCCCTGGCATTCTGCGGTGCTCCACCGGCCGGACGGCGGCTGGGAGTTGCGGCGCAACGAGGAGGCCGCACGGCTCGGCCGGCCGGTGCTGCGCAACGGCCGGCCGAGCCACTACGAGGGCTACCCGGACAGGCCCTGAGCCCCGTACCGCCCCGGCACGGTGGACCCGGTCGGGGCGGCCCCGGCCAGGGCGGAACCCGCCGGGGCGCGGTGGTCGAAGGCGATCAACGGGTCCCCGGTGAGCGGGTGCTCGACCACCGCGGCCCGGACGCCGAAGACCTCCGCCAGCAGCTCCGGCGTCAGCACCTCGCGCGGCGCCCCGGAGGCCACCAGGGCGCCGCGGTGCAGCACGTGCAGCCGGTCGCAGACCGAGGCCGCGGCGTTGAGGTCGTGCAGCGCGACCAGCGTGGTGCGGCGCTGTTCCCGTAGCAGGGCCAGGAGTTCGACCTGGTGTCGGACGTCCAGGTGGTTGGTCGGCTCGTCCAGGACCAGGACGTCCGGCTGCTGGGCGAGCGCGCGGGCGAGCAGCACCCGCTGCCGTTCGCCGCCGGAGAGCTGGGCGAAGCGGCGGTCGGCGGCCTCCGCCATGCCGACGCGGAGGAGGGCCTCGGCGGTGATCCGGTGGTCCTCGGGGTCGTCGGCCGCGAAGGCCCGCTTGTACGGGGTGCGGCCCATCGCGACCACCTCCCGCACGCTCAACTCGAAGTCCCCGCCGCGTTCCTGGGGCAGTGCCCCGATGTGCCGGGCGGACTCGGCGGGCCGCAGTCCGGCCAGGTCCCGCCCGGCCAGCAGCACCCGGCCGGCGCTGGGCCGCAGGTGCCGGTAGACGGTGCGCAGCAGGCTGGACTTGCCGCTGCCGTTGGGCCCGACCAGTCCGGCGATCTCGCCCTCCTCGGCGACCAGGTGGACCCCGGCCACCACGGTGCGCCCGGCCAGGGTGACGCTCAGGTCCTCGACGGCGATCCTCAACTGCGCTCCAGTCGTCGGTCCAGCAGGTAGAGCAGGGTGGGGGCGCCGAGCACGGCGGTGACCACGCCGATCGGCAGTTCCTGGCCGTCCAGGGCGGTGCGGGCCACGGTGTCGACGACGACCAGGAGCACCGCCCCGGTGAGGGCGGACAGCGGCAGCAGGCGCCGGTGGTCGCCGCCGACGAGCAGCCGGCAGACGTGCGGCACCATCAGCCCGACGAAGCCGATCGCCCCGGAGACGGCGACCAGTACCCCGGTGAGCACGCTGGTGACGACGAAGACCTCGCGGCGCAGCCGGGTGACGTCCACGCCGAGTCCGGCGGCCGTCTCGTCCCCCATCAGCATCGCGTTGAGCCCGCGGGCCCGCGCCTGGAGCAGGGCCAGGCCGAGTGCCACGGCGGCCACCGGGACGGCGAGTTGGGCCCAGACGGCGCCGCCGAGGCTGCCCATCAGCCAGAACAGCACGCCCCGGGTCTGCTGTTCGTCGCTGGTCTGCAGGACGAGGTAGCTGGTGATGCCGCCGAGGAACTGGGCGATGCCGATGCCGGCCAGCACCAGGCGCAGCGGGGAGAACCCGCCGCCGCGTCGGGCCATCAGCCAGACCAGGGAGAACGCGGCGAGCGCCCCGGCGAAGGCGGCGAGTGAGACGGTGAGGCCGAGCCCGCTGCCGAGGGAGAGTTCGAGTCCGAAGGCGGTGCCGAGGACGAGGGTGGCGACCGCCCCGAGGGAGGCGCCGGAGGAGATGCCGAGCAGGTAGGGGTCGGCGAGCGGGTTGCGGACCAGGGCCTGGACGGCGGTGCCGACCAGGCCGAGTCCGGCGCCCACCACGGCCGCCAACAGGGCGCGCGGGACGCGCAGTTGCCAGACGATGAGGTCGCGGGTGCCGGGTTCCGGGGCGCGGCCGGTGAGGTGGTGGGCGACCGCCGACCAGACCTCGCCGGGTGGGATGTCCACCGAGCCGAGTGAGACGGCGGCGGTCAGCGCGAGCACCAGGGTGACGGCGAGGGCTGCGGCCAGCGGCCCGGCCCGCAGGGTGCGGGCCGGGCGCCGGGTGTCCGGGGCCTCGGCGAGGTCGGCCGACGTCACGGCCCTACTGCCCGTTCTTGACGAGGTCGGGGTGGACGGTGGCGGCGATCTGCCGGACGGCGTCGGCGTTGCGCGCGCCCGCGATGGTGGTCACCTCGGAGCCGAGCCGGACGAAGTGCCCTTCCTGGACGGCCTTGAGGCCCTGGGTCGCCGGGAAGCCGCGCAGGAACGCCTCGGCGTCGTCGAAGGCCTTGCGGGTGGCCTCCTCGCTGCCCCGGTTGCGCACGGCGAGCTGGATCCAGTCGGGGTTCTTGGCCACCACGTCCTCCCAGGAGCCGGGCTTGAAGTCGGCGTCGCAGTCGGCGAAGACGTTGCGGGCACCGGCCAGGGTGATGACGGCGTTGGCCACCTGGCGGCCGCAGACCGCGACCGGCTGCTTGGTCCCGGCGTCGAAGTCGAAGACGAAGTAGCTGGGCCGCTTGTCCTCCGGGACGGCGGCGAGCGCGGTGCGGACCCCGCCGATCTGCTTCTCCATCCCGTTGACGAGCTCCTCGGCCCGGGCGCCGGTCCCGGTGACGGCGCCGAGGCGGCGGATGTCCTCCTCGATCCCGGCGAGGTCGGTGCGCGGCGCCTTGGCGGCCTTCGGGGTTCCGGCGCAGGCGGTGGAGAGCAGGTAGACGTGCTGGATGCCGGCCGCGGCGTACTCCGCCTCGCTGGGCCCGGTGGCGCCGCCGCCCATCATCGGCATCGCGCCGAAGGTGTCGACGTAGAGGTCGGCGCCGGAGCCGAGCAGCTTCTCCTTGGGGATGGTCTTGTCGCCGAGCACCGGCACCTTGGCGCCCTGCTCGGCGAGCGCTGCCGGCAGGGTGCCCTTGCCGGGCGGGAAGCCGGTGCCGATCACCCGGTCGCCCGCGCCGAGTTGGAGCAGCAGCTCCAGGCTGGCCGCGTTGCTGGTGACGATCTTCGTCGGGGCCTTGGCTATGGTCGTCTCCTTGCCCGCGCAGTCGGCGACCGTGACGGGGTAGGCGGCCCCGGCGGGGGCGGCCTGGGCGGTGGGAGCGGCGCTGCCGCCGCCACCGTTGCCGCCACCGCTGCTTCCGCAGGCCGTGGCGAACAGGGCGACGGCGGCCGCGATACCGCAGACGACGCGAGGGCGCATGAGGACTCTCCTGGTCGGTGATCGTGCTGGGGGCCCGCGCTGCGGACCCGGACCAGGTAGTCGGGCGGGGCCCGCGCCGGGTTCCCGGAACTTCCGGAGCGTCCGGGACTTCCGGAACGTCCGGTGCTTCCGGTGCTTCCGGACGGCCACGGGCGCGGCGGCCCGCGCGTAGGGTGGCCGGGTGGCAGACCCGACCAGCCCGCACGACGGCGACCCGCACGACGGCGACCCACGCGACGGCGACCCACGCGACGGCGACCCGCGCGACGGCGACCCGCGCGACGACCTCGGCCTGCCCGTACGGCTCGGGCCGCTGCCGCCCCGCCGGGTGGTCTCGCTGGTGCCCTCGCTGACCGAGGCCGTCGCCGCCACCGCGCCCGCCCTGCTGGTCGGCGCCACCGACTGGTGCAGCCACCCCGCCGAACTCGCCGTCACCCGGATCGGCGGCACCAAGAACCCGGACGTGCCGGGCGTCCTCGCGCTCGCCCCGGACCTCGTGATCGCCAACGACGAGGAGAACCGCCGCCCCGACCTGGAGGCACTGCGGGCCGCCGGGGTTCCGGTGTGGGTCACCGACATCCGCACCCTGGACGACGCCTTCCGCTCGCTGGACCGGCTGCTGACCGTCGCCTGCCGACTGCCGCGCCCGGCCTGGCTGGACGAGGCGGAGCAGGCGTGGCGGGACGTCCGGCCGAGTACCGCCCACGGCCCGCGCGCGGTCGTGCCGATCTGGCGCCGCCCGTGGATGGTGCTCGGCCGCGACACCTTCGCCGGGGACCTGCTGCGCCGCCTCGGCCTGCGGCTCGTCCACGCCGAACACCCCGAGCGCTACCCGGCCGTGCCGCTGCCCGACCTGCTCGCCGAGCGGCCGGACCTGGTGGTGCTGCCGGACGAGCCGTACCGCTTCACCGTCGAGGACGGCCCGGAGGCGTTCCCCGGCATCCCGGTCGCGCTGGTCAGCGGACGGCACCTGACCTGGTACGGGCCCTCGCTGACGGAGGCCCCGGCCGTCCTCCGGCGGGCGATCGGGCACCCGTTCGTCCAGGGGGATACGACCGCACCATAGGATGACCGCCACTCGCCGGGATCACGGGATCCCCGGCGACGAGTGGGGGGAACCACAGATGAAGTTGCGCACCACCCGGCGGGCCACCGTCCTGGTGTCCGCCGTCGCCGTGTCGACCGCCGTCCTGGCGGGCTGCGGCACCGAGAGCGGGGACAAGCACCCGAGCGCCGGATCCAGCACCACCCTCACCGCGGCCTCCGCCACGCCGACCGACACGTCGAGCACGAGCCCGTCCGCGAGCACCACCCCGACGCCGAGCGCCTCCGCCTCCGCGAGCCCCGCCGCCTCGCACAGCCCGAGCGCCGGCACGAGCAAGGCCGCGAAGGCCTCGCCCACCGCCCAGAGCGGCAACGCCAAGGGCAGCGGCGGCACCGCGGCCGGTGCGCCCGCCACCCAGCCGCCGGTCGAGAAGCCCGCCATCCCGGCGCCCGTACCGACCGCCAAGCCCGGCGCCGTCGCCCTCCCCGCACCGCCCGCGCCGCCCGCCGGCCACGTGCCCCCGGCACAGAGCGGCTGCCAGCCCAGCAAGCCCCAGCCGGACGAGCCCAAGCCGGCGGTCGCCGCGGCGCTCGCGGCGGCGGCCGGCCAGTCCCGGGTGCTCAACCTCAGCTCGGGCGGCACCGACAAGCTCCCGCCGCTGCCGGTCAACCTGGTCAAGGCGATCGCCTGGCAGGAGAGCGGCTGGCAGTCCGGCATCCTCGCCTGCGACGGCGGGATCGGCACCATGCAGGTCATGCCCAACACCGTCAGCTGGATGAACGGCAAGTACGGCACCACCTCGGACCCCAAGACGCTCACCGGGAACGTCCAGCTCGGCACCCAGCTGATCGACTGGCTGGTCGCCTACTACGGCGACTCCTCCTTCGGCGGCAAGTACGACCTCTCCGCCGACCCGGCCACCGGCAAGACGCCGCTGCTCGACCTGGTCATCTCCGCGTACAACGCGGGCGCGGGCAACGTGCACTACACCACCGTCACCGACCCCACCACGGGCGAGGTCGTCGGCAGCCTCGACATACCGAACCCGAAGTACGTCGCCAACGTGAAGGCGCTGATGGCGAGCCAGCCCTGGAACAAGGCGGGCTGACGGCCCCTTCGCAGCAGGACCCGCACGGCACAGGGCCCGGGACGCGATCGCGTCCCGGGCCCTGCGTGTCCGGCCGGCCGCCCGGAGGTCAGCCGCGCGCGGCGGTGACGGCGGCGCCCAGCGCCTCCTTGATCCGGGGGCCGAGGCGGGCGAAGCCCAGCTCCTTCATGGCCGCACGGAGCAGCTCCTCGTCGCTCCGCCCGGTGCCGTCACCGTCGATCCAGCGGACGACGGCGAGCAGTTCGTCCGCCGAGTAGGCGGTCACGGGGCGGCCGGGGGTGAAGTCCGGCTTCGCGGGACGGCCGGTGGCCTCCTCGGCAACGGGCTCGGGCTCGGGCTCGGGCTCGACAGCGGGGGTCACCTCGGCGACGGCCTCGGGCTCCGGCTCGACGGTCGGCTCGGCCTCGACAACGGCCTCCGGCTCGGCGGCGGGCTCCTCGACCGCCGCGACCTCGGCGACGGCCTCGGGCTCGACCTCGGCGGCGGGCGCCTCGGCAACAGCCGCAAGCTCCTCCTCCACCACGGCCGGAGCCTCCTCGACGGCGTCGACCTCGATCGGCGACTCCTCGACCTCGACGGCCTCGACCTCGGCAGTCTCGACCTCAACGGCCTCGGGCTCGGCCTCAACCTCGGCCTCAACCTCGACAACAGCCTCGGCCTCTGCGGCAGGCTCCTCGACCTCGACCGACTCGGCCTTCGGCTCGGCCGCCTGCTCCGCGACCTCGTCCGCCGCTGCGGCCTCGGCCAGGGCGGCGGTGGCGGCAGCCACCAGGTCGTCAGCGGCCGGGGAGGGCGCCGGGAGGGAGACCACGGCGGCCGGAGCCTCCTCCTCCTCCTTCTCCTCCACCACCGCAGCAGGCTCGGCCTCGACGGAGTCCACGTCCGAGCCGGACGCCGTCTCGATGTCCTCGGCCTCGACGTCCGCCTCGGTCCGGACCTCGTCCACGGCCTCCACCGAGACGTCGGCGTCGGCGTCGGCGTCGGCGTCGGCGTCGGCGTCCGTGTCAGCGTCCGTGTCGGTGTCAGCGTCCGTGTCGGTGTCGGCCTCAACCGGGGCCTCAACCTCGGCCTCGGGCAGCTCGGTGACCGTCTCCTCGGTGACCGTCTCCACGGCAACCGGCTCCTCGACGACCGGCGTCGCAGCAGCCGACCCCGCCAGCCCGTCCCGCTGCCCGCCCGCGAGCGCCTGCCGCGCCGCGTACGCGGCCTCGGCGGCGCGGCGGTCGGCCTTGGCGGCCGTGAGTTCGGCGAGCAGGTCGGCGAGGCCGGCCTCCTCCAGGGTGGCGCGCAGGCTGCGGATGGTGGGCAGGCGGTAGAGGGTGCCCTCGTCGGCGGCGAGGCGCTCGACCAGGTCGGCCAGTTCCACGAAGGCGAGCCCGTCGAGGTCGTGGTCGGGCAGCAGTCGGGCGAGGCCGCGCAGGCCGGTGTTGATCGGCTCGAAGGCCTGGGCGGTGCGCTCGACCAGGTCGCCGTCGGCGGGCACGCGCGGGAGGGTGCCGGCGGGGGCGACGGCGGCCCAGGCGCGGCGCTCGATCTCGGCGGAGGTGAGCGCCTCGTGCAGGTCCTCGCGGCGGACCTTGCGGTCGTGGGCGAGGGCGGCGGCCTGCTTGCGCAGCGAGCGGCCGCGCAGCCAGGACAGCTTGACGCCGTTCTCCCGGCGCCAGGTGCTGTCCGCGGTGGCGGCGGCGAGGGCGACGAGGTCGGCGTCGTACGCGGCGCCGGTGAGGGTGGCGGAGGTGCGGCGGACCCGCTGGAGCATCTCGACCAGCAGCGCGGTCTTGGCCACGGTGTCGGGCTCGTCCAGCTTGACCTCGGCGGCCATCGCGGTGACGGCTTCCCAGGTCTGCTGGAGGTCGCTGCCGCGGAGTTCGGCGAGCGCGGTGGAGGCGGCGCGGGCGTCCTCGGGGGTGGCGACGGTGTCGACGGCCGCGTACCAGGCGTGGGTGTCGGCGCTGAGTGTGAAGGCCCCGAGTTCGGCGTAGCGGCCGAGGTCCTCGCGGAGGTCGGCCTCCGCAGCGGCGTCCTGGGAGTCCTTGACGTCTGCGGCGTCGGCGACGTCCGCCGGGTCGGCTGCGTCGGCGTTGCGCGAGTGAAGCACTGTCATGTGAGGTCCGGTTCTGGGCGACGGCGGCGGGGCTGACGGCGAGGGGGCGGCGGACCGGGTGCACGGGGCCCCTGGGGCGGGACCGGGGGGCGTGCGAGTCGGGCCGCCGGTTGTGGAGGCCCAGAATACGGGTGCCCGTTCGAGGCTTGCACGCACCCACCGCCGGACGGGCCGGTGTCGTATGCCGTACCGCTCGCCTGGCCGCTACTCGGGAGGGCCGTCCGGGTGGCCGGGTGCTGGTCCGGGCGGGTGGCCGGGGTGCTCCGTCCGGGGTGGACCAGGCCGTCGGAGCCGGTCGAGCGGGACGGTACGGAGGCCTCGGCCTGGCCGCGCGGGCGGCGGGTGGTGGCCGGCCCGGCGGAGGGCGGCCAGGTCGACCGGCGCGAGGTAGGCGTGGAGCGCGGTGCGGTGCCACCAGGCGCCGGTTTCGCGCAGTTCGCGCCATCCGGTGAACCGGTAGAGGTAGAGGGTCGCCCGGACGTGGGTCGGTGGGGCGTCGGGGAAGGGGTTGTGGCGCAGCAGCCGCAGCGTCGCCCGGTCGCCGGCCAGCAGGCGGGCGACAAAGGGCAGGAACCAGGGCCGGGCGTAGCTGGGCGAGATACCGGCGAACCACATCAGCCAGTCCAGGCGCAGGTGGTAGGGGGCGTACTGGCGCGGGAGGCGGCGCACGTCGCCGGGTTTGCCCTTGAAGCCGTACTCGCGCCAGACGGTGTGCGGGGTGACGACGGCCTCGTCGGTGCCCTCGACGACGACCTCCTGGCGCAGGCGGTTGACGCTGCCGAAGGCGCCGTAGGTGTTGACGAGGTGCAGCCGGTTGAAGGAGCGGTTCATCACCTGGCCCCGGGAGAGCAGGTTGCGCACCGGCCAGTAGCTGAGGACGACGACGGCGGCGGTGACGGCCATGACCACCGCCTGGTACCAGACGGGGGCGCCGGGGGCGGTGTGGGCGCGGACGGGCAGGCCGAGGCGGGCCGGTTCGACGGCGGCGAGCGTGAGCACGACGGTCAGCCAGTTGAGCCAGGCGAAGTTGCCGGAGGCGATCAGCCACAGCTGGGTGGCGATCACGGCGCAGGCGGCGTAGCTCGCGACGGGCTGCGGGAGCAGCAGGCCGATCGGGACGAGGAGTTGGACGACGTGGTTGGCCGCCACCTCGATCCGGTGCAGCGGGTCGGGCAGGTGGTGGAAGAACCAGCTGAGCGGTCCGGGCATGGGCTGGGTCTCGTGGTGGTAGCGCAGGCAGGTCAGGTCGCGCCAGCAGGTGTCCCCGCGCAGTTTGATCAGCCCGGCGCCGAACTCGACCCGGAAGACCAGCCAGCGCATCAGCCAGAGCACGGGGGTGGGCGGGGCGGTGTCGGCGTTGCCGAGGAAGGCGGCGAGCGAGCCCGCTTCGAGCAGCAGTGACTCCCAGCCGAAGGAGTACCAGGTCTGTCCGACGTTGACGATGGAGAGGTAGAGGGCCCAGAGCACCGCCCACACCGGGATCGAGGCCCCGAGCGGGAGGGCGTCGCAGAGGCCGGCCGCCACTGCGGCGGCGAGTGCGGCGCCGGTCAGGGCGACGGCGGCGAAGAAGCGGTCGCTGTAGTGGAGGTGGAAGAGGCCGGGCGAGCGGCGGAACGGGACCCGGGCGGTGAAGCGGGGCACCGGGAGCATGCCGTCGGTGCCGATGAGGGCGCGGAACTGCGCGGCCGCGTTGAGGAATCCGATCAGGTAGAGGCCGGCGAGCAGGCGTTGGACGAGCAGTCGGCTCAGCCAGTAGTCGGGGGCGGCGAACCAGTCCATCCAGTCCATGCGGCCCATGCCTACCACCGGCGGCCCGTCGGTGGACGGCGGCTCGCCCGGTGCGGCCCGGCCGGGAACGGCACTGTGGCGGGGAGCCTCTCCTCGGGGGTGAGAGGCGCCCCGCCACAGTGGTGGGCCGTGCCGGTGGTGCGATGGGCCGTGCTCGGTGGAACGGGTGGTACGGGCAGTGCGAGTGGTGCCAGTGGTACGGGCAGTGAAAGTGGTGCGGGCAGTACGGGTGGTGCGGTGGGCGGCTGCGCCCGGGCGCGGTGCTGCGGCGCACGAGCGGCGGTCGGCCGCTCAGCTCGGCAGGACGAGTCCGGTGCCGCCGGCGACGCCCGGTCGGCCGGTCGCGGTGGCCGCGCCGTTCTGCTGGAGCCGGTCGACCAGCAGGGCGGCCAGGGTGCCGAGTTCCTCCTCGGTGCGGGACTGGGCGGTGACGTCCATGCCGACGGTGAGGACGCCGTTGACCTGGCCGGTGCGCGCGGTCCGCAGCGGGGTGCAGGTGAAGCTGAAGATCTGCTGGATGCGCTGGGCCTCGGGACGGCCGGACTGGATCCGGACGTCGTTGAGGACCGTGGCCCGTCCGGTGTGGAAGGCCTCCGCGACGGCCTGCTGGAGGCCGGCCGCGCCGAGCTGGGGGTAGGCGGTGCCGATCGAGCCGTACGCCACCGGGGCGCCGAAGGTGTCGGCGTGCTGGGCGTTGGCGTAGCGGATCTCCTGGCCGGGGCCGTCGGTCAGCATGATGGGGAACGGGGAGCCGTCGAAGGCGGCGAACATCTCCTGCTGCTGGGCGAGCAGGTTGTCGCGCAGCCGGATCTCGGAGAGCAGCGCCTCGGCGAGGTGCTGGATGTCGCGCAGCCGCTCGCGCCCCCACTGCCGGGGTTCCCGGTCGAGGACGCAGACGGTGCCGATGACGGTGTTGGTGTCGTCCACCAGCGGGGCGCCGAGGTAGGCCCGGACGCCGAGTTCGTCCACGACCGGGTTACCGGCGAACCGGGGGTAGGCGAGGATGTCGTCCAGTGCGAGGGGCGAGCGCTGGGCGACCACGTGCGGGCAGAAACCGTGACTCAACGGCATCTGTCGGGTGGGAAGGTCGAAGGCGATGCCCCGATCCGCCCAGGACGCGCCTTCTTCAGCCGCCAGTTCGGAGGAATTTGGCGGAATGTAGAGCCCCCGGAACATCTGGCGCTCGTCGTTGATGAAGTTGACCATCGCGATGGGAGCGCGGGTGATGCTGGCTGCCAGGTGGGCGAAGCGGTCGAAGGCCTCGTCGGCGGAGGGTTCGTTGAGACCCAGGCTGCGCAGCCTGCGGGTCCGCTCGGATTCCCCGGCAGCACTCGGGAACTGGCCTTGAGTGCTCATCACATCAGTCATGGCGCACATGTAATCAGACATCCGGGCGCCGCGGTGCTACCGGTACCGGTCACCTGCCTTGCTGATGGACAGTCAAAGCAGCATGTGAGCGACCACCGGCGCTCCATCCGAGGGGCAAGGTCAATCCCCTCCCGACCCGCTGGCAAAACCCGCCCCCAAGCGGACGGGCCGGATCCCGCCATTCCAAGATCCACTATGTATGGATCCCAGGTGCACATATGACAATGAGCCCTGCCGAAGACACGGACGGTAGTTCCCCTGGCCCCACGGGAGCGCCGCCCCTGGGGCAGGGCACGCCCTGGGTCCGCATGCACCGATGGCTTGGAAGCGATCGGCACCGCCACACCTCCACACCCCCACCCGATCTCTCAGGGGGAGCGGCCGGAGCGGCATCTACGGCATGAACGGGAGGCACGACACCCACCGGAACGAGAGGACCAAGCATGGCGATGGACTACTTCACCGACGAACGACACGAGAGCCTCCGAGCCGAGGTGCGTGAGTTCGCGGAGAAGGAGGTGCGTCCTCAGGTGGCCAGAATGGAGGCCGACCGGGAGATCGAGTTCGAGCTCTCGCGGGAGATCGCCCGCCGCGGCTGGATCGGCGTCACGATCCCGCGCGCGTTCGGCGGCCTGGGTCTGGGCCACCTCGCCAAGACCGTGATCGTCGAGGAGCTGGCGCGGGTCAGCGGTGCGATGGGCGCGATGGCGCAGGCCTCCCAGCTCGGCGTCGCCAAGGTCATCCACTTCGGTTCGGACGCCCAACGGCGCGAGTGGCTACCGAAGTTCGCCTCCGGGGAGTGCCTGCCGACGATCGCGGTCACCGAGCCGGAGTCCGGCGGCCACGTGCTCGGCATGGCCGGCACCGCCCGGCGCGAGGGCGACGAGTACGTGCTGAACGGCCGCAAGGTGTTCGTCGGCAACTCACACATCGGCGACGTCCACGGCGTGGTCTTCCGTACCGACCGGGGCAGCAAGGGGCTGTCCGCCTTCCTGGTCGAGAGCGACCGGCCGGGCTTTCGCACCGGCACCATCGGCACCCAGGGCGGCCTGCACGGGTTCAGCTTCGGCGAGCTCGTGTTCGAGGACTGCCGCGTCCCGGTCGGCAACCGGCTCGCCGAGGAGGGCCAGGGCCTCGACGTCGCCTACTCCTCCTCCACCCTGTACGGCCGGCTGAACCTGGGCGCCGTCGCGCTCGGCATCCACGTCGCCGTGGTGGAGGACACGGTGCGCTACGCCGAGGAGCGGGTGCTCTACGGCAAGCCGATCAACCAGGTGAACAGCATCGCCCTCAAGCTCGGCGAGATGCAGTCCCGGCTGATGACGGCCAAGTTGGCCGCGTACCACGCCTCGTACCTGCTCGACCACGGCAAGGCCTGCGACGCCGAGCTGATGAACGCCAAGCTGATCAACACCGAGTACGCGATGGACTCGGCACGTCAGGCGATGGAGATCTTCGCGGCGCGCGGCACCCAGGAGGAGCACAACATCATCCGCTACCTGCGGGACGCCACCCACATCTACGCCCCGGCCGGCACCTCGGACGTGCAGAAGCTGCGGCTCGGACAGGTGGCGTCGGGCACGTACGGCAAGCAGTGGTCGGCCGAGCTGGCCGACCTGGCGAGCTGGGCGTGGACCGAGCTCAACGAGCTGGAGTCCGAGGCGACCGGGGCCGCCCGCGCCGCCGGGGCCTCCCCGGCGGAGGAGCTGTACGGGTACGGCCCGCGCGGAGTCCGGGGTGTCCGGGGCGGCCGCGTGGTGCCGCTCTCCGCGGCGGGCTGATCCGCGCGGCGGGTTGATCCGGCGCGGGATCCGGAACCGCCGCCGCCCGGATGGTGGCGAACTTTCGGTGTGACGACGATTTGACCTGTTCCTGACGGCTCCCCAGAGGCCCACCGGCCTCCCGGGGAGCCGTTTCCGCACCGCGCCGACCGCGCTGAGCTGCGGCGTTCCGTCGGCGAACGCTCCGACCGGGAATGGTCGTTCCTGCCAGCACCCGTTCACATATCGTCAGTTGATGTTGCGATGAGGCCACCTGGGACTGATAGGTTTCCTGCCGTCGGCGGCCGAGCTGCACCCGCACGGACGGTGACACCGCGTCACCCCGTCCGGCGACCCCGGCCCTCGGCGCCCTGACGCCCGGTCCGGGCCGCTCGGGCCGACCCACCGTCCGGCCCCGAGACCCGGCCTGCAACTCGGCCCTGCGACAAGGAATCAGATGCCAGGCATATCGGCCCCCCGCACGGGCCACCGCGCCGGCCGGTCCGGCTCCCTCCGCAGCTCGCTCCTCGCTCTCGTGCTGGTCCCCAGCCTGGGCCTCGCCGCCGCCTGGGGCTACGCCGCCTACCTGCTGCGCGACACCGCGAACCGCACCGCGCTGCTGGCCGGCACCGCCGTCGTCGCCCTGGTGCTGCTGGTCAGCCTGGTCCGCGGCGTCCGGGTCGCCCGGTCGCTGTCCGCCCGGCTCACCGGACTGCGCGGCGACACCTTCGCGCTCGCCCAGCACGAGATCCCCGAGATCGTCGGCCGGCTGCGCGCCGGGGAGCCGGTGCCCACCCCGCCCACCTGGGCGCCGTCCCGGCGGGTCGGCGACGAGGTCCAGCAGACCTTCGACGGCCTGGCCGCCGTCCGGCAGGCCGCCGTCGCCGCCATCGTCCACCAGGCCCAGGGCCGCGAGGGGACGAAGAAGGTCTTCCTCAACATCGCCCGCCGCACCCAGATCCTGATCCACCGGCAGATCAGCATGCTCGACGCGCTGGAGCGCGAGCACGAGGAACCCGAGCTGCTGCGCGAACTGTTCGCCGTCGACCACCTGGCCACCCGGATGCGGCGCAACGCCGAGAACCTGGTCATCCTCGGCGGCGCGCTGCCCGCCCGGCGCTGGCGCAACGCCGTGCCCGTGGTCAACGTGCTGCGCAGCGCCGTCTCCGAGACCGAGAACTACGCCCGGGTCGTCGTCCAGGGCGTGCCGCGCGCCTCGCTCAGCGGGCAGGCCGTCGCCGACGTGATCCACCTGATCGCCGAGCTGATCGAGAACGGCACCACCTTCTCCCCGCCGTACACCCAGGTGCAGGTCTCGGCCCAGGAGGTCCCCAAGGGCCTGGCGGTCGAGGTCGAGGACCGCGGCCTCGGCATGACCGCGGAGGAGTACGAGCGGCTCAACGAGTACCTGGCCAACCCGCCCGAGCTGGACGTCTCCGCGCTCGGCGACGACCTGCGGCTCGGCCTGTTCGTCGTCGCCCGGCTGGCCGCCCGGCACGACATCCAGGTCACCCTGCGGCCCTCGCCCTACGGCGGCACCCGGGCCGTGGTGCTGGTGCCCTCGGCGCTGCTGGAGCAGGCCGAGCAGCCGGCCGCGGTGCCCGGACTGCCCTCCGGCGCGCGGGTCACCCGCACCCCGGTGCCCGAACCGCGGCCGTCCGACGGGGACTTCGGCGTGGTCGACGACGAGCTGTCCGGCGCGCTGGCGGGGGTGCTCAACGGGCTGACGGGCGGCACGCCGGGCGGGGCCGGTGGAGTCGGTTCCCCGGCGGTGCCGACGGAGCCGGCAGGCGGCGCGGCGGGCGGTGGGGCCGACGACGGGGTGATCGTCGGTGAGCTGCTCGCGCCGCAGGAGTTCGGCCAGCAGGAGTTCGGCCAGCAGGAGTTCGGCCAGCAGGGCTTCGGGCCGCAGGAGTTCGCGCGGCCGGACGGTGAGGGCGGCGGGCCCGTCCTCGACAACGCCGGGCTGCCGGTCGGTGCCGAGATCCCCGGGCTGCCCGGGGCCGTGGTGGTCCCCCGGCCCGTGCTGCCGCGCCCGTACGACCTGCCGACCGGGCCGTCGGCCGAGCTCGCCGCGCAGCTCGACGCCGGAGCCGTCGCAGGAGTCGGCGCAGGAGTCGGCGCAGGAGTCGGCGCAGGAGTCGGCGCGGCCCCCGGGCCCGTGGACGGACCGCCCCTGGGCGGGGCGGCGCAGGCGGACCCCGCCGTCGTCGGCCCGGCAGCCGTGGACCCGGCGGGCGTGGACCCGGCGGGCGGCCTCGACGGGGTGTCCGCCGACCGGTCGACGCCCACCCACGAACGCCCGCAGGAGGACAGCGTGGAGCACGGCCCGGACGGCGAACTGCGCACCCCGCGCGTCCTGCCGCAGCGGGTCCGCAACGCCAGCCTCGCCGAGCAGCTCCGCGAGGCCAACGCGCCCGGCGCGATGATGCCGCCGTCCACCCAGTCGGCGCCGTCGGCGCCGTACGGGGCCCACGCCGCCCCGGCCGGCCCCCGGTTCGGCGAGGCCGACGACCCCTCCCCGGCGCGGTCCCGCGCCACCATGGCCGCCATCCAGCGCGGCACCCGGAGCGCCCGCGCGACCGGTACCGGACCGGACGCGACCGCCACCGCCCCCCACCCGGCCGCACCTTCCGCCCCCGAGGGAGCCGCGGAAGCCCCCGCCGTTCAGGAAGCCAAGGAACAGCAGTGATGACGCAGCACACCGAGACCCAGCGCGACCTCAACTGGCTGCTGGACCAGCTGGTGGCGCGGGTACCCGAGACCCAGCACGCCATCGTCCTCTCCGAGGACGGACTGCTGGTCGGCACCTCCCAGGGCCTCGACCGGGCCGACGCCGAGCACCTCTCGGCCGTCGCCTCCGGCCTGCAGAGCCTGGCCCGCGGCGCCGGGCACCGCTTCAACGGCGGACGGGTCCGGCAGACCGTGGTCGAGATGGACCAGCTGTTCCTGTTCGTCACCACCGCCGGACAGGGCGCCCGGCTCGCCGTGCTCACCAGCGAGCAGGTGGACGCCGGGCTGATGGCCTACGAGATCAACATGCTGGTCAAGCAGGTCGGCCAGTACCTCACCGCGGCGCCGCGCAGCGACGCGGGCGGGCCCGGCCCGGGTGGCGGTGCGTGACCAGCGCCGACGCCGACGAGGGCTGGTTCTACGACAAGGACGCCGGCCACCTGGTCCGCCCCTACGCGATCACCAACGGGCGCACCGGCCCGGTCCGTGACGGCTTCGCGCTGATCACCCTGGTGGTCACCGCCGACCCGCGCACCGACACCAGCCGGTTGACCCCCGAACCGGCCGCGATCCTCGACCTGTGCCGCGAACGCCCGCTGGCCGTGGCCGAGATCGCGGCCACCATGGACCTGCCGGTGAGCGTGGTCAAGGTGCTGCTGGACGATCTGGCGGAGGCCCGGCTGATCCTCACCCGGGCCCCGGTCCAGCTCGCCGAGGCACCGGACATCTCGCTGATCCAGGCCGTGATCGAGGGCGTCCGCAGACTCTGACCGGTTGCCGCGTCCGCCGCATCCCCACAGTTCCCCTCCAGGAGACCCGAATTGACGACCCAGAGCCTGGTGCCGGGCGCGGTCAAGATCCTCGTCGCCGGCGGCTTCGGCGTCGGGAAGACCACCATGGTCGGCTCGGTCAGCGAGATCGAACCGCTGCAGACCGAGGAGCGGATGACCCGCGCCAGCATCGGGGTCGACAGCCTCGAAGGCGTCCAGGGCAAGTCCACCACCACGGTGGCGATGGACTTCGGGCGGATCACCGTCCGCGAGGACCTGGTGCTCTACCTCTTCGGTACGCCCGGGCAGTTCCGGTTCTGGTTCATGTGGGACGACCTCGCCCTCGGCGCCCTCGGCGCGATCATCCTCGCCGACACCCGGCGGCTCGAATCCAGCTTCGCCGCCGTGGACTTCTTCGAGCAGCGCGGAATCCCCTTCGCCATCGGGGTCAACTGCTTCCACGGCCGCCGCGAGGCCACCCCGGAGGACGTCCGACGCGCGCTCGACCTCGGGCCGGAGGTGCCCGTGGTGCTGTGCGACGTCCGGGAGCGGGCGTCCAGCAAGGAGCTGCTGCTCGCCCTGCTCGACCGGGTGCACCGGGACGCGCTGGCCGTCGGGCGCCGCTGAGGCGGCTGCGGCGGCGAGGCGGCTGCGGGCGCCGGGGCACGCCCGGGCCGGGGCACGCCTGGCCAGGTCATGCCTGGGCCGGGGTCATGCCTGGGCCGGGGTCATGCCAGGGGCCGGGTCACACCTTCGTCGGGGTGAGCTCGGCGAGCGCGTCGACCAGTGGGGCCAGCTCGGGGAGTTCCGCGGCCTGGGCCAGGGTCGCCTCCAGGGTGGCGTCGTGCACCGGGCGGGCGGCCTCCAGCAGGGCGCGGCCCTCGGCGGTCAGCTCGGTGTAGATGCCACGCCGGTCGTCCGCGCAGAGGTAGCGGCTGAGCAGGCCCCGGTCCTCCAGGCGGCTCACCAGGCGGGTGGTGGCACTGCTGCTCAGTGCCGCCGCACGGGCCAGCTGCTGCATCCGCATGTGCCAGCCGTCCTGGCGGGAGAGCGCCTCCAGCACCGTGTACTCCACCACCGAGAGCTTGTGCTCCGCCTGGAGCGCCTTCTCCAGCGCGGCCTCGATCAGCCCGTGCAGGGCGGCGAGCGTCCGCCAGCCACCGGCCCGGACCTCGGCCGCGTCATCGCGGATGGCCATGGCTCGCCTTCCCTTCACGTTCACCTGGGCGTCCTGAGCTGTCCCCTCTCGTACAAGTATGCCATTCGGCGCCGATTATCGGTCTCTGCAAATAATTCGGCTCACAGCTCCTTCGCTCCGCCCTCAGGGCGGGCCGACCGCTGCCCCCTCAGCCTGCCGGCGCCCGCGGGACGATGACCGGCGCGCCGTCGTCCGGGGCCGACAGGACGTGGCTGTCGATGTCGTACAGCGCCCGCACCAGCGGTGCGTCCACCACCTCCCGGGGCGGCCCGCAGGCCACCACCGTGCCGTCCCGCAGGGCGACCAGCAGGTCGGCGTAGCGGGCGGCGGCCGCGAGGTCGTGCAGCACCATCACCACCGTGCGCCCGCCGGCCGCGACCGTGCGGACCAGTTCCAGCACCTCCACCGCGTGGCCGAGGTCGAGCGCGCTGGTCGGCTCGTCCAGCAGCACCACCGGGGCGTCCTGGGCGAGCACCATGGCGAGCCAGCAGCGCTGCCGCTGGCCGCCGGAGAGCTGGTCGAGGCGGCGGTCGGCGAGGGCGTCGACGCCGGTGGCGCGCAGGGCCTCGGCGGTGAGCCGCTCGTCGTCGGCCGACCACTGGCGGAACAGGCCCTGGTGCGGGTGGCGCCCGTAGCGGACCAGGCCGGCCACGGTGACCGCCTCGGGGGCCTGCGGGCTCTGCGGGAGCAGCGCGACCCGGTGGGCGGCCCGGCGCGGGCGCAACTGCCAGATGTCCTCGCCGCCGACCAGGATCCGCCCGCCGTCCGGCCTGTGCAGCCGGGCCACCGCCCGCAGCAGGGTGGACTTGCCGCAGCCGTTCGGGCCGACCACGGCCACCACCTGCCCGGCGGGCACGGTGAGGTCGATGCCGCCGAGCACCGGGCGGCCGGGGCGGTACCCGGCGGTGACGCCCTGGATCGTCAACTCCATCTCTCAGCCCCCCAGTTCGGATTGCGTTCAGGAACCGGACAGCGCCTTGCCGAGGTCGCCGATGACGACGTCGGCCGCCAGCGGGCCGCCGCGGGTGGACCAGACCGAACCGTCCACGGTGACGGCGTGGTTGTTCTTCACCGCGTTCAACTGCTGGTAGGCGGGCTTGGACTGGACGTCCTTGAGGGCGGCCCTGCCGTCGTCGGTGAGGGTGGACAGGAACAGCCAGTCGCCGTCGATCTCGGCGAGCTTCTCCAGGCTGAGTGCCGGGCTGTGGGCGTTGCCGTCCTTGTCCTGGGCGGCCGGGCGGGTGAGGCCCAGGTCGAGGGCGACGCCGCCGGCGAACTGCTTCTTCTCCATCCAGCTGGGGCCGGTGGGGTTCCAGCGGACGATGGAGACGGCGGCGCCCTTGTTCTTTCCGAGGTCGGCACCGGCCTTGGTGGCCCTGGCCTGGTAGTCGTCGATCACCTTGTTGGCCTGGTCGAGCTTGTTGACGGCGTTGCCGATGCCCCGGAAGGCGAGCTTCCAGTCGTCGGTGGGCGCCATGGTGACCAGGGTGGCGGGGGTGATCTCGCGCAGCTGCTTGAGCACCTGCTCGTCCTGCATGTCCCCGGCCAGGATGAGGTCGGGCTTGGCGGCGATCACCTTGTCCATCACCGGCTGGAGCAGGTTGCCGACCACCGGCACGCCCTGGACCTTGTCCTTGAGGTACGCGGGCGGCTCGTTGAGCCCCTGGCCGTTGGTGATGCCGACCGGCTTGACGCCGAGGGCGAGCACCGCGTCGAGGTCCTCCTGGGTGAGGGTGACGATCCGCTTGGGCTCGGCGGGGACCTCGACGGCCTTGCCGGTGGCGTCCTTGACGGTGCGCTTGCCGCCGTTGGCCGCGTCCGCCGCGCTGCCCGGGGCGGCGGACGCGGAGTTGGAGGGGTCCGCGGACGTGGACGAGGACCCGGAGGAGCCGCACCCGGCGAGCAGGAGGGCGGCCGCCCCGGTGACGGCCAGCGCCCGGGCCGCGCGGCGGCGGGCGGGGCGGAGCGGGCTCTGGGCGTACGGCATGGGTGCCTCCGGGGCGGGGGTGGTACGGGAGTTGGGCGGCGTCCGGGCAGCCCGGCACGACGACGGTGCCGGCGGGACGCCCCGTTCATTAGGTTAGCCTTACCTTATGACATCGTCGCAAGTGGGCGCCCCCGAAGCGCCCGCCGTCACCGCGCCCGGCGCCCCTCCCCCACCGGGCCGCCCGCTCCGGGAGCGCGCCTGGCCGGTCGCCCTCGGGGCGGTCGCGGTGCTGCTCGCCCTCACCGCGCTCTCGCTCTCGGTCGGCGCCGGCGAGGTCGGGCCGGGACGGGTCCTGGACTACCTGCTCGACCGCGGCGGAGCCCGCACCGACAGCCGACTCGCCCTCGTCGTCGGCGAGTTGCGGCTGCCCCGCACCCTCACCGCACTGCTGGTCGGCGCCGCCCTCGGCGTCGCCGGCGCCCAGCTCCAGTCCGTCACCCGCAACCCGCTGGCCGAGACCGGCCTGCTCGGCGTCAACGCGGGCGCCTCGCTCGGCGTCGTGCTCGGCATCGCCGTGCTCGGTGTGCAGACCTCCTACGGGTACCTCGCCCTCGCCTTCGGCGGCGCCGTCCTCGCCAGCACCCTGGTCCTGCTGATCGCCGGCAGCCGGGGCGGCGGCTCCCCCGTGCGCCTGGTCCTCGGCGGCTCCGCCGTAGGCGCGACCTTCGGCGGCATCACCGGTGTTCTCATCGTCAACTCTCCCGAGGCGTACGACCGTTACCGGATCTGGGTGCTCGGCTCACTGGCCGGGGTGGAGGGCTGGACCACCCTGGGCCAACTCGCCCCCGTCCTCGGCGCCGGCTTCCTGCTCGCCCTGCTCACCACCCGGCCGCTCACCGCCCTCGCCCTCGGCGACGACCTCGCCCGCGGCCTCGGCCACCGGCCCGGCGCCACCCGCGCCGCCGTCGCCGCCGCCGTCACCCTGCTCACCGCCTCGGCGGTCGCCCTGGCCGGGCCGATCTCCTTCCTCGGCCTGCTCGCCGGCTTCCTGGCCCGCGCCCTCGCCGGGCCCCGGATCGGCCGACTCACCGTGCTCGCCGGGCTGTTCGGCGCCGCCGTGCTCACCGGCGCCGACGTGCTCGCCCGGGTGGTCGCGCGGCCCTTCGAGGCGCCGGTCTCGGTGATCGTCGCCCTGGTCGGCGCCCCCGCGCTGATCGCCATGGTCCGCTCCCGCCGCTCCGCCGCCCTGGCGCTCGGCGACCCCGCCGCCGAGGCCCCGCCCGTCCAGCGCGCCGAACCGCGCCCGGCACGGCCGGACCCGGCCCTCCGGTACGGCGCGTGGTCCCTGCTGGTACCGCGCCGGCCGCTGCTCGCCGGACTCGGCCTGGCCGCCGCCCTGCTCGCCGCCGTGGTCGCCGCCGCGCACGCCGGACAGAGCGAACTCGGCCTCGGCAGGACCTTCCAGGCCGTGTTCGGCCACGGCGAGCGGCTGGACGTCCTGCTGGTGCAGAGGTTCCGCCTCGGCCGGATCGTCGCCGGACTCGCCGCCGGAGCCGCCCTCGGACTCGCCGGCTGCCTCACCCAGACCCTGGCCCGCAACCGGCTCGCCACCCCCGAACTCCTCGGCGTCAACGACGGCGCCACCGCCGCCGTGCTGATCTCCGCCACCGCCTCCGGCACCTTCGGCGCCTGGTGGGCCGGACCGCTCGGCGCGCTGGCCGCCGTCCTGGTCGTCAGCCTGGTCTCCGGCGGGCTCGGCGCCCGCGGCTACCGGGTGCTGGTCGTCGGACTCGCCATGTCGGCGCTCGCCTCGGCCGTCATCCAGGTCGCCCTCGCCCGGCGCTCGCTCAACTCCGCCGGCTCGCTGTACGTCTGGACCTCCGGCAGCCTCAACGGCCGGGACTACGCCGTCGCCACGCCCGTGCTCATCGGACTCGCCGTCCTGGTGCCGACCGCGCTGGTGGTGGCCCGGCGGCTGGCGGTGCTGCGCTTCGACGACAGCGTGGCCGCCTCGCTGGGCGTCGACCCCGGCAGGGTCCGGCTCGCCTGCCTGCTGCTCGCCGTCGCCCTCGCCGGGCTCGCCGTCGGGGTCTGCGGGCCGGTCGGCTTCGTCGCCCTCGCCGCGCCCGTACTCGCCGCCCGACTGGCCGGACCGACCCGGGTGCCGGTGCTCGGCTCCGCGCTCACCGGCGCACTGCTCGTCGTCCTCGCCGACGCCCTCGGACGGGTGCTGATCGGCGGGGTGGAGATCCCCGTCGGCATCGTCACCACCGTGCTCGGCGGCCCCTTCCTGCTCTGGGTGCTGCTCGGGCGCCGCCAGAGCGCCGCCTGAACCCACCCCGGAGCTGAGACCTTTGGCTGCCTTCCCCCTGATCGCCCCCGATCCGGACGACCCCGCCTACCGGCTGGTCACCTTCGTGCACGACGAGGACGACTGCGACGGCGTGCTCGCACTCCTCCACACCGTCACCGACAAGGACCGGCACGCCGGCGACCTGACCCCCCATCTGATGACCCGCCGCAACGACCGCTGGGAGATCACCTACCGGCTGCGCGCCGACCACCGCGCCTCCTACCAGCTGCACCCGTTCCGCGGCGCGCCCCCCGGCACCACCCGGGCCGACTGGCTGCACGTCCTCGACCACGCCCGCCCCGACCCGCACGACACCGAAGCCCGCCTCCCCGCCCGCGACGGCCGCCACCCCGCCTCGGTGCTCAGCCTGCCGCAGGCCCCCGCCCAGCCGTACGCCCGGCGGCGGGAGGACGTGCCGCGCGGGCGGACGCTCCCCCGCACGGTGGCCGGTCGGCGGGTGGACGTCCACCTCCCCGCCGGGCACGGGCACGGGCACGGAGCCGGCCTCGGCCTCGGCCTCGGGCCGTACCCGGTGGCGGTGCTGCTCGACGGCGAGATGTGGGGCGAGGTGCTGTCCGTCGGCGACACCCTCGACAACCTCACGGCCGACGGCGCCATCCCGCCCACCGTCGCCCTGCTGGTGCACACCATGGGGCCGGGCCGCCCCGAGGAGCTGAGCTGCAACCCGGCCTTCGTCGACCACCTCGCCGACCACCTCCTCCCGTGGGCCGCACGGGAGTTCGGCGCCACCGACGACCCGCGCCGGACCGTCATCGCCGGCCAGAGCGCGGGCGGCCTCACCGCCGCCTTCGCCGCCTTCCGGCGCCCCGACCGCTTCGGCAACGTGCTCTCCCAGTCCGGCTCCTTCTGGTGGCCGGACGAGACGGAGTTCGACGAGGGCAGCGAATGGCTGACCCGCCGCTTCGCCGCCGAACCGCGACGGGAGGCCCGCTTCTACGTCGAGGTCGGCCTCCAGGAGTGGATGCTGCTCACCCAGAACCGCCACCTGCGCGACGTGCTCACCGCCCGGGGGTACGAGGTCGAGTACCGCGAGTTCAACGGCGGCCACGACTACGCCTGTTGGCGCGGCGGCCTGGCCGACGGGCTGGCGCACCTGCTTGGCCGGGCGCCGACGAACGGCCCGTGCCGGCCGAACGGCTGACGGCAGACGGCAGAGGGCAGACGGCACAGGGCTGACAGCAGACGGCTGACAGCAGCACCGCGGTGCTGCCGTCAGCCGGTTCGGCCCCGCCGCCCCCGCTAGCCCTGCTTGATCGCGGAGATGTCGAACTCCAGCACCACCTTGTCGCCGACCAGCACGCCGCCGCCCTCCAGCGCCGCGTTCCAGGTCACCCCGAAGTCCTTGCGGCTGATCGTCACCGAACCCTCCAGGCCCACCCGCAGGTTGCCGTACGGGTCCACCGCGTTGCCGGTGTACTCGAAGTCGATGGTGACCGGGCGGGTGGTGTCCTTGATGGTGAGGTCGCCGGTGACCCGGTAGTCGGTCTCGGAGACGACCTCGACCGAGGTCGAACGGAAGGTGATGTCAGGGAAGTTGGGGGCGTCCAGGAAGTCGTTGGTCCGCAGGTGCTGGTCGCGCTGCTCCACCCCGGAGTCGATGCTCTCCGCCTTGATCACCACCTGGCCGGACGACCGCGTCGGATCGGCCCCGTCCAGGTGCGCGGTGCCCTCGAACTGCCCGAACGAACCCCGCACCTTGGTCACCATGGCGTGCCGCGCGACGAAGCCGATCCGGGAGTGCGCGGGGTCGAGGACGTAGTCCCCGGTGAGCTCGGGAAGCGAAACGGTCATGAGGTACCTCCAAGAGTGGCCTGGATCCGGACGTCAGCCTGCAAGGTGTCAGGCCAATGCAGTACCCGCCCGCCCGCCGCGCGGCACCACCCCGCCAAGTTCCCGCCAACGGGTGAAGCCGCCTCAGTCCCGGTACGGGACCAGCCTCGCCAGGTCCAGCTCGAAGCCGAACGGCTCGGGGATCCGGATCGTCTCGCCGAACTCCCGCTCGGTACGGGTGTGGTAGCGGTCGCGGTTCGGCTCCGCGAACAGGGTGACGATCTTCTGGCGCGGGTCGATTGATCTCCTCCGGTGCTCCTGCCACCGTACGGTAGTCGGGGCGGACGGGATGTTCCTCCCGTCCGCCCCGATCGCGTCCTCCTCAGTCCTCAGCCCGCCGGGGGCGGGGGCGGGCCCTGGGCCGGGAGGCGGCGGGCGAGGAGGGCTCCGGCGGCGACCAGGGCGGCGGTGAGGGCCAGGGCGAGCCGGTACGGGGTGGGGTCGGCGCCGTCGCCGAGGGCCCCGATCAGGGCGGCGGTGGCGGCGATGCCGAGGGCGCCGCCGAGGGTGCGCAGGATGGTGAACAGGGCCATCGCCCGGCCCATCGCGGGCGGTGGCACGTCGGCGAAGCCGGCGATCTGGACGGTGAGCACGGCGGTGCCCAGCACCAGCCCGACGGCGAACATCAACACCCGTACGGCCCAGGGGTTCTCGGCCACGCCGAGGGCGGCGAGGACCGCCGCGGCCAGCAGCAGGGCGGGCAGCGCGAGGCGGCGCGGGCCGAGCCTGGGCAGCAGCCGGTCGACCACCTGGGAGGCGGCCATCAGGCCGATCGCCTCCGGGAAGACGCTGAGCCCGGCGTCCAGGGCGGTGGCGCCACGGGCGGCCTGGTAGAGCAGGGGCAGCACGAACAGGGCGCCCATCAGCCCGGCCGAGGTGAGCAGGGCCAGCCAGCCCGCCGCGCCGTAGCAGCGGTCGGCGAGCAGCCGCAGGTCCACCAGCGGTTCGGGCGAGCGCAGCTGGTTCCGTACCGCGAGTCCCAGCAGGGCGGCTCCGGCGAGGCCGCCGAGCCAGACCGCCGGTGCCGTCCAGCCGTGGGCCGGGCCGAAGCCGAGGGCGTAGGTGAGCAGGCCGAGGCCCGGGGTGGCGAGCAGGAAGCCGCGGGTGTCGAAGCGGCCGGCCGGGGGTTCCGGTTCGGTCCGCAGGGCGGTGAGGCCGAGCGCCACGGCGGCGATGCCGACCGGCAGGTTGACCAGGAACAGCCAGTGCCAGGAGAGGTGTTCGGTGAGGAAGCCGCCGAGCGGCGGTCCGAGGGCGGGCATCAGGGCGGTCGGCACGATCAGGATCCGGCCGAGGCGCGGGCGCTCCTGCGGCGTGAAGGCGCGGAACAGCAGGGTCATGCCGACCGGGGTGAGCAGCCCGCCGGCCACGCCCTGGACGGCGCGGGCGGCGGCCAGGGCGCCGAGGCCGGGGGCGGCGGCGCAGAGCGCGGAGGCCAGGGTGAAGACGGCGAGCGCGCCGAGGAAGACCCGCTTGACGCCGTACCGGTCGCCGAGCCAGCCGGCCACCGGCAGGCCGAGGGCCAGGCCGACCAGGAAGGCGGTCTCGACGGAGTTGGCGGCCGGGACGGGCCGGCCGAAGTCCTCGGCGATCCGGTACAGCGCGGGGTTGACGATGGTCGAGTCGAGGCCGTTCATGCACATCGCGGCGGTGTACACGACGACCACGGCGGCGCGCCCCGTGAGCAGGGGGCGCGCCGGGGACGCGACGACGGGAGGGGTCACAGGTCGGTCCAGTGCGCGGTGATCCAGGCCAGGGCGTCGGGGCGGGCGCAGGGGCCGTGGGCGACGCTCCAGCCGGCCGGGACGGCGGCGAAGGCGGGCCACAGGGAGTGCTGGCCCTGGTCGTTGACGAGGGCCAGGAACGCGCCGTCGGCGTCGAAGGGGTTGACGGGGGCGTCACTCATGGTCGGAGTTCTCCAGGTGGTCGGCGATCACGCTCGCGATGTGCGCGATGGGGGCGGGCAGGGTCATGTCCTTGTGCGAGCAGGCCACGTCGGTGTTGTCGATCCGGCCGGTCACGTGGGGAGCCCAGAGTTCGGGCACCAGGGTCTCGTCGATGGTGTCGACGGTGGCCCGGAAGAACCGGACGTCGCCGTGGAAGGGCCGGTGGTCGTAGCCCCGCACCAGGTGGTTGGTGTTGAGGTAGATAGCGTTGAGCGCCGTCACGGTGGCCCGGTCCAGCCCGGCCAGCGGGCTGCCCTCGCGGCCCAGCAGCTCGATCACGGCGTCGAGTTCGAGCGGCTGCCCGGCGAGGTCGTCCGGTCCGAAGCCGCCCATGGTGAGCAGCGCCTCCAGGGCTTCGGCCTGGTCCGGGACGGGCAGTTCGCGAAAGCCCTCGGCCGGGTAGGCGTCCAGAATCGCGAGCAGCTCGACCTGCCGGCCCAGTTCCTGGAGCCGGACGGCGACGGCGTGGGCGATGATCCCGCCGGTGGACCAGCCGAGCAGCCGGTACGGCCCCTCGGGCTGGACCTCGCGCAGCCGGTCGGCGTAGTGCGCGGCCAGCTCCTCCATGGACGCGGGCAGCGGTTCGCCGACGGTGGCGGCGCCGACGCCCTGGGCCTGGAGGCCGTAGAGGGGGATGTCGGCCGGGAGATGGCGGATCAGGCCGGTGTAGCACCAGCTGAGGCCGCCGGCCGGGTGGATCGCGAACAGCGGGGCGCGGCGGCCGGGGGCGGTGGGCCGCAGCGGGAGCAGGACGTCCAGGGCGTCGGCGCCGGGGGTGCCCTCGGACAGGGCGGCGTCGAGCGCGGCCACGCTGGAGGCCTGGAACAGCGCGCCGATGCCGACCTCCAGGCCGAGCACCTCACGGATCCGGCCGGCCAGCCGGACCACCAGCAGGGAGTGGCCGCCGAGCGCGAAGAAGTCGTCCTCGACCCCGACCGTCTCCAGGCCCAGGACTTCGGCGAAGAGCTGGCAGAGCTGCTGCTCGCGCGGGCTGCGGGGCGGGCGGCCGGCTCCGGCGGCGGGGGCCTCGGGGGCGGGCAGGGCGCGGCGGTCGAGCTTGCCGTTGGCGGTCAGCGGCAGCCGGTCGAGCAGCACCACGGCGGAGGGCACCATGTGGGCGGGCAGTTCGGCGGCGGCGTGGGCGCGCAGGTCGTCCGGCACGGCCGTGCCCACGGCGTAGCCGACCAGGCGCTGGTCGCCGGGTGTGTCCTCGCGGACCACCACGGCGGCGTCGGCGACGGCCGGATGGGCGGCCAGCACGGCCTCGATCTCGCCGAGTTCGATCCGGAAGCCGCGCAGCTTGACCTGCTGGTCGGCGCGGCCGAAGTACTCCAGTACGCCGTCCGCGCGGCGGCGGGCGAGGTCGCCGGAGCGGTACATCCGGGTGCCCCGCTCGCCGAACAGCTCGGCGTGCGGGTCGGCGACGAAGCGGCCGGCGGTGAGTTCGGGGCGGCCGAGGTAGCCGCGGGCCAGCCCGGCCCCGGCGACGTACAGCTCGCCGGTGACGCCGGGCGGGACGGGCTGGAGGTGCTGGTCCAGGACGTAGACCCGCAGGTCGGGGATGTTGACGCCGATGGTGCTGCTGCTGGTCGCGGCGGCGCTCGCCCGGTCGAGGGCGATGTACGAGACGTGCACGGTGGTCTCGGTGATGCCGTACATGTTGACCAGGGTCGGGGCGTCCTGCGGGTGCCGGGAGTACCAGTCGTCGAGGCGGCCGAGTTCGAGCGCCTCGCCGCCGAACACCACGTAGCGCAGGGCGAGTTCGCTGCCGGGGCGGTCCCGGTCGGCGGCGCTGAGCTGGTAGAAGGCGGACGGGGTCTGGTTGAGCACGGTGACGCGCTCGCGGGCGAGCAGGTCGAGGAAGGCCGCCGGGTCGCGGCTGACCAGGTGCGGGACGACGACCAGCCGGCCGCCGTGCAGCAGCGCGCCCCACAGCTCCCAGACCGAGAAGTCGAAGGCGTAGGAGTGGAAGAGCGTCCAGACGTCCTGGTCGTCGAAGCCGAACCAGTGGTCGGTGGAGCTGAACAGCCGGGCGACGTTGCGGTGGGTGACGGGCACGCCCTTGGGGCGGCCGGTGGAGCCGGAGGTGTAGATGACGTACGCGGTGTCCTCGGCGCGCAGCGGCCGGGTGCGTTCGTGCTGGGCCAGCGGGGTGGCCGGGTACCGTGCCGGCTCCGGCCCGTCGACCAGGAGTCGGGGGACGGCGTGGGCGGGCAGTCGGGGGGCGGTGGCCCGGTCGGTGAGCAGGGCGGCGGGGGTGGCGTCGGCCAGCATGTAGGCGAGGCGGTCGGCCGGGTAGTCGGGGTCGAGCGGGAGGTAGGCGGCGCCGGACTTGGCGACCGCGAGCAGGGCGACGACCAGGTCGACCGAGCGGGGCAGGGCGAGTGCGACGATGGTGCCGGGGCCGATGCCCCGGTCGGCCAGCAGGCGGGCCAGGCGGTCGGCGCGGGCGGCGAGTTCGGTGTAGTCGAGCCGTTCGTCACCGTAACTGACCGCGATGGAGCGGGGGTTGGCGGCGGCCGCGGCCTCGAACAGCTCGGGCAGGGTGGCATCCGGCGGGGCAGGGAGTGCGGCGGTGCCGTTCCACTCGACCAGGGCGCGGTGCCGCTCCGGCTCGCTGATCAGCGGCAGCCGGCCGATCGGGGTGTCCGGGTCGGCGGCGGCCGCGGTGAGCAGTCGGGCGAGGCGCTCGGCGAGGGCGGTCGCGGTGGCGGGCTCGAAGAGGTCGGTGCGGTACTCCAGGAAGCCGCCGATGCCGCCGCCGGGCCGCTCCCCCGCGTTGAGGGTGAGGTCGAACTTGGCGGTGCCGCTGGGGATCGCGGCGATCTCGGCGGTCAGGCCGCCGCCGAGCGCGACGGGTTCGTCGGCGCGGCTCTGCCAGGCGAGCATCACCTGGAACAGCGGGTGGCGGGCGAGCGAGCGGGCCGGGTTGAGCTCCTCGACCAGCCGGTCGAAGGGCAGGTCGGCGTGCTCGTGCGCGGCCAGCACGGTGGCGCGCACGCGCCGGAGCAGCTCCCGGAAGGACGGGTCGCCGGCGGTGTCGGTGCGCAGTACGGCGGAGTTGACGAAGTAGCCGACCAGGGCGGCGGTCCGCTCGTCCTCGCGCCCGGCGAGCGGGGTGCCGACCGGGATGTCGGTGCCGCAGCCGTGCCGGGTGAGCAGCGCGGCGAGGCCGGCCTGGACGGCCATGAACACGGTGCTGCCGGTGGAGCGGGCGAGCGCGGCGAGGGCGGTGTGCGCCTCGGCGCCGAGGGTGAAGGGGACGGTGGCGCCGTCGTGGCCGGCCACCGGCGGGCGGGGGCGGTCGGTGGGCAGGTCGAGCTGGTCGGGCAGGCCGGCCAGGGCGGTGCGCCAGTGTTCGGTCTGCCGTACGGCGAGCGGGGTGGGCGCGTCCGCGGTGCCGAGCAGCTGCTGCTGCCAGGCGGCGTGGTCGGCGAACTGGACGTCCAGTGGGGCGAGTTCGGGGGCGTGTCCGGCCTGTCGGGCGGTGTAGGCGGCGGCGAGGTCGTGCAGCAGCGGGGTGGTGGAGGCGCCGTCGCCCGCGATGTGGTGGAGCAGGAGGAGCAGGGTGTGCCGCTCGGGGGCGTGGCCGAACAGCGTGGCGCGCAGCGGGGGTTCGGCGGTGAGGTCGAAGGCGTAGCGGACGGCGTCGGCCATCTGTTCGGTGCCGTTGCCGTTGCCGCCGCCGTCGCCGTTGCCCTCGCCGTCGATCGCGCCGTCGCCGTCGTCGCCGTCGTCGTGGAGTTCGACCGGGGCGGGCGCCAGGATCCGCTGGTACGGCGTGCCGTCCGGCTCCTCTCCGTAGACGGTGCGCAGGACTTCGTGCCGGGCGGTGAGGTCACCGAGGGCGAGGGTGAGGGCGGCGCGGTCGAGCGGGCCGGTGAGGGTGAGGGCGAGCGGGATGTTGTAGGTGGGGCTGGGGCCTTCGAGCCGGTGCAGGAACCAGAGGCCGCGCTGGGCGGGCGAGAGCGGCATCCGGTCGGTCCGGGGCACGGGCACCAGGACGGGCCGGGGCTCGGGCCCGCCCTGGTGCCCGTCCTGCGGTTCGGGCCGGAGCAGGGCGGCGAGGGCGGCCGGGGTCGGGTGGCGGAAGACGTCGGCGAAGGCGACCGGTGCGGCGAAGGTCTCGCGCAGCCTGGCGGCCAGGCGACCGGCGAGCAGGGAGTGGCCGCCGAGGTCGAAGAAGGAGTCCTCCCGGCCGGGTGCGGCGGGCAGGCCGAGGACGTCGGCGAACAGCCCGCAGACCAGTTCCTCCTGCGGGGTGGCGGCGGCCGCGCCGGGGGCGGTGACACCGGGGGTGGCGTTGGGGGGCTCGGGGAGGGCTCGGTGGTCCAGCTTGTCGTGGGCGGTGCGCGGCAGTTCGTCCAGCAGCAGGACGGCCGCCGGGACCATGTGGGCGGGCAGCCGGGCGGCGAGCGCGGCACGCAGGGCCTCGGGGTCGGGGAGCTCGGCGGCCGCGTGACCTGAACCGGCGGCGGGGAGCCCACTGGCGGCGGGAACGACGTAGCCGAGCAGTCGCTTGCCCTGCGGCCCGGGGCGGGCGATCACCACGGCCTGCGCCACGCCGGGCAGTTGGGCGAGGACGGCGGCGATCTCGCCGGGTTCGATCCGGAAGCCGCGGATCTTCACCTGGTCGTCGGCTCGGCCGAGGAACTCCAGGGTCCCTCCCCCAGCCTCCGGCCGGGGGGACCCCCATTGGCGGCGGCGGGCGAGGTCGCCGGTGCGGTACATCCGGTCGCCGGGCGGGCCGAAGGGGTCGGCGAGGAAGCGTTCGGCGGTGAGGTCGGGGCGGCCGAGGTAGCCGCGGGCCAGGCAGGCACCGGCCACGTACAGTTCGCCGGTCACGCCGTCGGGCGCGGGGCGCAGCGAGCCGTCCAGGACGTAGGCGCGGGAGCCGCGCACCACCCGGCCGGTCGGGGCGCCGTCCGGGCCCGGGGTCCAGGCGTAGGCGTCGACGGTGGTCTCGGTGGGTCCGTAGAGGTCGATCGGGTGCAGACCGGGGACGGCGGCCAGCCGCTGCCAGAGGGCGGGCGGGGTGGCCTCGCCGCCGACCGCGATCACCGAAGGGCGGTGCCGGTCCTCGTCCAGTACGCCTTCGGCGAGGAGGACTTCGAGGTAGGAGGGGGTGAGGTCGAGGTAGTCGATGCGCTCGCGGTGGAGGTGGGCGGCGAGGGCGGCCGGGTCGCGGTAGGTGGCGTCGTCCAGCAGGTGGAGCTCGTGGCCGTGGACCATCCACAGCACCGGGTCCCAGGAGGCGTCGAAGGCGAAGGAGGCGCTGTGGGCGATGCGCAGGCGCTCGCGGCCGGTGCGGCGGACGGCGGGGGCGATGTGGTCCTCGCCGTGGCCGGCGTGCAGGTTGGCGAGCGAGGCGTGGGTGACGACCACGCCCTTGGGGCGGCCGGTGGAGCCGGAGGTGTGCAGCACGTAGGCGGCGTCGTGGAGGCGCGGGGCCGGCAGGGGTGCCTCGGCGGTCTCCGGCGCGTCCTGCGTGCGCTGCGTGCGCTGCGTGCGCTGCGTCGATGCCTCGGCGTCGGACGGTCGTACGGTGGGCAGGCCGGGCGGCAGGTCGAGGTCGGCGAGCGCCTCGGGGGTGCCGACCGCGCAGACCGGGCGGGCGTCGGCCAGCACGGCGGCGAGCCGCTGCCGGGGGTGGGCCAGGTCGAGGCTGACGCAGGCGCCGCCGGCCTTGAGCACGGCGAGCATCGCGACCAGGGTGTCCGCGCTGCGCGGCAGGGCGAGGGCGACGGGCGCGCCGCCGTGCACGCCGAGGCCGCGCAGGTGGTGGGCGAGGCGGTCGGAGCGGCGCTCCAACTCGCCGAAGGTGAGGGAGGTTTCGCCGCAGCGGACGGCGACGGCGTCCGGGGTGCGGGCGGCCTGGGCGGAGAACAGCTCGGGCACGGTCCGCTCGACCGGTGGTTCGGTACGGCCTTCGGTGGCGCGGCGCAGGGCGTCGGCGTCCAGCAGGTCGATCCGGGCGATCGGCGTCGTCGGGTCGGTGAGCAGCAGCTCGGCGAGACCGTCGAGGTGGCGCAGCAGGCCGTCGCGGTGGGCGGCCAGCGAGTCGGCGCCGTGGCGGGCCGGGTCGGCGTCGAGGACCAGGCGCAGGGCGCCGTCGGGGCCGGACGAGACGTTCACGGCGAGGTCGTCGACCGGCCCGGCGGCGAGGTTGCGGACCACGCCGGGCAGGCCGGCCAGGTCGAGGTCGGCCTCGAAGGCCTTGATGTTGACCATCGGGCCGAAGAG
This sequence comes from Kitasatospora sp. NPDC098652, assembly GCF_044760155.1. NCBI lineage: Bacteria > Bacillati > Actinomycetota > Actinomycetes > Kitasatosporales > Streptomycetaceae > Kitasatospora > Kitasatospora sp. NPDC098652. The sequence goes on from NZ_JBIWAQ010000002.1 coordinate 273,887, forward strand.
GGCGCGGCGTTGGCCGGTGCGGCCGAGGTCGCGGCGCAGGTCCTCCAGCGGGTAGCGCTGGTGGCGGCGGGCGGTGCGCAGGGCGCGGACCACCTGGCGCAGCAGGTCCTCGGCGGTGTCGGCGGGGCGGACGGCGAGGCGCAGCGGCAGGACGTTGGCGGCGGCGACGGGCGTGCGCAGGGCGGCGGGGCCGCGGCGGTTGGCGAGCGGGAGGCCGAGCAGGACGTCCTCGGCGCCGGTCAGGCGGTGCAGGTAGCCGGCGGTGGCGGCGAGGAGGAGTTCGGCCCAGGTGGCCCGGGCCGTGGCGGCGGCGTGCTCCAGGCGCTCGCGGGTGCCGGCGGGGAGGGTGGCGGTCAGTCGCAGCGGGGTCGGTGCGGACCCGGGGTGCCCGGCGGGGGTGCCCGGCAGGACGGCCGGCAGGACGGCCGGGGCGTCGGTGTCGGCGAGGTGGGCGGACCAGTGGGCGCGGTCGGTGCGGTAGTCCTCGCCCGCGCGGTAGGCGGCCTCCTCGGCGGCGGCCTCGGCGAGGCGGGCGAAGGGGCTGGGGCCGGGGTCGGTGCCGGTGGTGCGGGCGGTGTAGTGGGCGGCGACGCGGTCGCCGAGGAGGGTCAACGCGTAGGCGTCGACGGCGAGGTGGTGGATCCGGCGGTACCAGATCCGGCGGTCGTCGGCGAGCCGGATGAGGGCCTGGGTGAACAGCGGGCCGGTGGTGAGGTCGGCCGGGCGGGCGAGGTCGGCGCGCATCCAGGCCTCGGCCTCGGCGGACGGGTCCTCGGCGGCGCGCAGGTCGAGGCGGTGCAGCGGCCAGCGGTGACCGGGGTTCAGGCGCTGGCGCGGGGTGCCGTCCGGGCCGGTGACGACGACCGCGCCGAGGACCTCGGCCTCGGTCACCGTCTGTCGCAGGGCCGCCTCGAAGGCCTCCTCGTCGAGCGGTCCGGTGATCTCGACGGCGTCGCCGGTGTTGTAGGCCGGGCTGGCGGGGTCGAGCGACTGGGCGTACCAGACGGCGGCCTGGGCGGCGAGCAGCGGGACGTCGGCGGGCCGGGCCCCCGTGGGCTCCTGATCGACGGGCTGCTGATCGACGGGCTGCGTTTCGACGGCGGGCATGGTGCGGAGAGCTCCTCGGGGGATCCGGAACGCCTTACTTAGGTTAGCCTAATCTAACTTCATACGATCTGGTCAACGGCCCGGTGCGGCCGCGCCCCTGACATCCCGGAGACGCCCATGGCCCAGCCCGAGAACCAGCCTCAGAACCAGCCCCGGGATCAGTCCCGGGACCAGTCCGAGCAGCAGCCCCGGGACCGGCCCCGGGACCGGGTGCCGAGCGCGGCCAAGCAGGCCGTCCGTGAACGCGTTCACGCGCATAGGGCGGAACTGCTGGCGCTCAGCCACCGCATCCACGCCCACCCCGAGACCGCCTTCGAGGAACACCGGGCGGCCGCCTGGTGCGCCCAACTGCTGCGCTCCCACGGCTACTCGGTCACCGCACCCGCCCACGGCCTGGCCACCGCGTTCACCGCGAGCCTCGGCAGCGGGCCGGTCACCGTCGCACTGGTCTGCGAGTACGACGCCCTCCCCGGCCTCGGGCACGCCTGCGGGCACAACCTGATCGCCGCCGCCGGCGTCGGCGCGGCGCTCGGGCTCGCCCCGTACGCGGACCTACTCGGGCTCACCGTACGGGTGATCGGCGCGCCGGCCGAGGAGCGCGGGGCCGGCAAGGCCCTGCTGCTGGAGGCGGGGGCCTTCGACGGGGTGGACGCGGCGATGATGGTGCACCCCTGCCCGGTCGAGGTCGCCGACTTCCGCTCCTTCGCGCTCGGCACCCTGTCCGTCCGCTACACCGGGCACGCCGCCCACCCCAGCCTCAACCCGCACGAGGGCCGCAACGCCGCCGACGCGCTCACCGTCGCCCAGGTCGCGCTCGGGCTGCTGCGGCAGCAACTCCCGCCCCAGTGGCGGGTGCACGGCATCACCACGGCAGCCGGTACGGCCCCGAACCTGATCCCCGACAGCGCCAGCGCCGAGTACGAGATCCGCGCCTCGGCGGCCGAGGACCTCGCCCAGCTGCGGGCCCGGGTCGAGGACTGCTTCCGGGCCGGGGCACTGGCCACCGGCTGCGAGGTGGAGCTGACCAGGCCCGAGCCGGACTACCTGGACATGCGCTCCGACCCCGCGCTGCTCGCGCACTGGCGCGCCAACGCGGCGGCGCTGGGCCGGCCGGAGCCGGTCGAGCGCGGGCCGTTCGCCTGCACGGACATGGGGAACGTCTCGCACGTGGTGCCCGCCATCCACCCGGTCCTGGACATCACCGGGGGCTCCTGCGCGCCGCACGAGGCGGCCTTCGCCGAGGCGGCGGTCGGGGCGGAGGCCGAACGGGCCCTGCTGGACGGCGCAGTGGCGATGGCGTGGACGGCGATGGACCTGGCGGGGGCGCGGGGGGCTGACGGAGGGCCAGCTGGCAGGTGACGGGTGGCAGATAACAGATGACAACTTTCAGCGAACAGATTTCAACTTTCATCATCTGTTCGCTGAAAGTTGTTCGCTGTCAGCTGTCAGCCGTCAACCGTCAGCCGCCGCCCCCCAGCACCACCGCCGCGCCCGTCCGCAGCGGCCAGAGAAAGCCCCAGTGCGGCAACCGCAGTTGCAGCACCCGGTCGCCCGGGCCGATCGGGTGGGCGGCCTGGAGCTCGCGGATCCGCCGGTCCGCCTCGGCGTGGGTCAGCCGGACGGCGGCCGGGCGCCCGCCCGGGCCGTACCCGACGCTGAGCAGGTGCTGCGGGGTGAGCGCGCGCGGCGGGTCGGTGTCCAGCTCGCCGGTGGTGTCGAGGCCGCCCGGCGCACCCGGCGTCCCCTCCCCCAGCACGCAGACCAGCTCGTTCTCGGCGCGCAGCCAGTCCCGCCGCCCGGGCGGGTCCGCCGGGTCCAGCGGCAGCCACGCCGCACCGGACTTGGCCACCGCGAGCACCGCCGTCAGCCGCTCCTCCGGACGGCCGGCGGGCGCCAGCCCGACCACCGTGCCCGGGCGGGCACCGCGCCGGGCCAGGGCCCGGGCCAGCCGGTTGGCCGAGGCGTTCAGCTCCCGGTACGTCACCACCCCGCCGTCCGCGAGCACCAGCGCCGGGGCCTGCGGAGTCCGGGCCGCCTGGGCCTCGACCGGGCCGACCACGGTGGTGGCCGGGTACTCGACCGCCGGACCGGACCGCAGCGGTTCCGACAGGACCAGCCCCTCCGCCGCCAGCAGCCCGGCCGGGCCCTCCCCCACGAAAGGACCGTGCGCAGAAGGACCCGCCGCGCTCGCCGGGCCCGCGCCCGCCTCCCGTACGACCGCCTCCATCAGGCCACGCCCAGCAGTTCGGCCCAGGCCGCCACGGACGGCCGCTCCGCGAGCCGTACGAACTCCACCTCGGCGCCCTCGGCCCGCCAGCGCTCGGCCAGGGTCATCAGCCGGATCGAGTCCAGCCCCCAGTCGGCCAGGTTCTCGTCCAACGGGATGTCCGCCGGGTCCTCGCCGAGCAGGTCGGCGACCTCGGCCCGGATCCGCTCCACCGTGAAACCGGTCGCGTCGAAACCGGTTGCTTCCACGCCCGTCACTTCCCGTCCGTCCCTTCCAGCGCTGCGCGTACGACGTCCGCGGTGGTGACCACCCCGCACCGCCCGGCGATCCACTCCAGTGCGGCGCGGTGCTCGTCCGGTCCGAAGTCGGCGACCGCGTCGGCCACCACGAAGGCCCGGACGTCCCGCATCCAGGCGTCGCAGGCGGTGGCCTGCACGCCGATGTGGGCGTACACCCCGGTGATCACCAGGTGGTCGCGGCCCTGGTCGCGCAGCAGCTGCGCCAACCCGGTGCGCACGAAGGCGCTGTACTTCCACTTGGTGAGGACGGTGTCGCCCCCGGCCGGGGCGACGGCGTCGGCGACCGCGGTGGCACGCGGGTCGTCGGGGATGCCGGAGCCCCAGAAGTCCTGCTGGAGTCCGCGTTCGGCCGGGCTCTGCCCGCCGCGCTGCGCCGAGTAGACGACCGGCACCCCGCTCGCGCGGGCCGCGGCGGCCAACGCGGCCGCGTTGTCGAGGAGTTCGGGCACGGGGGCGGCGTCGCCCGGGAACGCGTCCAGGAAGTGGTTCTGCAGGTCGTGCACCAGCAGCACGGCGCGGGCCGGGTCCACCGTCCAGGAGACCCGGTTGGCGGGCAGCTCCCCGGCGTCGGGCAGCGGATAGGAGGCAATGCGGGGCAGGCCCACGATGGTCGAACTCCTTGAATTCACAGGGGTGATGGGGGGTACCGGGGCTGTCACGACGCCGGGAGGGAGGCCGCGACGGCGGCCCGCAGGTCCTTCTTGCTGACCTTGCCGATCCCGGTGGCGGGGAAGGCGTCGACGAACTCCACCCGGTCCGGCACCTTGTACTCGGCCAGTCCGCGCCCGCGCACGAAGCGCTTCAACTCGACGCCTTTCGGCGGCTGTTCACGGTGCTCGGCGCGGAGCACGACGTACGCGCAGGTGCGTTCGCCGAGGTACGGGTCGGGCATCGACACCACCGCCGCGTCGTGCACGGCCGGGTGGGCGAGCAGGTGGTTCTCGATCTCCTCGGCGGCGACCTTCTCGCCGCCCCGGTTGATCTGGTCCTTGGCCCGGCCCTCGACCACCAGGTGGCCGCCGGGGAGCCGGCGGACCAGGTCACCGGTGCGGTAGAAGCCGTCCGCGGTGAAGGAGGCGGCGTTGTGCCCGGGGGCGTTCCAGTAGCCGCGGATGGTGTACGGGCCGCGGGTGAGCAGGTGCCCGGTGGTGCCGTCGGGGAGGTCGCGGTCCTGGTCGTCGACCACCCGGACCTCGTCGTCGGCGGAGATCGGCCGGCCCTGGGTGGTGGCGATCAGCTCCTCCGGGTCGTCCAGCCGGGTGTAGTTGACCAGGCCCTCGGCCATCCCGAACACCTGCTGGAGCGCGCAGTCCAGCACCGGGCGCACCCGCCGGGCCGCCTCCTCGCTGAACTTGGCACCGCCGACCAGCAGCACCTCCAGGCTCTCGTAGCCGCGGGCGCCGCGCTCGGCGGCGTCCAGCCACAGCAGCGCGAGCGGCGGGACGAGCCCGGTGACGGTCACGCCCTCGCGCGCCATCAGCGGGAAGGCCGTCTCGGGGTTGGGCTGCGGGCAGAGCACCACCCGGCCGCCCGCGTACAGCGTGCCGAGCGAACCGGGCGAGCTGAGCGGGAAGTTGTGGGCGGCGGGCAGCACGCACAGGTAGACGCTGCGCCCGTGGAGCGCGCACAGCTCGACCGAGCCGCGCAGTGAGTAGATGTAGTCGTCGTGGGTGCGCGGGATCAGCTTCGGCACCCCGGTGCTGCCGCCCGAGAGCTGGAGGAACGCGACGTCCTTTGGCTCGGGTTCGCGCGCGGGGCCGGGCCCGTCGCAGGGCACGTCCGCCAGCCGCAGGTGCTCGCCCGGGTCCTCGCCGGCCACCAGCACCAGGCGCAGATCCGGGTTCTCCGCCCGTACCCGGCCGGCGAGTTCACGGTGGTCGAAGCCGCCCTCGACGCCCGGGACGACGTACGCCACGGCGCCCGTGAACGAGCAGAAGTGCGAGATCTCCGTGTAGCGGTGCGCGGGCAGTGCGAAGACCGGCAGCGCGCCGATCCGGAACAGGGCGAAGACCACCTCGAAGAACTCGGCGGCGTTGGGCAGTTGGACCACCACCCGGTCCCCGGGCCGGATCCCGCGGGCGAGCAGCCCGGCGGCCATCCGGTCGGCCCGGCGGTCGAGTTCGGCGTACGTCCAGCGCCGCTCGTCCGCCGCCACCGAGTGGCCGCCCGGGTCGACGACGGCGATCCGGTCGCCGTGCGCGGCGGCGCGTTCGCGCAGCATCCGCCCGAAGGTCTCGCCGCGCCAGTGGCCGGCCGCCCGGTAGCGCTCGGCGAACTCGGCCGGGTACGGGGTGAATCCGCCCAGCACCTCGTCCAGGGGCGTCACAGCGCCACCCCCGCGGCCTCCAGGAAGGTGCGGAACTTGGCGCTGGTCTCGGCGAGTTCGGCCTCCGGCCGGGACTGCTCCACCACCCCGGCGCCCGCGTAGACCCGCAGCGTGCGGTCCTGCGCCTGCGCGCAGCGGATGGTCACCACCCACTCGCCGTCGCCGCTGTCGTCGCCCCAGCCGACCATGCCGGCGTACAGGCCCCGCTCGAAGGGCTCGATCTCGCCGATCACCCGGCGGGCGACGTCCGTCGGTGTGCCGCAGACCGCCGGGGTCGGGTGCAGCGCGCAGGCCAGTTCCAGGGCGGAGACGGCCGGATCGGCCAGCTCACCGCTGATCGTGGTGGCCAGGTGCCACATCGCGGCCGTCCGTACCAGGGTGGGCCGCTCCGGCACGTCCAGGCTGCGGCAGTACGGCGCCAGCGCCGCGCGGATCGCGTCCACCACCACGGCGTGCTCGTGCAGGTCCTTGGGCGACTCCAGCAGCGCGGCGGCGCGCCGGACGTCCTCGCCGAGGTCCTCGCTGCGCGGCACCGAGCCGGCCAGCGGGTTGGCCAGCACGGCCGTGCCCCGCCGGGAGAGCAGGAGTTCGGGGCTGGCGCCGATCAGGGTGCGGCCGGGGCCGGCCGGGACGGCGAAGGTGTGGCCGCCGGGGTCGCGCCGGGCCAGGCGCTGCAGCACGGCCGGCAGGTCGAGCGGCCGGTCGCTGGTGAGCTCCAGCGTGCGGGCCAGCACCACCTTGCTCAACTCCCCGCCGCGCAGCCGCTCGACGGCCGCCGCGACGCCCGCACCGTACGCCTCCGGCTCCGGGACGGGGCGGATCCGCCAGCCGGCCGGCGCGACCGGCGGGGCGGGCAGCGCGATCAGCGGGTCGTCCCGGAGCGCCCCGGCGGACCGGACCCGGGCGGGGACGGCGAGTTCGTCCCGGCCGTCGTGGTCGAAGGCCACCGCGCCGACCACCAGGGGCCGTTCGACCCCGGCGCGGCGCGCCCCGGCCAGCGTCTCGGCGACCCGGACGGGCAGCGGACGGGCGTCCCGCGGCACCCGGGCGTGCACGCCGGCGGTGAGCAGGGTGCGGGTCGGCGAGGCGAAGAACGCCTCGTCGTCGGCGGCCCGGTACTGGCCGAGCAGGCCGCTGGCCGCGCCGATGGCGGTCCGGTCGGGGCCGCCGTCGGTGGGGGTCGGCGGGGCGTGGTGCACCGTGGTCACGGCGGTCTCTCCAGTCTGGAACGGGTCTACGGTCTGCGGTCGGCGGTTGCCCGGGGGGGGTGCCTCAGGCGCGCAGGGTCGCGCCGCCGTCGACGTACAGGTCGTGCATGGTGATGTGCCGGGCCCGGTCGGAGGCCAGGAAGAGCACGGCCTCCGCGACGTCGGCGGGCGCGGCGATCCGCCCGAGCGGGATGCCGACCCGCCAGGCCGCCAAGTCGCCCTCGATCACCCGGCGTTCGGCCGCCTCGGCGTCCTCGCCCCACAGCCCGCGCTGCATCCGGGTGTCGGTCGACCCGGGCGAGACGACGTTGCAGCGCACCCCGGAGCGGGCCAGCTCCAGGCCGAGGCAGCGGGTGAACATGGTGGCTGCCGCCTTGGACGCCGCGTAGGCGGCCATCCCGGCCCGCGGTACCCCGGCGGCGTTGGAGCCCACCGTGACGACGGCGCCCCGCCCCCGCTCGGCCATCCGGCGGCCGACCGCCCGACCGGTGTGGAACACCCCGGTGGTGTTGACGGCGAAGGTCTCCGCCCAGTCGGCGTCGGACAGTTCGAGGACCGGCCCGGGGCGCAGCACACCGGCGACGTTCACCAGCACGCCGATCGGGCCGAGTTGACGCTCCATCACATCGACTGCGGCATCGACCGCTTGGGCGTCAGAGACGTCCAGGGCGTACGGGCGCACCGCCTCGGACTCCGCCGCGATCCCGGCGAGCGGGCCGGCCTCCCGGTCCACCGCCGCGACGACGGCCCCCTCGGCGACCAGCGCCCGGGCCACGGCCGCGCCGATGCCCTGCCCGGCCCCGGTGACCATCGCGACGACACCGGCGAATTCGGACCGTTCCACAGGACTTCCCCTTCGACCAGCGATGTTAGGCAAGCCTAACCTAACACAATTGTTCGCCTACGCCGATGGCCCGTTCGACAGGTTCCGATACCTGGGCACCCGTCAATCCGCCGATCCACCCGGCCCCCAGATCCGCCCGGGCATGCGGAAGAGGCCGCCCATCCCGGCGACGGGACGGGCGGCCTCAGGGCCTCCCTCAGGGGAGATCAGGTAGGGGACGTGGACGGCGGGCCGGGTGACGACGGCACGGACCGTCGTCTCAGTGGGCGGCCGGGGGCGGGGTGAGTCCGGCGCAGCCGCGCAGGCCGTCGCGGCGCTTGAGGGCGGCCTCGGCGGCGGCGCCGGTGACCGGCTGGGGGATGCCCTTGTCGTCGATGGTGGCCGGGGCGAAGGCCTCGCTCTTGACCTTGCCGTCGGCGGCGAGGGTGAGGGTGGTGACGCCGGTCTCGTTGGAGAAGGCGTAGTTGGAGGTGCCGTACCAGAGGAAGTTGCCGAAGCCGTACCCGATGTAGGTGTTGCCGAGCATGCCCGAGCCGACCATGGTGTGGGCGTGGGTGCCGACCACCGCGGAGGCGCCGACGGCGGCGAGCTTCTTGGCGACGGCGGTCTGGGCGGCGGTCGGGCAGGCCTTGCCCTCCTCGCCCCAGTGCAGGTAGACGAGGACGACCGGGGCCTGCTGCTTGGCCGCCTGCACCGCCGCGACCAGCGCGGGGACGTCCAGGGCGGAGGCGATGCCGGGCTTGTTGGCCCCGGCCCGCCACTTCTGGTTGGTGATGTCCTCGACCTGGCTGGCGGCGACCACCGCGACCTTCACCCCGCGCACGGTGGTCAGGTACGGGGCGTACGCCTCCTTGGCGTTGTGCCCGACGCCGATCACCGGGATGGGCGAGGAGTCCTTGGCGGCCAGGGTGTCGGTGAGGCCGTCGGCGCCGAAGTCGACGGCGTGGTTGTTGGCCATCGAGACGACGTCCACGCCGGAGTCCTTGAGCACGGACAGCGCCTTGGGCGCGGTGCGGAAGGTGTACGTCTTCGGTTCGGGTGCGCCGCGCCCGGTGATCGCTGTCTCCAGGTTGAGCACGGAGAGGTCGGCGTCGGCGAGGGTGCGGGAGATCGGGCCGAGGGCCTGCTCGGGCGGCTGGACGGACAGCCGGGGCTGGGTGCGGCCCTCGAAGTGGACGTCCCCGGCGAAGGCGACGGTGATGGTGCCGTCCGGGCGGGGCGCGCCGCCCTTGGTGGGAGCGGCGGCGGGGGCCGTACCGGTGGTCGCGGCGGCGGGCGCCGACGGTGCCGCGGCCGGCGGGGCGGTCGACGCCGAGCCGGGCGCCGGGTCGTCCGGCCCGCAGGCGGTGGCGACGGTCAGACCGACGAGCACGGCGACGGCAGCCGCGGCACGGCGCATGAGTGGTTCCCCCCGAGGTCGATGCAAACGGTCAGCCTACGCCACCGAATCAGCACCACTTGCGCCAGCATCCGCAACATTCCGGACACAGAAGGACACCAGCGGCCCCACCGGGCCCGTCCGTCCCAATCCCCCGCCCCACCCGGCCACCGTGTCCCTGGCGCCCGCGCCGCACCGCGCGCAGCGTGGAAGGGGAAGTGGAAGGGGAGGGCCAGGGCGAGGGGGGAAGCCGCGGGTATGAGAGCCGCCGACCGGATGGCGGCTCGGTCGAGGAGGTCGGTGATGGCCAGCAATCGGTCGGCCCCCGCCGGGGAGCACCGGATCGTGGTCGGGATCGACGGTTCGGAGCCGTCGAAGTCGGCGCTGCGCTGGGCGGTCGGCCAGGCGGTCCTCACCGGGGCGTCCGTGCACGCCGTGGCGGCCTGGGAGTACCCGTCGCTGTACGGGTGGTTCACGCCGATGGTGGACGAGGGCTTCGAGCAGGCCGCGCGCCGCACGCTGACCGCCGAGGTCAACGAGGTGATCGGGGCGGAGCGCCCGGTGGAGATCCGGGAGAGCCTGGTGCTCGGGCACGCCGCCGAGGTGCTGCTGGAGGCGGCCGAGGGCGCGGACCTGCTGGTGCTCGGCAGCAGCGGCCGGGGCGCCTTCGCCCGTACGCTGCTCGGCTCGGTGTCCACCCGCTGCGCGGTGCACGGCGCCTGCCCGGTGGTGATCGTCCGGGCGGACGGCACGGCCTCCGCGCCGCGGCAGCCGGAGGCCGTCACGGCGGCCGCAACAACCACTACCGCCGCGGCCACGACCACGACCACGACCACGACCGACGAGCGGACCCCGGCGTCCGCCACCCGCACCAAGGACTGGCAGCTCAGCCTGCACGTGGTCGAGGACCGCGACACCACCCGGGTGCACGCCGTGCTCGACGCCGACGGCACGGTCCTGCACAGCGACGCCCTGGCCCGCCGCAACCCCCGCGACCCACCGGCCCCGGCGATCGGCGACGAGTTCGCGGTCGGCCGCGCCCTGGTCGACCTCGGCCACCAGCTGCTGCGGGCCGGCGTCCACGGCGCCACCGGCCCGGCCGAGACGGAGGAGTGAGCCGTCGCGGCAGGCGCCCGCCGCCTGCGGTAGGACATGCTGGACCCGTCCCTGCCCCACCCCCTGGCCCCTGCCTCCTGCCCACCCCTCCCCTGCCCTCGCCCTCACCCCGCCGGAGCCACCCCGCCGATGACGACGCCCGAGCCCGCCCCCGCCCCAGCCCCCAACGCCGCCCCCAACGCCGCCCCCACCGAGCACGCCCCCGACTTCACCCCCGCCGAGCGCGCCCGCGGCCGCGCACTGCGCCGCGCCCAGCTGCCGTGGGCACTCGGCGGCCGCCTGGCAGGCCTGGCGCTGACCCTGGTGCTGGGCCTGACCCCGGCCGGTGCCGCGCTGGTGACCACCACCGGCCGCTGGTTCGGCGGCTCCCGGACGGCCGAGGTGCTGGCCGGTGCGGCCGCCCTGGTGGTGCTGGGCCAGGCACTGCAGCTGCCGTTCGGGGCGGGGGTGCGGGCCGTACGGTCCCGGTTCGGGCTGGTGACCCAGGGCTGGGCGGGCTGGGCGCTGGACGCCGTGCGCTCGCTCGGGCTGACCCTGCTGCTGGTCCTGCCGCTGGTGCTCGGGCTGTTCGCGCTGACCGGGTGGTCGCCCCGGCAGTGGTGGCTCCCGGCGGCGGGGGCGGCGGCGCTGCTGACGGCCGCGCTGTCCTTCCTCCACCCGCTGCTGATCGAGCCGGTGTTCAACCGCTTCACCCCGATGCCGCCGGGCGAGCTGCGGACGGCGCTGCTGGCGCTGGCCGAGCGGGACGGCGTACGGGTGCGGGACGTCCTGGTGGCGGACGCCTCCCGGCGGACCACCGCGCTGAACGCGTACGTCTCCGGGTTCGGCGCGACCCGCCGGATCGTCGCGTACGACACCCTGCTGGCGGCCGCCGAGCCGCGCGAGGTGGAGCTGGTGGTGGCGCACGAGCTGGGGCACGTCAAGCACCGGGACGTGCCGGTCGGCACGGCGCTCGGGGCGGTGGGTGCCGCGCTGGCGGTGGTGCTGCTGGGCCTGCTGGCGGACTGGCATCCGCTGCTGGCGGCGGCCGGGGCCGCGGACGCGGCGGATCCCCGGGCGCTGCCGCTGCTGGCCGCGCTGACGGCGCTGACCGGCGCGTTGTCGGGGCCGGTGCAGGGCGCGGTGAGCCGCCGGATCGAGGCCAGGGCGGACCGGCACGCCCTCGAACTGACCGGGGACGCCGAGCAGTTCGTGGCGATGCAGCGCAGACTGGCGGTGGTGAACGTCTCGGATGTCGACCCGCCGCGGCTGCTTGAGCTACTCTTCGCCACTCACCCGAGTGCGACCCGCCGGATCGCGGCAGCCCGCGCCTGGCAGGCCGGGCAGGGTCCGGCAGCCGGCCCGGCGGACCCGTCGAGCCCGGCACACCCCGCAGACCCCTCGGACCCCGCCGACCCCGCGAACGGCGGTCCGGCCGCGGAGACCCGCACGACCCCGGGGTGAATCCGTTGTATAGTGCAACAAATCCCGAGGAGGTAGGAACGCCGTGCCCGGCCGCGAGTCGTCCATCGACACCATCCAGCGCGAGCTGACCGCCTTCGCCCGCCGTGCCCGGCACAAGGCCTCCCAGCTGCACCCCGACCTCTCCCTGGTCACGTACAGCATCCTCGACCTGATCACCGAGCGCGGCGGCTGCCGGGCCGCCGACGTGGCCGCGCACTTCATGCTCGACAAGTCCACCGTCAGCCGCCAGGTCACCGCGCTGGAGAAGCTCGGCCTGCTGCGCCGCGAGACCGACCCGGACGACCAGCGCGGCCAGATCCTGCGCGCCACCGAGGGCGGGCTCACCCTGCTGCGGGACGCCAACGAACAGCGCCGGACGGCCTTCACGGCCCGCTTCACCGAGTGGTCCGACGAGGACGTCGCCCGCTTCGCCGCGTACCTGGCCCGCTACGGCCAGGAGGACTGACCGGGCCCGCACCCGCGAGCCCGGCCCTCCTCGGCACCACCTCGACCCCCGGCCCCGGCCGGCCCCCCCCGGCCCCGGGGTGCGCCCCACCGCCCCCACGGTGTACAGAGGAGAGGTGCCCCTCCGGCAGCGTCCCGATGACCCCCGTCCGCGCGCCCGCCGCCGCTCCTGGCGGCCCGACCGCCGAGTGATGACGGCGCTGCCGCTCGCACTGATCGTCGTGATCACCGTCGTCGACATCCTCTCCCCGCCGGAGATCCACCTCGGCCCGCTGCTGATCGTCGCCCCGGCCCTCACCGCCTCCATCGCCGGCCCGCGGGCCACCGCCGGGGTCGCCCTGCTGGCCCTCGCCGCGCTCACCGTCATCGGCTCCGTCCGGGACGGCCTGACCAGCGCCAACATCGAGACCCAGCTGAGCGCGCAGGTGGTCGTCTCGGCGCTGATCGTCGGCCTGCGGGTGCTGCGCGACCGGCACGAGCGCGAGCTCGCCCGGGTGCGCTCGGTCTCCGAGGCCGCCCAGCGGGTACTGCTGCGCCCGCTGCCGGAGCGGATCGGACCACTGCACCTGGCCTCCTTCTACCTGGCCGCCGAGGCCGAGGCGCAGGTCGGCGGCGACCTGTACGCGGCCGCCCGGACCACCAGCGGCACCCGGCTGCTGGTCGGCGACGTCCGCGGCAAGGGGCTGTCCTCGCTCGGCGACGCGGCCCTGCTGCTCGGCGCCTTCCGCGCCGCCGCCCACCTGCACGCCGACCTGCCGGGCCTGGCCGAGTACCTGGACGGCAGCGTCTGCTGGGACCTCGCCCAGCTCGCCGAGGCCCGGCGGGCCGAACGTTCCCGGCACCCGCAGCGCCCGGCCGAGGAGGCGCCCGACGAGGGCGGCGAGTCCTTCATCACCGCCGTGCTGATCGACATCCCCGACGACGGTTCGCCCGTCCAGCTGATCGACTGCGGCCATCCGCCCCCGCTGCTGCTGCGCCCGGACGGAGTCACCACGCTCACCTCCCGCAACCCCGCGCCGCCGCTCGGGCTCGGCGAGCTCGCCCCGGTCTCGTACGAGGTGCAGACCTTCCCATTCCGCCCCGGCGACCGGCTGCTGATCTACACCGACGGGGTGATCGAGGCCCGGGACGCCCAGCGCCGCTTCTACCCGCTGACCGAGCGGGTCACCGCCTGGCAGGCCGATCGCCCCGGCGTCCTGCTGAGCCGCCTGCGCCGCGACCTGTTGGCGCACGTCGGCCGCCGGCTGGACGACGACGCGGCGATGGTGATGGTGGAGCGGCTCCCCTGAAGCTTGTTGCGGAAGGTTCGGGTCGGGTCCGACGATCCCCGGAACCCGAGGATGGCCACGGCCGGACCCGACCCGCCACGGCGCGCCGAGCCGCTACGGCTGGTACACGTACGGCGTGGTGGTGCTGAGCTGCGCGAAGCCGAGCCGCTCCAGGATGGGGCGGCTCTGGTCGCTCGCGTCGACCTGGAGGTACTCGTAGCCGAGTTCGGCGGCGAGGCGGGCGCGGTGGGCGACCAGGGCACGGTAGATGCCGCGACCGCGCCAGCCGGGGACGGTGCCGCCGCCCCACAGGCCGGCGAAGCCGGTGCCCGGGGTGAGCTCCATCCGGGCCGAACTCACCGGCTGGTCGCCGGCCATCGCGACGACCATGAGCAGCGTCTCCGAGTTGTTCCGGAGGTGGTCGAGCAGGCGCTCGCGCAGGGCCGGGAACTCCTTCTCGAAGGCCAGCTCGTGGGCGGCCACCATGAGGTCCACCCCGGCCTCGTCGGTCACCGGCTCCAGTCGGACGCCCTCGGGCAGCGCCGCTTCGGCGGGCAGGTCCGCGATCCGGGCGATCATCAGCGCCTCGTCTGGTTCGGCGGTGAACCCGGCCGCGAGCAGCCGCCGGCCGAGGTCGGCGGGGCGGTCGTGGGCGTAGGTCTTCCACTCGAACTCCAGGCCCAGCCCGGTGAAGTGGGCGACCTGGGCGGCGATCGCGGCGTCCGCCCCGGCCTCGTCCAGACCGGACCAGACGATGCAGTTCCAGGCGTGCTCGCCGCCCACCACGCGCACCACGGCGCCGTCGCGCTCCACGCGGACGCCGGGGCCGTCCGGCCGCGCGTCGCGCCGGATCCGCTGGTCGAACAGGGCGAGTACATGATCATGATCCATCCGACCACCCCAGCACGACGCAACGCCCGGGCGCCACCCCTTTTACGGTTCGCCAACGAACGCCCCAGTAGGCACGGGCAGGCCGGTGGGCTCCCGCCCTTCCCCGTCCGGGTCCGGGACGTCGGAACGGCGAACGGCGAACGGCGAACGGCGAACGGCGAACGGCGAACGGCGCCTGATCGGCCGTACGCCCCGCCCGTTACTGCGCCAGGTAGCCGCCGTCGACCGGCAGTACGGCCCCGGTGATGAAGGAGGCCTCCTCGGAGGCGAGGAAGAGGACGGCGGCGGCGACCTCGGCCGGGTCGCCGAGGCGGCCCATCGGATGCAGCTTCTCGATCGCCGCCAGGTACTCGGGCCCGCCGGGCTCGTCCCGCAGCCGGGCGACCCGTTCGGTGCCGATGGTGCCGGGGGCGACGGCGTTGACCCGGATGCCGCGGTCCGCCCATTCGACGGCGAGGTGCTTGGTCAGCCCGGAGGCGACGAACTTGGCGGGCCCGTACACCGCCTGGCCGCGCTGGCCGGCCTCGCCCGAGATGGAGGACAGGCAGACGATCGAGCCGCCGGGCCGTTCCTGGGCGAGCATCGCCTCGATCGCGTACTTGCAGGTGAGGAACATGCCACGGCCGTCGACGGCCATCACCCGGTCCCAGTCCTCGGCGCTCGCCTCGGTGATCTCCATCAGCGGGATCACCCCGGCGTTGGCCACCAGCACGTCGATCCGCCCGTGCCGTTCGACGGCCGCCGCCACCATCCGGCGGGCGTCCCCGTCGACGGACACGTCACCGACCACCGTGCTGACGGCCTCCGGGAACCGCCCGGCCAGCCGGCCCAGCCCCTCGGCGTCCAGGTCGGTGGCCACCACCGACGCGCCCTCCCGGACGAAGCGTTCCGCCACGGCCCGGCCGATGCCGCTGGCCGCGCCGGTCACCACGCAGGAACGGCCGGCCAGCCGCCCCGCCGCGTTCAGAGTCACCATGGCGGGACTCTACCGAGCGCGGCGGCGCGGAGCCGGGCTTCCGCCCGACGGGCCCCGGCGCGTCGGTCCGGGGCCGGACGGACCGGCGAGGACGGACCGGCCCTGCGCGGGCGGCCCTGCGAGAACGGCCCGGCGGGAACGGACTGGCGGGAACGGCCCGGCAGCGCTCAGACCGTGAGGACGATCTTCCCCCGCACGTGCCCGCCCTCGCTGATCCGGTGCGCCTGCGCCGCCTCCGCCAGCGGGAGCACCCGGTGCAGCGGCAGCCGCAGGGTGCCCGCCCGGTGCAGGGCGAGGGCGCTCGCGTAGGCGCCCCCGTAGTACGACTCGCCGTCCTCGGCGCCGCCGGAGAAGCGGACGCCGTGCTCCTGCGCGCCCGCGATGTCGGCGATCGTCAGCACCCGCTCGGCGCTGCCCGCCAGCTCGACGGAGAGCGGCAGCACCCCCTTCCCGGCCGCGTCCAGCACCCGGTCGATCCCGCCCGGCGCGGCCGCCCGCACCCGCTCGGCCAGGCCCTCGCCGTAGGTCACCGGGACGGCGCCCAGCTCGCGCAGGTACGCGTGGTTGGCCTCGCTCGCGGTGCCGACCACGGTGATGCCGCGGGCCCGGGCGAACTGGAGCAGCAGGGTGCCGACCCCGCCCGCCGCGCCGTGCACCAGCAGCGTCTCGCCGGGCCGCACGCCCAGCACGCCGAGGGCCCGCTCGGAGGTCTCGGCGGCGACCGGGATCGCCGCGGCCTCCTCCCAGCTCAGTGTGGCGGGCTTGAGCGCCAGCTGGTCGGCGTCGAGCAGCGCGTGCTCGGCGTAGCCGCCGCCCATCAGGGCGCCGAACACCTCGTCACCGGGGGCGAAGCCGGTCACCTCCGCGCCGACCGCCTCCACCACCCCGGCGACCTCGTAGCCGGGCACGGCGGGGAAGCTGACCGGGAAGAAGCCGTCCAGCGCGCCGCTGCGCACCTTGTGGTCCAGCGGGTTGACACCCGCCGCGCGGACCGCGACCCGCACCTGGCCGGGCCCGGGGGCGGGCAGTTCGAGCTCGATGGGGCGCAGCACGTCCGTGCCGCCGTACCGGGGGAAGGCGATGGCCTTGGTCATGGAAGATCCTCGGTTCGTCCGGGCGTTGTCCGTCCGGGAGTTGTTCGTTCCGACGGATCCATCCTGCGGCGCCGGCCGCAGGGCTCCGGCCGGCCGTTCGGACAGTTCGACCTGGCCGATCGGAGGGGCGGCCGAGGACGGCCCCGGAACTAGGGTGAAGGGCATGGACGCAGGCATGGACCCGCACGAAGGCGTGGACGCAGGGATGCACTCAGGGATGCACGCAGGCACGGGCACGGTGGACGCCCCCGGCCCCGCCGAGGCCTGGCGGGAGCACTGGGGCCGCCCCGAGGACGCGCTGGCGCGGGCCGTCGAGGTGCTGCGCGCGCCCCGGCCCGAGGTGGTGCCGCGGCTGTCGGAGGTGGTCCGCACGCTCGTCCCGCACACCGCGATCGCCCACCTCAGCAGCGTCTGCACCTACTCCCCCGCCAACGCCCACGGCCCGCGCGAGCTGGTCGGCAGCCTCTCCGGGCTGGAGCTGGCCCGGCTCGCCGAGCGGGCCGCCGGGAGCACCTCGGCCGGCCGGCCCTGGCAGGGCGAGGCCGAACTGGCGGGCCGGACCAGGCCGGTGGTGGTGGTCGCCGCACCGGCCGAGGACAAGGAGGTGCTGCTGGTGCTGGTCCGGAGCGACGCCGCGCCGGTGCCGGCCGGCGCGCTCGCCGTCCTCCAGCAGGTGTGCGAGCTGGTGATCGCCCACTCCGAGCACCGCGCCACCGACGCCGCGCCCAGCCAGGCGGCGATCTCCCGTACCGCGGCCGCCACCCGGGCCCGGACCATCGCCGAGTTCACCGGCACCCACAGCGCCGCCCTGACCGCTGTCCTGGCGCCGCTGCGCTCGGCCGACCTGGACGATCGCGCCGCCCGCCGGGCCGCCACCGACCTGGCCGTCACCGCCCTGCTCGACCTGCGCCGGGCCGCCGACCTGGACCGCGTGCTCAGCGAGGAGCCCGCCGACGCCGCCTTCGCCCGGCTCGCCCGCGAACTGCGCCCGCTGCTACGGCACACCGGGGTCCGGCTCGACCTCGCGCCGCCGTCCGACGCCACCCGGTCCATCCCCGCGGACACCGCCCGGGCCGCCCGGGCCGCCGTGCAGTGCGCCGTCATGCTGATGGTGGAGCAGGAGAAGCCCGGTCGGCTGCACCTGAGTTGGCAGTTCACGGCGGACGGCGCGCTGCGCGCCGTGGTGCGCGACGACGGCCTCGGGCTGCTCGCCGCCGACGCCCTCACCGTCCACCGCACCGCCGACCGGATCACCGCCCTCGGCGGCCGCTATCAGGTCGAGTCCGTCCCCAACTGGGGCACCACCGTGACGGTCGAGCTGCCGCTCGGCCTGCCCTCGCCGACCGCCGTCACCGACCCGCTGGACGGGCTCCAGCCGCGCGAACTGGAGGTGCTCGACCAGCTCGCCCAGGGCCGCCGCAACCGGGACATCGCCGCGGAGCTGCACATCAGCGAGTCCACGGTGAAGTTCCACGTCGCCAACATCCTGGCCAAGTTGGGCGTCGGCTCGCGTGGCGAGGCGGCCGCCCTCGCCCACCGCGCCGGGATGCCCGGCGGCGCGCGGCTGCACGTGGCATCCTGAACCGGATCCGCCGCCACACCCGTTGACAGGAGTCCCGATGACCACGCCCACCCCGCCGCGGACCGTCCTCATCACCGGCTCCACCGACGGGCTCGGCCGCGCCCTGGCCCACCGCCTGGCCGCCGAGGGCGCCACCCTCCTGCTGCACGGCCGCGACCGGGAGCGGCTCGACCGCACCGCCCGGGAGGTGGCCGAGGCCCACGGGACCGCCCGCCCGGCCACCCTGCTCGCCGACCTCGCCGAGCTGGACCAGGTCCGCGCCCTCGCGGCCGAGGTCCGTGCCACGACCGACCGGCTGCACGTCCTCGTCAACAACGCGGGCATCGGCGCCGGCGAACCCGACGGCCGCACCCGCCGCACCAGCGCCGACGGCCACGAACTGCGGTTCGCCGTGAACCACTTGGCCGGCTTCCTGCTCAGCCTCGAACTGCTGCCGCTGCTGCGCGCCAGTGCCCCGGCCCGGATCGTCAACGTCGCCTCCGCCGGACAGCAGGAGATCGACTTCGACGACCTCATGCTGGAGCGCGGCTACAACGGCACCAGCGCGTACTGCCGCAGCAAGCTCGCCCAGATCGCCTGCGGCATGGAGCTCGCCGCCCGGGTGCCGGCCGCCGAGGTGACCGTCAACAGCCTCCACCCGTCGACGTACATGCCCACCAAGATGGTGCTCCGGGAGATCGGCCACAGCATCGACAGCCTGGAGGACGGCGTGACCGCCACCCACCGGCTGGTCACCGACCCGGCCCTGGCCGGCATCACCGGCCGCTACTACGACCGGCTGCGCGAGGCCCGCGCCAACCGCCAGGCGTACGACCTGCGGGCCCGGGCCGAGCTGTGGGAGCGCTGCCTGGAGCTCGTCGGGCACGCCGACGTCTGAAAGGCCATCGCGAGGCCCCAACTGAATGGCGACACCAGCGACATGACCGAGCACTCGTCCGGCACGAGTTGGGCCCACGACGCCCCGGGCGTGCTGCGCCTGCCCTCCGGGCGGCTGCTGCGCGGGCGCGGCGTCCGCAACCCGCTGCCGCCCGGCCCGCACCCCGACTTCGGGATCTACCTCCTCGGGCGCGAACCGAAGCCGCTCCCCTGGGAGAGCCGCTGGGTGCGCTGGCCCGACTTCCGGCTGCCCGCCGACCGCGCGGACGCCGCCGACGCCTTCCGGGAGGCCTGGGAGCGCTGCACCGGCGAGCGGGTCGAACTCGCCTGCGCGGGCGGTCGCGGGCGCACCGGCACGGCCCTGGCCTGCATCGCCGTCCTGGACGGCGCGCCGGCGGCGGAGGCGGTCGGGTACGTGCGGGAGCACTACAGCCGGCACGCCGTGGAGACGCCCTGGCAGCGGAAGTTCGTGGAGCGCTGGGCCCGGCCCTCGACCGACTGAGCGGTCCTCAGGTGCGCGGGCCCCGCCAGGACCCCGGCCCCGCCGGGACTCCCGGCCCCGTCAGGACCCCCTCAGGACTCCCGCCCCGTCAGGTCTTCCGCAGCTCCGGTGCCGGCACCCCGATCAGCAGCCGCCGGACGGCGTCCCAGGCGGCCCGCAGGGCGGCGGCGCAGGCGCGGGTGTCGGAGTCGAGCAGCCGCAGCCAGGCCCCGCTGTCCTGCGGCAGCACGCTGACCCCGTACAGCAGGCCGCGGTCGGCCAGGGCCGCGTGCAGCGCGTCGGCGATCCGGGCGGCGGGCGCGAGCGGGCTGAGCACGTAGAGGCTGGACATCACGTCGTGGCCGCCGAGTACGGCGGGGCCGGTGACACCGGCCCCGGCGGGCTCCAGCCGGACGGTGTCCAGGGCCACCAACTCGCCGTCGGGGCGCCGCACTTCGAGGTCGGAGGCGAAGACCTGGTAGGCGTTGCGCTCGCCCCGGGCGAGCCGGCCGGCGAGGACGGTCTCCCCGGCCAGGACGGTCGCCCCCGGGTCCACGGTGAGCACCGTGCGCTGGTAGAGGCGCGAGTCGACGAAGGGGATCACCGGCTCGGGCAGGTACTCCACGTAGGCGCCGGGCCCGGCCTCCAGATTGACCAGCTGCGTCGCGTAGTCGTACTCCATCCGGTAGACCTTGGTGGCCGCCTGGGTGGTCAGGTGGACCGCCGTGTCGGCCCCGCAGCGGATGTCGGTGCGCAGCCGGTCGGCCTGGAGGATGCCGCCGCCGGTGGACATCAGCAGGGTGACGGCGAGGTCGGGGCGGGCCGGGTCGAAGTACAGCGGGCGCATGATCTGCAGCGGCGACTTCTGGTAGTGGCCGGTGAGTTCGGTGCGCCCGCCGATCCGCTCGAAGGCCAGCTCCAGCAGCCCGACCTTGCCGGGGCGCCCGACCGCGAGGGTGTCGGGCGTCCCGGCGTGCCGCCGGACCAGGTGCGGGACCCGGGCCGGCTCGTAGTGCCGGGGGTCGAGCCGGGGCACCGGCCGTTCCCCCTCGGGGGCGCGCGCAGCCACCGTCATGCCGGGACCTTGCGGAAGGTCTCCAGGAAGGTCGCGATCTCCTCCAGCCCCTCCCCCGTCAGGCAGTTGGTGAGCACCACCGGCCCGCCCTCGCGGACCCGCCGGGCGTCGGACTCCATGACGCCGAGGTCGGCGCGCACGTACTGGGCGATGTCGATCTTGTTGATGACCAGCAGCTCCGACTCGGTGATGCCCGGGCCGCGCTTGCGGGGCATCTTCTCGCCCTCGGCGGTGTCGAGGACGAACAGGAAGAGGTCGACCAGTACCGGGCTGAACGTCAGGGTCAGGTTGTCGCCGCCGGACTCGTACAGCAGGGTGTCGACGTCGGGGAAGCGCTCCAGCATCTCGGCCCCGGCGGCCAGGTTCATGGTCGGGTCGTCGCGCACGGCGGTGTGCGGGCAGGCGCCGGTCTCGACGCCGACCACCCGTTCCGGGTCGAGCACTCCGGCGAGGGTGCGGCGGACGTGCTGGGCGTCCTCCTGGGTGTAGATGTCGTTGGTGATGACCGCCGGGCGGTGGCCGCGCTCGATCAGCACCGGCACCAGCGCCTCGATGAGCGCCGTCTTGCCGGAGCCGACCGGGCCGCCGATGCCCACCCGGAGCACGTTCTCGGTCATGGTGTCCCTCCGTTCGTAGGTGTGTTCAGCTCGCGAAGAGCCGGGCCTCGGCCCGTTCGTGCCGTCCGGACATCGCGTCCGCGACCGGCACGCAGCCGCCGAGGTCCGTCAACTCCCGTACCAGCGCGTCCGCCACCACCTCGCGGATGACCGGGGCGGCGGCCCGCAGCACCACCTGCGCCTTGCGGTGGTCGGTCAGCCGCAGCCGCAGCGCGGCGCCGACGAAGCTGGTGCAGAAGGCGAACAGGTCGCTGGCGACGGCCTGGTGGACCGGGACGGCGGCCGAGGCGTGGGCGACCCCGGCGGCCACCGCCTGGCAGCCGGGGGCACGCTTGTCGGCCACCAGGGCGGCGTACCGCTCCAGCGGCTCGCCGCCCACCGACTCCCTTGCGATGTCCAGGAGTTGGCGCCCGGTGCGGGTCGCGGCCAGCCGCAGCTCGCGGTTGAGCTTGGTGGCGTGCAGCCGCCGGTCGATCTCGGCGAGCAGCTCCCAGTCCCCGGCGGTGGCGGCCCGGTGGGCCAGGGCGAGCGCCGTGGCGTCGGCCGGTCCGACGCTGTGCCGCAGCAGGTCGGCGAGCAGCCCGGGCATGGTGTCGGCGGTGACGGCCTTGGCCTGGGCGTAGCCCTCCAGTCCGTGCGAGAGGGTGTAGAAGCCGCTGGGGAAGGCGGAGTCGGTCAGCTGGAGGCTGACCAGCAGGGCGTCCAGCCCCTGGTCGTCAAGCCCCGGGTCGGTGCCGCTCATGCGAGGTAGAACAGGTGGTTGAGCGGCAGTTCGCGGGCCGGCTCGATGGTCGCGGGCTCGCCGTCCAGGGTGACCTTGTACGTCTCCGGGTCGACCGCGATCTTCGGCAGCGCGTCGTTGCGCACCATGTGCTGCTTGCCGACCGAGCGGCAGTGCCGCACCGGCAGCACCCGGCTGTCCAGCCCCAGCCGGGCCGGCACCCCGAGGTCGACGGCGGCCTGGGACATGAAGGTGATCCGGGTGGCCTGCTTGGCCCGCCCGAACGCCCCGTACATGGGCCGGTAGTAGACCGGCTGCGGGGTGGGCAGCGAGGCGTTGGGGTCGCCCATCAGCGCCCAGTTGATGAGGCCGCCCTTGATGACCAGCTTGGGCTTGGCACCGAAGGAGTTGATCGGCCACAGCACGATGTCGGCGAGCTTGCCGGGCTCCAGCGAGCCGATGTGCTCGGCGGTGCCGGAGGCGATGGCCGGGTTGATGGTGAGCTTGGCGAGGTAGCGCAGCACCCGGAAGTTGTCGTTGCGCTCGCTGTCGCCGGCCAGCTTGCCGCGCTGCGCCTTGCAGTGGTGGGCGGTCTGGAAGGCGCGGGTGAAGGACTCCCCGATCCGGCCCATGGCCTGCGAGTCGGAGGAGAAGATCGAGATGACGCCCTCGTCGTGCAGCACGGTCTCGGCGGCGATGGTCTCGGCGCGCACCCGGGAGTCGGCGAAGGAGACGTCCTCGGGGATGTCGTGGCTGAGGTGGTGGCAGACCATCACCATGTCGAGCAGCTCGTCCACCGAGTTGACGGTGTAGGGCAGGGTCGGGTTGGTGGAGGACGGCAGCACGTTGGGCTCGCCGGCGATCCGCATGATGTCGGGGGCGTGGCCGCCGCCCGCGCCCTCGGTGTGGAAGGTGTGGATGGTGCGGCCGTCGATCGCGGACAGGGTGTCCTCGAAGAAGCCGGACTCGTTGAGGGTGTCGGTGTGGATGGCCACCTGCACGTCGTACTCGTCGGCGACGCGCAGCGCGCTGTCGATGGCCGCCGGGGTGCTGCCCCAGTCCTCGTGCACCTTGAGCCCGCACACCCCCGCCTCGACCTGCTCGCGCAGCGCGCCCGGCAGCGAGCCGTTGCCCTTGCCGAGCAGGCCGACGTTGACCGGGAGGTCCTCGACCGCCTGGTACATCCGCCCGATGTTCCACGGGCCGGGGGTGCAGGTGGTGCCGTTGGTACCGTCGGAGGGGCCGGTGCCGCCGCCGATCAGGGTGGTGATGCCGTTGCTCAGCGCCTCCTGGGCCTGCTGCGGGGCGATGAAGTGGATGTGGGTGTCGACGCCGCCGGCGGTGGCGATCAGGTGCTCGCCGGAGATCACCTCGGTGCCGGGGCCGATCACCAGCTTGGGGTGCACCCCGCTCTGGGTGTGCGGGTTGCCGGCCTTGCCGACGGCGGCGATGAAGCCGTCCTTGACGCCGATGTCGCCCTTGACCACGCCGAGCACCGGGTCCAGCACGACGACGTTGGTGATCACCAGGTCGAGCGCGCCCTGCACCGAGGTGGCGGCCGGGTCCTGGGCCATGCCGTCGCGGATGCCCTTGCCGCCGCCGTAGACGGCCTCGTCGCCGTAGTGGCCCTGGTTGAAGTCCTGTTCGACCTCGACCACGAGGTTGGTGTCGGCCAGGTGGAAGCGGTCACCGACGGTGGGGCCGAAGAGGTCGGTGTACTGCTTGCGGGACAGCATGGCCATCAGCGGTCGCCCTCCGAGTGGGTCCGGGTGTGGAAGTCCCTGCCGTGCAGGTCGTCGTCCTTGAGGTCGAGGGTGGTGCCCTTGAAGCCGCGGGCGATGGCCCGGTCGATGGCCCGGGCACGGGTGTCGCGCGCGGTGGTGCCGCCGTCCACCAGGTTGCTGAAACCGACCAGGCGGCGGTGCCCGCCGAACTCGGCCAGGGTGACGTCCTTGGTGTCGCCCGGCTCGAAGCGGACGGCGGTGCCGGACGGGATGTCGAGGTGCATGCCGAAGGCGGCGTTGCGGTCGAAGTCGAGCGCGCGGTTGGCCTCGAAGAAGTGGTAGTGGGAACCGACCTGGATCGCGCGGTCGCCCGTGTTGCTGACCGTGATCGTGGCCTTGGCTCGGCCGGCGTTGATCTCCACCGGGTCGTCGCCGTACAGGTATGCGGCGCCACCGGACATGGCTGGCCTTCCTCTCTGCCCGTTCAGTGGGGGGTGTGTGCAGGTGCAGATGCTGCTGCTGGTGCTGGTGCTGGTGCGTGGGGGTGGGGGTGGGGGTGGGGGTGGTGCCCGTGGTCGTGGTGCGTCCCGCCCGGGCCGTGGCTGTGGGCGTAGCCGTGTCCGTGCTCGGCGTCGAGGCCGGCCAGGATGCCGTCCTCGCCGTGGCCCAGCAGGTGCAGCGCCGCCGCCGTGCGGGCCGCGACCACTCCGGCGATCGCGGACGGGCGCAGCAGCGGACCGCCGTCCCGGACGTCCTCCCCGGTCGGGGCGGGGATCGGGCCGACGGGCAGGGCCGGTCCGAAGGAGGCCGGGACGGCCGTGACCCGCGCGGCGCCTAGCAGCCGGCAGCGTTCGACGCCCTCGGCCGGGTCGGGGTCGCCGCCCGTGAAGGCGACCTCGACCCGCTGGTGGCGCCCGTACTGGCGGACCAGCCGGGCGATCCGGAACAGTTCGGCGTCCTCGAAGGGCCCGGCCGCCGGGGCGGTGACCAGGACGGCGTCCCCGTCGCCGGCCGCGCCCGCGGCGGCGCGCAGCCAGCCGATCAGGTGCTCGGCGGCGCCGAAGGGTGCGGTGAGCGCGAGCCGTCCGCGGCCCTCGCCGGCGGCGAGCCAGCGCAGGGCGCGGGCGGTGTCGGCGATCAGCTTCGGGTCGCGGCCGAGGGTCATCGGGACGACGCACACCGGTCCGTCCCCGGCCGCCAGGGCGGACCGGACGGCTTCGGCGAGTGGACGCCCGGCGGCGGCCGCCGCGTGCACGGCGTACCCGTACGCGGGGTGGCCCTGCCCGCTATGGCCCTGCCCGTGCCCGACCAGGGCGGCCAGGTCGCGGCCGCCGTCGCTCTCGTGCCCGCCCGCGAGGACGACCGTGGCGGGCTGTGGTGCGGTCATGGGTCAGGCACCGACCGGGTCGTGACAGGAGACCAGCTTGGTGCCGTCCAGGAAGGCGGCCTCGACCTGGAGCAGCGGCAGCATCTCCCGAACGCCGGGCATGACCTCGGCGTTGCTGACGACCTGCTTGCCGATCTCCATGCACTCGGCGACGGTACGGCCGTCCCGGGCCCCCTCCATGATGGCCTCGCTGATCAGCGCGCAGGCCTCGCTGTAGTTGAGCTTGACGCCGCGGTCGCGGCGTTTGCGGGCCAGATCGGCCACGACGTAGATGTAGAGCTTGTCCATCTCACGCGGGGAGAGGTTCATCGGAACCACTTCTCCTTTCCGAGAATCCGACGAAATGCAAGTCATGGGAATTGCAGTGGAGTTGGCCGACGGAGTACCAGGTTAGGGCGACTACGGGTTCAGATCCGACGCAGCCGGGGAATCGCCGGCACCGCTGCCAGGAACAGCAGGGCGGTCAGGACGAACGGCCACGTTGAGGCGTGGCCGCCGAACGGCGCGACCACCGCACCGAGCACCGCGACCACGACCGTGGCCGGGTGGCCCGGGCCGAGGAACACCGCGCAGGCGAGCGCCACCAGGCACCCGTTGTACCCGGCCAGTCCCGCCTCGACGGAGTCCCGCCGCAGCCGGAGACCGTATCCGGCGGCGGTGGAGACGGCGCTGCCCAGCAGGCCGTAGAGGCCGTACTGCCGGCCCGCGGCGAACAGTGCGACGACGAAGAGGAGTCCGCACACGGCGGACGGCATGAAATTGACCTGGGCGACACCGCGCAGGACTTCGACGACCAACTTGACGGATATCGGACGGACAGCCGGCCGAGCCCCTTCCGGGACTCCTTCCCCACCCTTCTGCAGACCCATACGGCGCACCAATTCCCCGGTACGGCCGAGGGGGCTCGGGAGATTGCTCGGGAGCCCGTTCGGCGATTCGTTGGGGAACCGTACTCCTGCGGATTGCGGAGCGGGATGGGCGCAATGGGTCACGCCAAGTCGACGGTGGGTGACGACAGGGCCGCTGAGCTGCAACATTCTGTTGAAATCAACGCCCGGCGGAGTGGTCGGGGGGCGCAATTCTTTGCGAAGTTTTACTCTCCCTCGACAAACACCAGAATATGACCATGCCAAGTAGTTCTTGACAAATTCCACTGATCCCGGCAATACGGACAGCGAAAACTGTGAGAACGCTGTGGAACGCCGGGCGGATGTGACGGAAGTGTGGTCGGATCGGGGCGTCGGCGCACACGGTTCCGATCAGGCCGTCGCCGGTGCCCCGCCGCCGAGGTGGCGCAGCAGGAAGCCCTCCGAGGCCGCCGCCTCGAACCCGGGCACCGCCAGATGGCCCCCGGGATTGGCGTACAGCGTCTTCTCCCGCGAGCCCAGCGCCCCGTACAACGCCAACGCGCCTTCGCGCGGCTGGAGTTCGTCGTCCCACTGGAGGACGAACTCCACCGGCACGGTCACCCGCCCGGCCGCCTCCGCCAGTGCGGCGTTCCCCGCCAGGCCGAACACCGCGGCCACGATGCGGGGTTCGGCCGCCGCGAGCGGGACACCGATCTCCGTGCCGAGCGACAACCCCCAGTAGCCGACCGGCCCCAGGCCCTCCCCCGTCGCGCCCGCCAGGGCGTCCAGCACCGCCCGCCACTCCGGCACGGCCCGCTCCGCGAGCGCCGCCGTGTGCCGCGCCACCCACGCGCTGACCGGACGCCCGGCCGCCAGCAACTGCCCGATCTCGGTGGCGAACCGCTCGTCCTGCGCGGTGCGCGCCCGCTCGCCGTGCCCGGGCGCGTCGATCGCCACCGACGGCCACCCGTACCGCCGCGCGCAGCGCAGCGCCCGCTCCCGCGGTCCCCACCGGTCCTGCCCGCCCCCGTGCCCGAGCAGCACCAGCGGCCGCCCGCCGGAGCCGGGCGGGCCGTCGGGGCCGGGCGGGCCGTCGGGTTGCCAGAGCACGCCGGGCACGCCGTCGAGGACGAAACGGCGTTCCAGGACGCCGTCCGAGCTGGTCTCCGAGGTGAAGTGCACCTGTCCATGATGGCCCCCGACACCCGTTCGAGTCCGGCCTTTCCGCCCCCTGGCCGATACTTACCGGAGCCGCCCCGGCCCTCACCGCCGCACACGCACCACCGCGCCGCTACCGGCCCGTCGAGGACTCCCGCAGGAAGTCCGTCAGCAGTGCCGTCACCTCCGCCGGGCGCTCCAGGCTCGGCAGGTGGCCGGCCCAGGGCAGTTCGAGGTGGCGGACGTGCCGGGAGTTCGGCAGCAGGCCGGGCAGCTCGGCGGCTGTCGCGCGGTAGTCCGGCAGGTCGTGGGCGCCCGCGACGGCCAGGGTCGGGGCGGTGATCCGGGCGAGGTCGGTCTCCTCCTGCTCCGGCCCGCCCGCCGCCTCCCACTGCACCTCGAAGTTGTGGCGCTGCATCCGGCGGACGAACGCGCGGGTCTCCTCGTCGGCCTCCGGGCCCAGCCAGGTACGGACGTTGAGCTCGACGGCGCCGTCGATGTCGTCCGCCTCCACCAGCGCCTCCTCCTCGGCCCCGAAGGCCCGCAGGGCCTCGGAGGGCTGGTGGCCCGGCCGGCCCGCGCCGAGCAGGGCCAGGGCCGTGACCGCCTGGGGGCGCAGCGCCGCCACCGTCAGGGCCGTCCGCCCGCCGTACGAGGCCCCGA
Organism: Kitasatospora sp. NPDC098652; assembly: GCF_044760155.1. Lineage (NCBI taxonomy): Bacteria > Bacillati > Actinomycetota > Actinomycetes > Kitasatosporales > Streptomycetaceae > Kitasatospora > Kitasatospora sp. NPDC098652. The sequence goes on from NZ_JBIWAQ010000002.1 coordinate 301,661, forward strand.
CCACCGCGGTGGACTCGATGCCCAGGTGGTCGAGCAGGGCGAGCACGTCGGCGGCGGCGGCGTACGGCCCGTCGGCGAGCGGGGTGTCGCCGAAGCCGCGGAAGTCGCAGCGGACGACACGGTGGCCGGCGTCGAGCAGGGCCTGCCACTGCCCGTCCCACATCCGCCGGTCGCACACCGCGGAGTGCAGCAGCAGAACGGCCGGTCCGGCACCTGAATCGTCGTGAGAGAGGATCATGCGGCGGATGGTAGCCGTGGGAAGGGTGGGCCACGAACCGTTTCTCCGGGAAGCCGTTTCTCCGGGGAGTAAGCGCTTCCGACCCCGCGTGGGCTCTTGGGGGGTGAGGAGGTGCTCATGGGAGAACCGAAGAGCGCACGGGACGAGGAGTTCCAGACGTTCGTCGTCGCGGCCTGGCCACGGCTGGTGCGGACGGCGTTCCTGCTGGCCGGCGAGCAGTACGCGGCCGAGGACCTGGTGCAGTCGGCGGCGGAACAGGCCTGCGCGGCCTGGTCGAAGGTGCGCCGGGCCGACGATCCGTACGCCTACGTGCGGCGGATCCTGGTGAACCAGCACGCCCGTCGCTGGCGCCGCCGGCCGCCGGAGCTGCTGGTCGACGCGGTGCCGGACGCGGCGGGACGGGAGGACGGCTTCGCCCGCTCCGACCAGCGCGGCGCACTGCTGGCCGCGCTCGCCACCCTGCCGCCGCGCCAGCGCGAGGCGGTGGTGCTGCGCTACTGGGAGGACCTGAGCGACAGCCAGACGGCACTGGCGATGGGCTGCTCGGTGGGCGCGGTGCGCAGCCACGCGGCGAAGGGCATCGGGAAGCTGCGGCAGATCCCGGCGCTGGTGGAACCGATGGACAGGACTGAGATCGGAGGGGCGGTATGACCATGGAGAACCCGGGAGCGGGCAAGGACGCCGATCTGTGGGTCGGGCTGGGCCTGGCCGAGGCGGCGTCGACCGCGCGGATCGGACCGGTGCCGGTGGCGGACATCGTGGCGGGCGGTCGGCGGATCCGGCGCCGTCGCCGGACGGCGGTCGGCGCCGTGGCACTGGCCTCGGCGGTGCTGCTGGCGGGCGGGGCGATCAGCCAGCTGCGGCCGGCCCCGGCCGCCTCCCAGCCGCTGGTCGCCGCGGGCACCGGCCACGGCACCGGCACCGGCGGCCCGCCGACCCCCACGGCGGGCACGCCCACCACCCCCGCCGCACGGGACCCGTTCACCCCGCTCCGGGTGGTGATCGGGCAGGGCACCACGGCGGACGGCAAGGAGTGGAAGCTGTGGCGGGCGGTGTGGCCGACGGCGCCCAAGGACCGGGCGTACGAGCAGGCCCTCGCCGTGTGGCAGGAGCGCAGCCCGTACGACACGGCGGTGAGCAAGCCCACCCCGGAGTACGTCGACCACTACTACAACGCCGACTCCGACGTCATCAACACCTACTTCACGGTCGACGGGGTCCGGCAGAGCCACGACTCCGAGGGCATCACCCCCGCCCCGGGCAAGCTCGACCCCCGCGACGGCAGGTACATCGGCGGCGGCCTGCAGGGCGCCCGCGGCAAGGGCGACACCGTGGCGCCGGGCGACATCGTCGCGCTGGGCCTCGGCCCGGACATCGCCCGGGTGAAGGTCACCTGGAAGGACGGGAGCGTCACCGAGCCGACCATCGTCACCGTGGGCGACCTGCCGCTGCGCGAGGTCGTGGTGGCCCGGCCGGCGGGCAAGACGGCCAAGCTGTGGGAGTTCTTCGACCGGAACGGCGCCAAGGTCCCGGACTCGGGGTCGCAGTTCCTGACCTCCTGAGTCGTGACCTCCTGCCGTCCGGGCCTCCTGAACTCCCGGCGTCCTGAACCCCTGCCGTCTCGGTGTCCTGACCTCCCGGCGTCCTGAACTCCTGTCCTGAACTCCTGGTGCCGCCCGGCGTCGTCAGGCCAGCAGCAGCTTCGCCGCCACCTCGGCCCCGTCCGTGCGGACCTCGCGTGCGAGCGCCGTCGCCCGTGCGGCGACCTCCGGGGCCAGCGCCGCCCGGAGCGCGTCGGTCAGCGAATCGACGGTGGGGACGGCCCCCTCGTGGGCCACGCCGATCCCCAACTCGGCGACGCGGCCCGCCCAGTAGGGCTGGTCGACCATCTGCGGGACCACCACCTGCGGGGCCCCGGCCAGGGCGGCCGCGGTGGTGGTGCCCGCGCCACCGTGGTGGACGGCGGCGGCGATCCGGGGGAACAGCGCCTGCTGGTTGACCTCGCCGACGGCGAAGCCGTCGTCCCCGCCGTCGGCGAGGGCCAGCTCCGCCCAGCCCCGGGCGAGCACCACCCGCCGCCCCAGCGCCCGCGCGGCCGTCACCGCCTCGCGTGCCGCGTCGGGGGCGCCGCCCATCGGCATGCTGCCGAAGCCCACGTACACCGGGGCCTCGCCGGCGTCCAGGAAGGCGGCCAGCCCGGCGGGCAGCGGGCGGTGGTCGGGCAGCAGCCAGGCCCCCGTTTGGACGACCGTGCTTCCGGCGAACTCCGGCCACGGGCCCAGGAGTTGGTCGGTGGCCAGCCAGGGGCTGTCGGTGAGGACGTGGTCACGCACATTGTCCACGGTGGGCAGGCCCACCGAGGCGCGACGGGCGTTGACCGGCTCACGGAACAGCGCGTTCATGGTGCGGATGTTGTCCTGCCACAGCTCCCGGTTGTCCGTCACCCCCGGCAGGTACGGGTGGCCCGGGTACTCGAACGGCGGGTGGTGCGGGGAGGGCAGCATGGTCGGCTGGAGGGCGACGTAGCGGAAGCGGGCGCCGACCGTCTCGGCCGCCGCCTGGGCGCCGGCCACCGCCGGGAACAGCCCGGTGGCCACCACCGTGTCCCCCGGCCCGGCCGTCGCCGCGACGGCCTCGTGGAACTGCCCGACCATCGTGGCCACCCGCCGGGGGAAGTCCCCGGGCGCGGGCGGCGCCCCCTTCACGGCCGCCCGCACGGCCGCCTGCACGGCCGGCCCGACCGGCACCAGCTCGACCCCGTCGACGGCCAGCCGCCGGGCGAACTCCTCGTCCGGCGGCGCGCACACCCGCACCGGCACGCCGAGTTCCCGCAGCTTCACCGCGAGTCCCGCCAGCGGCTGGACGTCACCGCGCGAACCATAGGTGGACAGCACGACGCGCATCCTGACATTCCTCCCGTTCTCCCCAGGGGCCCCGCCCTGGAGTTGGAGATTCTGCGGCACGACCAGGGCCTTGCGGCAAGGCCCCCCGTGCGCTATACGTTGAGAGTGGCGGGGAGCGCGTGCGGTCATCCGCGCAGGACCGCCACCACCTCCCCGACCAACTGCCGCGCCCGCTCAACCGTCGCGGTCAGTGCTGCGGGGGTCTCCCCGGCGGAGCCGAGCAGTTGACGCACCCGTGCGTCGAAGTCCGCTGGTACACCGTCGAGTTGACCGGCGACGGCCAGCGCGCCCTTCTCGTTGAGGCACCAGCGGCGGTCCCGCGCGTACAGCGCCTGCACCAGCACGCCGACCGCCCGGGAGAGGCAGAGCGAGACGTACAGCACGTCGCCCCGCTCCGCCCCCTTCGCCGCCGCGCCGACCAGGAACTCCGCCTCCCAGGCCCCGGCCGTCAGGGCCGCGCGCAGCGGCTCGGGATAGTCCGCGGCCTGGGCCCGGAGGGCGGCCAACTCCCCTGTCGGGTCGGCGAGTACGCGACCGAGCGCGAGCTCCCCGACGTAACAGGGCGACCAGAACCCGAGCGGGTGCCCGGCCTGCACGCCGACCTCGTAGCGGCCCGCACGGCAGTCGGCCCACACCCGCTCGACCCGGTCGAGATCCCGCAGGATCCAGTCCACGGCGACCCCGTCGACCCGCAGCCACGCCCCGCCGTTCACCCACGGCCCCCAGCCGCCGGGCCCGGCGACCTCGACCCCTGGGCCCGCCAGCTCCCCGAGGGCCGCGAGGTCGAGGTCGCCGCGGTAGTAGACGCCGAGGTCCCAGTCGGACTCCGGGCGGTGCTCCCCGCGCGCCCGGCTGCCGCCGAGCATCACCCCCACCACGCCCGGGACTTCGGCCAGTCGAGCCGCCATGTGCGCGATGTGCTCGGTGATCGGCTGCATGGCGGGATTCTCGCGCATCCACGGCGGCCGGGCCGGCGCATTTAGGGCCCGGCGCGGCCTCTCCCTGGGGCCTCCTCAGTACCCGACGGTGAACCGCCGCTGGACGAAGCGCGGCAGTTCCGCCTCGTCCACCAGCGCGACGGCGGCGTCCTCCGCCGAGATCCGGCTCACCCCGTCCGCGTCCAGCACCGGCTGGTCGCCGCCGACCCGGAACCGGCCGGTGCGCTCACCGGGGCCGATCTGCTCGGCGGGGCTGAAATACGTCCAGAGCCGGTTCGATGCGCGCAGGACGTCCAGCGCCTCGCGGTGGCCGCGCACGGCTGCCGCGTACTCGCGCGGGAGGCCGAGTTCGTCGAGGGAGGCGTGGACGAGCTCGTCGCGGTCGGCGCGGACGACGCCCGGTTCGAGCTCCAGGCTGCCGGCGCCGCCGATGACGATCAGCCGGGTGCGCGGGTGGCTCTCCAGGGCCTTGAGCAGGGCCCTGGCGGCAGCGGCGTAGACGGTCGGGTCGGCGATGGAGCGCCGGACGGTGTCCGCGAAGTCCTTCGAGGCGTTGCCCGGCTGGTAGCCGCTGATCAGGACGTCCATGCCGGGCAGGACGGCGGCGACGCCCGCCGGGTCGAGGACGTCGAGGCTCGACCAGGTCAGGTGCTCGCGCCGGTCGGTGATCGCCGCCGCATCGCGACTGAACGCCGTGACGTGGTGTCCGCGCCCGAGGGCCTCGGTGACGACCCGACTGCCGATGGTCCCGGTGGCTCCGATGACGCCGATGTGCATGGCTCTCCCCTGGTTCATGCGTGGTCATGGTGGCTGGACAGCGCGGAACCCCAACGATCCTCACGCCGTGCGAAAACTATACGGCGTGAAGTTTCTGAACGGCAATCAGGAAGGTGACGGCGTAGAGCCGCACGGTAGAGTGAGCCCGTGGCAGCCACCCGAAGCACCGGACGACGCGAGCGACTGCGGGCCGAGACGACCGCCGAGATCAAGCTCACCGCCCTGGACCTGATGCGCTCCGGCGGCCCGGACGCGATCACCCTGCGGGCCATCGCCCGCGAGATGGGCATGACCGCCAACGCCATCTACGGCTACTTCGCCACCCGCGACGACCTGGTCACCGCCCTCATCGCGGACGTCTACACCGCGCTCGCCGACGCCGTCGACACCGCCTGGGCCGACTCGGCCCGCCGGGCCCCGGCCGAGCGCATCACGGCCTGGGCGCACGCCTTCCGCGACTGGGCGCTCACCAACCCCGAGGGCTTCCGACTCATCTACGGCGACCCCGTCCCCGGCTACCAGGCCCCGGCAGGCGGCCCCGCACCGGACGCCGCCCGACGGGTCTGCGTCGGCATCGCCGCGCTCGCGGACGCGGCCCGGGCCGGCACCGAACCGGCCCCCGACGATTCCGGCTTCACCTGGGACGACTTCGACCCGGGCCTGCTCCACAAGGTCCGCCCGGCCTTCCCCGACCTACCCCCCGCCGGAGTCGCCCTGGCCCTGCGGATCTGGGCCCACCTGCACGGCCTGATCACCCTGGAGGTCTACGGCCACCTGCGCGCCCAGACCTTCGCGCCGGACAAGCTGTTCCGCTCCGAACTCGACCAGCTGGTACGGTCCTTGAACCTCGGCCGCTGACGGCGTGGCTCAGTGACGCCAGCCCCGGCAGGTGGCTCGCGCGTATGCTCCCGTGGCATGAAGCGCGTGTTGGTGACCGGCATGTCCGGGGTCGGCAAGTCCGCGTTGCTGGACGAGTTGGCATCGCGGGGCCACGTGACGATGGACACCGACCACGGTGACTTCCACGAGCTGGTCGACGGGGAGCGGTTGTGGCGGCGTGACCGGATCGGACAGCGTCTTCCAGCACTCTCAACCTCACGGCCTCTGCGTTGATCAACGTCGACTTCAGCGAGAAGACGTGATCACGTAGGGGCAGGAGTGACTATCCTGACCGGCGGGCAGCTGGCCCCAGATCGCGGCCGTCGAGGACCTCGATGTCCGTGACACCCGTCATGGACGGGTCCAGGCTCAGCCAGATCACGTCTTCGCCGTCGCGCTGCAGCTGAGCCATCCGGGATCCTGACGAACCGAGCGGCGCGGTCAACAGGTTGGTGCAGCTGGGCGTGCACGTACACGGGCCGAAGTACAGCAAGTCATCGATGACCTCGGCCAGGGGATCAGCCTCGGCACGCAGCAGCAGAACAATCTCAGCGGTGAGTTCCGGGAAGACATCCGCCAACCGTGGGTACTGAACTGCGGTCATGGCACTGAACCGTACACGCGCCTACTACCTCGCGAGCCAGCCGCACCACTCCGGGTCAGAGGTTGAAGAACAAGCCTGGGGTCTGTCTCAGAAGTGGATCTTGCAGTGAGTGGATCGCGCATGGTGCGGCACGGCTACCTCTGCTGCTGAACGACTGCGGTGCCGCCGTCCAAGTCGATACCGATGCGAGGTGGGGCGCCAGCGTGGTCGTCATCCCGCAGAACCAGTTGAGTCCGCCGCTGCTCGATTTGCACGCGCTTGTTGGCATTGAAGAAGACGTGCAACTCCTCGGTCGCGGTGGCACCGAGGCCGAGCCCGCTGCTTCGCGATCGAGTGGTCAGACGACGGCATAACCACCCCGGACGGCCGGATCGCACCACGAGATGCCGGATCGAGGCCAGGGTGAAGGGCACGATCACCAGCACTGCCATGAAGAGCAGACCCGCCATCATCACCAAGCCGACCCAACGCGCGAAGGTGGTACCTCCGTTCCTGGCCGTTGCCGCCGTTCACGGCGGCGCAGGTAGGCGCGGTTTGCGCGGGAGCCGTACGCCTTGTCCGCGCGGACCTTGTCGGGCCGGGTGCGTGGCCGTCCCGCTCCGAGCCGGGGTACCCGGCTGCGGCCCAGGACGACCTGGAACTGCGGGGAGTCGCCGCGCTGGCCGGCCGTGATCACGAGCGACATCGGCCTCTGTGCCTGCTCGACCACAAGATGGATCTTGGTGGTCAGTCCGCCGCGTTAGCGTCCGAGCCCGTGGTCGTCGGGCTCGGTGAAGACGCCGCCGGGGTGGAATCCGGACGGTGCGTCACGTCATCACAAGGCAAGACCTTGCTGATACGGCGCTAGGCGTGGGTCCGCTCCTCGAGACGGCTGCCTTGCGGCAGGGTGACGCTCAGGATGTCGCCCGGGGCGTCCAGTTCGATGCGGTGCCAGCGCCCGCGTGGCACGATGACCGCCTTTCCGGCCGCCAGTTCGACTTCCTCCTGCTCCCCGCCCGCCTGCAGGGGCCGGAAGCAGAGGCGTATCCGGCCGGTGAGGCAGGAGACGACCTCGTCCGCGTGGGGATGGATTTCCCAGTGGTCGGCGTGGAGGTCGGCGTCGGTGGCGACGTGGAACGCCATCACCTGCCAGCCATCCCGCTCGGGGTCGAAGGTCGGCTGCTCGGCGCGCACCTGGCCGTCGGGGCGAAAGTGCAGAAAGGACTCGAAGAGATCGATCGTGGTGATGGTCATGTCGGTATTCCCTTCGCTCGGTTGACGTTCGTCCCTGGTCTGTGGCCGTCTCGTTCAGGCCAGGGCGCGGCGCAGGACTGCGGCGAGCTCGTCGATCTGCCGCCGGGACACTTCGGCGGATACCGCCGCCTGTGACCCGTGGAAGGTGCCGGCCCACTGGTGCAGGTCGACGGGTACGCCGGCCTGCAGGAGCCGCAGCGCGTAGGCGATGGCCTCGTCGCGGTTCGGGTCGAACTGCGCGGTGGCGATGTGGGCGGCCGGCAGACCGGACAGGTCGGTGGCCCGTGCCGGGGCGGCGTACGGCGAGACGGAGGCCGCGTCCTGACTCGGGCCCAGGTAGTGCCGCCACGATGCGGAGACCTTCTCCCGTGTCATGAACGGAGTGGCGGTGAAGTGCCTTGCCGACCACATCTGCTGACGGTCGTCGAGCGCGGGCTGGTTGAGTAGCTGGAAGCGGATCGAGGGCCCCTGCCGGTCGCGTGCCCGTAGTGCGGCGGCGGCCGCGAGGGTCGCGCCGGCGCCGTGGCCGCCGATGGCGATCCGCGCCGGGTCGACGCCGAGTTCGCAGGCGTGGCCTGCCGCCCAGGCCAGCGCGGCGTAGGTGTCGTCCAGGGCGGCCGGACAGGGGTGCTCGGGGGCTCGGCGGTAGCCCACCGAGATCACCACGGCGCCGGATCCGTGGGCGACCCGGACGGCCCAGGGGTGCTCGGTGTCCAGATCTCCCATGACGAATCCGCCGCCGTGCAGCCACAGGATCGCGCCGTGGGCCTCTTGCGGGCGGTAGATCCGCACCGGCACCTGCGGGTCGGCGTCCACCGTGCGCTCTTCGATCTCCAAGCCGGTGGTGTCGGGGGCGGGCGCGGCGGCGGCCAGCTGGGCGAGGCTGTTGCGCGCGGCAACGGGATCGCTCAGATCGGCCCGGGGGAACGCCGGGACGGCGGCTTTCAACTCGGGATCCAGGCCGGTCAGCGGCGGACTCGCCATTTCGGCGAGACCGTTGGTCAATCGGGTGCGGCTGTCGGGCGGATTGCTCATGACGACCTTCCCTGAAGGAGCTGAACCAAGGGGAAGTGAACAGCGTTAACAGTGAACGACGTTCACGGTGAACGCTGTTCACGCTAGGGATAGAGTGGACCCCTGTCAAGCCGAGGGCGGGCCACCGGGCATCGGCGGCCGCCCATGAGAAGAAGGGAGCGTGCGCATGCTGCTGCGCCGGCCCAACGTCGTGACCGGGGCCCTCGACCTCCTCGATGCCGAGGGACTCGACGGCCTGACCATGCGCAGGCTCGGCGTCGCGCTCAACGTCCAAGCCGGTGCGCTCTACCGCCACTTCCCCAACAAGGACGCACTGCTGGACGCGATGGCCGACCAACTGCTGGAAGGGGTCGGCGCGCCGCTGCCATCCGACCTGTCCTGGCCCGATCAGCTGGAGCTTCTGGGTGAACGTCTGCACACGGCGCTGCTGAGCCGCCGCGACGGCGCCCGGGTGGTCTCCGGAACCTTCGCCCCCGGACCGCACACGATGGCCGCGAGCCGCCGCGCGGCGCAGGTGCTCGCCGAGGCCGGATTCCCGCCGAATCGCGCCTGGGAGCACACCTTCGCGGTGTTCTACTTCATCCTCGGCCACACCATCGAGGAACAGGCCCAGTCCCGCATGCCGACCGGCGACAACTGGTCGGCACGTCTGGCGGCCGCCGGGCTGGACACCAACGACCCGCTCGCAATGGGACTGAAGACACTGGCCGCCACCAACCCCAGCGAGCGGTTCTCCAACGGCCTGCGCGTCTTCCTCGCAGGGATCCAGCAGCACGCACCCGAGGACGTGGTCGGCCCGAACGAGGCAGAGACCACCCGCGATTCCTGATCTCCTTCTCAACAGGGCAAAGGTTCTCTGATGCGGCACCAGCAGAACTATGTGACGCCCATGTCTGTTCGTCCGTCTGGTCGCCGAGTAGGTCGTGGGGAAGGGACCGCCGTGGTTGGTGTCGGACGACTTGTGGGCGCCGGATCGAGCCGCTGCTGCGGGCGCGGCAGCAGCGGCTTCGCAAGCTCGGCCGCCCGCCGCTGGACGACCGGGGCTGTGTGCAGGGGATCCTGTTCGTGCTGCACACCGGGGTCCATGGGAGTGGCTGCCGAAGGAACTCGGGAAGGCCGGTCGGCCACGTCATCGGCCGAGGCAGCTGTTCGCCATCCACGAGGCCCTCCTCAAACTGGCCTGCTGCGCGATCACCTACCGACGCGTCCGAGCCTTGTGTCAGCCCCTACAAGCGGCGGCCGGTCTGCCCGGCACCCCACCCGGCGGGGCGTCAGCTCGCCCGCCGTGATCCCGCTCGCCGGGTGTGCAGCGGACGGACAGCGCTCCGCCAGGGCCTCGTCCGGTTCGGTGACGCCGAGTTCGGCCAACGTCTCCCGGAACGACTCCATCAGGTCGACGGACCGCTCGCCCCGCCCCCGGCCAGGCGGGCGGCCAGGTCCTCGGCCAGGCGGGCGGGGTGGCCCCGGCGGCGGCGGGAGAGGACGAGGCCGAGGTGGCGACGGGGGCCGGGTTCGGCGAGGGGGAGGGCGACCAGGTCGGGGTGCGGGGCGAGGCCGATCTCGGGGATGAGGGCGATGCCGATCCCGCCGCGGACGAGGGACTGGGCGAACTCGTAGTCGGTGGCGGTGCAGGAGATCCGCAGCTCGACGCCGGCCAGGGCGGCGTGGTGGGCGAGCTGACCGGCGGACTTGCGGCAGCCCAGGATCCAGCGCTGGTCGGCGAGTTCGGCCAGGTGCGGCGGTTCCGGCCGGTCCCGGTAGCGGATCGCGGCCGGGTGCCGGACGGGCAGGACGACCCGGAGCGGGTCCGCGCCGAGCGGGGTCCAGTCCAGGCCGGAGCGGTCGCCGGGGCGGCTGGGCGGCGGCCCGTCGAGGTGGTAGGCGAGGGCGAGGTCGGCCCGGCCTTCGCGGACGGCGGGCAGGCTCTCCTCCGGTTCGGCCTCCAGGACGGTGAGTTCCACCTCGGGGTGGTCGGCGGCGAAGGCGGCGAGTGCCGCGGGCAGCAGGCGGCGGCCGCCGCTGGCGAAGGTGGCGATGGTCAGGGCGGTCCGTTCGGCGGTCAGCCGGTCGATCCGCTGCCGGGTGTCGGCGAGTTCGGCGGCGATCGCGTCGGCGGCCTCGACCAGCAGGCGGCCCGCGTCGGTGAGGGTGACGCCCCGGGTGGAGCGCTCCACGACGGGCGCGCCGAGGCCGCGTTCCAGTGCGGCGATCTGCTGGGAGACGGCCGAGGGCGTGCAGTGCAGGGCCTGCGCCGCCTGGTTGAAGCTGCCACGGCGGGCGACCTCGCGCAGTACGGCCAGCCGCTGGACGTCGATCAACAGTTCTCCTTATGACGGGGGCTCCAGCTCGACACTACTGCTGTCGTCCGGCTCGCGGCAGGCTGACCACCGGAGCCGGCCCGCGGAGGAGCGCGGCGGCACGGCACAGCGACGGCACGGGGACGGCACGGTACGAACCGGGCCCGGCAGAGGGGATCGAGACGGTGGACGTGTGCGTGATCGGCGGGAGCCGGTACTTCGGGAGGCAGTTGATCGAGGAGCTCCGCGACGCGGGCGCGGCGGTGACGGTGGTCAATCGCGGCTCGGCTCCCGCCCCGCACGGCGTGACCCACCTGCGCGCCGACCGCGACGACGAGGCCGCGCTGATCGCCGCGCTCGGCGACCGGCGCTTCGACGCCGTGGTGGACCAGGTCTGCTACACGCCCGTCCAGGCGGCCGCCGCCGCGCGGGTGTTCGCCGACCGCACCCCGCGCTACCTGCTCACCTCCACCGTCGAGGTCTACGCCCACCTCGGCCGCCCCGGCGGCGCACCGCTGCCGGAGTGGGCGCTCGACCTGTCGGCCGAGCGGGTGGACCTGCAACTCCCCTGGTCCGAGCCGGAGTTCCTGGCGAGCCACTACGCCGAGGGCAAGCGCCAGGCCGAGGCTCTGCTCACTCGGCTGGCCCCCTTCGAGCTGGTTACCGTCCGCACCGCGCACGTCCTCGGCGGCGCCGACTTCACCGGGCGGCTGGCGCACTACGTGGAGCGGATCGGACGCGGCCTGCCGGTGGCCGTGCACCCGTCGCCGCAGCGCGCGTCCTTCGTCCACGCGCCGGAGATCGCCCGCTTCCTGGCCTGGGCCACGCGGGCGGACTTCACCGGTCCCGTCAACGCGGCCTCCCCGGAGGCCCTGGACGTACGGGAGTTGTGCGCAGTCGTCGGCCAGGCGGTCGGCGTGGAGCCGGAGTTGACCGTCGCCGAAGCGGGCGGGCACCACTCTCCGTTCTCCTTCGACCGCTGCTACGCGATGGACACCGGCCGGTCGGCCCACCAGGGCTTCCGCTTCTCCCCCGTCACCGACTGGCTGCCCCAGGCCGTCAAGGAGGCCCGCGCATGACCACGATCCCCGCAACTCCCGCCACCCGCCGGATCGGTGGCATCAGCGTCGGCGCGATCGGCCTCGGCGCGATGCCGCTGTCGGTCGAGGGGCGCCCGGCCGACGAGCAGGCCGTCGCCACCGTGCACGCCGCCCTGGACGCGGGCGTGACGCTGATCGACACCGCCGACTCCTACCACTGGCACGCGGACGAGGTCGGCCACAACGAGCGCCTGGTCGCCCGCGCCCTGGCCGCGTACGGCGGCGGCACGGACGACGTCCTGGTGGCGACCAAGGGCGGGCGGGGGCGCCCCGGCGACGGCAGTTGGACGGTCGACGGCGACCCGCGGCACCTGCGCCGGGCCGCCCGGGCCTCGGCCGCGCGCCTGGGCGTCGAGGCCATCGGCCTCTACCAGCTGCACAAGCCCGACCCAGCGGTGCCCTTCGCCGAGTCGGTCGGTGCGCTGCGCGAGCTGGTGGACGCGGGGACGGTACGGCTGGTCGGCGTCTCCAACGTGGACTGTGCGCAGATCCGCACCGCCCGGGAGATCCTCGGCCCGCACCTGGTCTCCGTGCAGAACCGTTTCTCCCCGGCGTACACCGCCACCCGCGACACCCTCGACCTGTGCACCGAACTCGGCCTGGCCTTCCTCCCCTGGAGCCCCCTCGGCGGCATCTCCGCCAGCGCCGTCGACGGTCCAGGGGCCGCCGCACCGGCGACCGACACCCCGTTCCACACCCTCGCCCGCGCCCGGGGCGTCAGCCCCCAGCAGGTCTGCCTGGCCTGGCACCTCGCCCAGTCCCCCGCCGTCCTGCCGATCCCCGGCGCCCGCCGCCCCGCCTCCATCCGCGACTCCGCCGCCGCGGCCGGGCTCGTGCTGACGGCCGAGGAACTGGCGACACTGCACCTGTAGTCGCACGCACTGCAGCCGTAGTGACGGACGGGAGGTCGTCCGGGCGCGAAATATCCGCTGGTGATCCACGATCGCGCCCGGTAGGACTGGGCGGCATGTCGCACAACCTCGTCTTCCCGCTGCTCCGGACCCCCGACCTCGACGCCGTCTTCGACCTCGCCGACCGGCTCCTCGCACTCGGCGCCGTCGCCGAATCCGAGCGGATCGACGGAACCGAGCTCTGGGCCAGGGTCCCGACCAGGACGGCACTCAAGCGACTACTGGAAGCCGTCCCGGAGGCCCGCGTCCACGAGGGGATCCGGAAGGCCGCGGAGACGCCGGAGGACGCCCCCGTACCGCCCGAGGACGACTACGGCGCCTACCTCGAACTTCCCACCCCCCAGCACGCCCGCGCTGCCACCCACGCGGCACTGCGCGTCCACGACCGCCTCCAGGTCCACTGGCACGACCTCTGCTGGCCGGCCGTGCCCGCACTCGGGCTGTCGTGGACCCGGAGACACGCCCACCTCCAGGTCAACGCCCATCACGAGGCCGAGGACCTCGACCACCCGTGGACGCCGCACCACGTGCTCTACCTCCACGCGGGCGACGACATCCACGCCGAGTGGCTGGCGGCCCAGGTCGGCGCGACCCTCATCGGCGAGCCGTACATCTACTGACCCCGACCAGCAACGGGCCCCGGCGGCCCAGGCGGCCCCAGCGGCCCCGGCGGCCCCGGCGGCTCAGGCTTCCGCCTCCGTCTCCGACTCCGCCTCCATGGCGGCCCGCTCGGCCGCGCTGCGGAGCACGCAGAACTCGTTGCCCTCGGGGTCGGCGAGCACCGCCCACCCGGCACCGTCCGGCTCGCGGCGGTCGGCGACGAGGGTGGCGCCGAGTGCCAGCAGCCGTGCCACCTCCTGGTCGCGCGGGCCCTCCGGGCGCAGGCACAGGTGGAGGCGGTTCTTGACCGTCTTGGGTTCGGGCACCTGGCTGAAATACAGCACCGGCCCCTCCGTGAGCATCACCGCCACCTCCTCGTCCCCGGGCTTGTCGTCCGGGCCGAGCGGTCGGCCCGTCACCTCGCTCCAGAAGCGGGCCAGCTCATAGGCGTTGGCGCAGTCGATCGCCACGTTCTGCAGTACCGAGACCATGCGCCCGAGCCTTCCCGATTCCCGCACCGACCGCCACCGGGTTCCCGCGATGCTCCGCACACCCGGCGACGGCCCCCGGGGCGCACCCGGGGCGGCCACGGGGTGGCGGCGGGAACCATCCGGCCGGGTACCAGGTCCTGTACGGAGTGACTCCAGAAGCAGCAGCCCAGAACCTGCCGGCCCACCCCCACGCCAACCACGCCAACCAGGCCAACCAGATCAACCGCAGGCGGCTGCTGTTGAGCGCCGCGGGCGGCATCGGCGCGCTGGCCGTCGCGGGCGGGGCCCGCTGGTGGGCGGGCCGGGACGCCGAGCACGGCCCCCGGCTCTGGAGCACGACCGCCGCGACCGGGCGGGTCCTGCTGGCCGACGGCCCGCGGCAGGGCCTCTATGCCTCCGGGGACGACGGCACGCTGCACGCACTCGACCCGCGCACCGGCGCCGTCCGCTGGAGCCGGGTGGTCGACTCGCCCACCCCGGAGACCGACGGCATGGGCGGCCGTCCGTCCGCGATGGGCGACGGCGCGGTGTACACGGCCGCCTCGACCGGACTGCGGGCGCTGGACGCCGCCACCGGTGAGGTCCGCTGGCAGGTGCCGGTGCCGGAGTGGGCCGAGCTGCCCATCGGGCAGGAGCCGCTCGCCGCCGGTGGCGGCGGCGTGTTCGCGGTCCACGGGGGTGCGCTCCACGCCTATGACCCGGCCACCGGCACGGAGCGCTGGAGCACGACGTCGGGCGCCGGGGGCTTCCTGGCCGCGGACGGCGACGCCGTGTACACCGGCGGGGCAGGGGCCCGCGCCTTCGACGCGCGCACCGGCGAGCAGCGTTGGGTGCAGGAGACCGTCCCCGGCGTCAACAGCACCCCCGTCGTCCACCGGGGCGCCGTCCTGCTCACGTACCCCGGCGGGACCGCGACCACCACGTGGGTCTGCTCCCTGGAGGCGGCCACCGGCCGGGTGCGCTGGCAGCGCATGCAGCGCGGCGCGAGCGACCGCCCGCTGTCGGCCGCGGACGGAACGGTCTGCTTCCTCAGCGGGACGCAGCTGGTCGGGATGGACACGGAGACCGGCGAGCCGCGCTGGACGGCCACCGTGACGTTGGGCCTGGGCCGCGGGCAGAGCTCGATGCTCGCCGCGAACGGCACCGCGTACGTCGGCACCAACGACGACCGGCTGTTCGCCTTCGACCTCGCCACCGGCAGCCCGCGCTGGCAGGACGCCCCGGACAACCTCCGCTCCGACGCCGGGTACACCCATGTCTCGCTGGCCGCCGCCGGTTCCACCGTCTACCGCAGCAGCCGCACCGGCCTCCACGCCCTGGGCACCCTGACCTGAGGCGCCGCCGGCACGTGGTGGCGATCGACCTCCATGACGCCTCGTCACATCGACCGCGCACCGGACGGACGGGTCCGTGTGCCGGAACGCGACAGCTGTCACCTGCTGGCGACAACTGTCACGGTCGGGGCTGCGACCGAGCCGTGCCATGTGAAGTGGCAGGTCTGGCTCTGTTCATCAGAACGGGTTCTGGCTCACTTTCCGTGAGGTGGCGCCGCACACGGCTGCGGCAGGCCCGGGAGCAGGCCGCTGACCTGCTGATCGGCTGGTGCTGGCGAGACTGGCCGCTGGACCACCACGGAAGTTGGGCATGCCGACCGTTGACCCGTCCCCGGACGCCGACCCGACTACTTGCTGAGCGGGCCCGCCGACCAGGAGTGTGCGCGGTGGCCTGTGAGGACGGAGCGCGGAGCCGCCGCGGGGGGAGGCAAGGACGAAGGCGCAGTGTGGGTGTCGCAGCAGGGACCGCAGGGCCTGGTCGAGCGGATGGAACACCACCAGGACGCGATCTACCTGGCGGCGATGGCCGCCGGCGGACTGCGCACGATCTGACGCGGATGTTCCTCATCCCCTCGATCGTGGACCTGGGTCAGGACAAGGAGGCAGACGGCACGGCGTAGATCATCGAGGTGCGCGGCGAGGACGGCGCACCTCCCTACCTGGTCCGCTACCCCGACGGGCACACCGGGTTGGTCATGCCGGGGCCGGACACCGAGATCGCCAGCTGACCAGCCTCTCCGCCCTTCGAGATCCTCGACGGCAGGATCGCGTGGTGAAGTTCCGGGTGACCAAGCACCCGGATGAGAACGGGTGCTGGAACCCGATGGCTGTCACCAACGTCGCGGGCTGTCGGAGGACGGCCCGCACCGAGCCCGATCGGCCTGCGGCCGTGCGGGGCCGACAGCATGGCCGGGACTGTGGCCGTCGGCCGGTCTTACGGTGGCAGTAGCCCTCCGGCCGTGCGCCCCGGCAGCAGTTGTCGCGTTCCGGCACAGTCCGGGTGCTCCGCCGGGCGGGCTTTGGCGGTTGCGACGCGCGTCGGAGCGGGCCGGTCGTCGGAGCGCCGGAGTAGGTTCCGCCGGAGGCGGGCGATGTCCGGAGCGACGAATGACGGAGGTTGGGCACGGTGGCGACGTACGTACTGATCCACGGCGCGGCGGCGGACTCCTGGTACTGGGGGCCACTGGCCGCCGAGTTGCGCGACCGGGGCCACGAGGTGATCGCGCCGGACCTGCCGTGCGAGGACGAGTCCGCCGGGCTCGCCGAGTACGCGGACGCGGTGGTCGGGGCGATCGGCGACCGGACCGAACTCGTCGTCGTGGCGCACTCGTTCGGCGGGTTCACCGGGCCGCTGGTGTGCGCGCGGGTCCCGGTGGATCTGCTGGTCATGCTCCAGGCCCAGATCCCGGCCCCCGGTGAGACGCCTGGCGCGTGGTGGGACAACACCGGGTACGGGGCGGCCCGACAGGAGGCCGACCGGCGACGGGGCGTTCCCGAGGGCACCGAGGAGGACCCGGTCACCCTCTACCTGCACGACACCCCGGCGACCCTCGCGGCCGAGCTGATGGCGGAGCATCAGCGGACCCAGGCAGCCGCGCCGTTCAACGAACCGTGGCCGCTGGACGCCTGGCCGCAGGTGCCGACCAGGGCCCTGCTGTCGGCCGGCGACCGCTTCTTCCCGGTGGAGTTCATGCGGCGGGTGACGGTCGAGCGGCTCGGCATCGAGCCGGACGAGCTGCCCGGTGACCACATGCCGATGCTCGGCCACCCGAAGGAACTGGCCGAGCGCTTGGAGGCGTACCGCGCCGCGCTGTAGGAGCCCTGGCACACGGGAGGAGTGGGAAGTCGGCGGGATCGACTTCCCACTCCTCGTGGTTCACGGGCGCGAGGTGCCGGACGTGCGGCTATGGCGGGGTTCAGGTGGCATCGGGGGTGGCATCGGCATCGGTGAGGTCGAGTTCGGCCCAGACGGTCTTGGCGTTGGGGTGGCGGGGGATGGCGCCCCAGCGGTCACTGAGGGCGGCAATGAGGAGCAGGCCCCGGCCGGACTGGGCGTGCGGCGTGGGGGCGGTGGGCAGGACGGGGGGCCTGTCACCCCTGGGGTCGCTGATCTCGATGCGCAGGGTGGTGCCCCGGCGCGCGGTGGTGGTGAGGGAGAGGTGCAACTCGAACCCGCGCCCCGGAACGCGTCCGTGCAGGACGGCATTGGTGGCCAGCTCCGCGACGATCAGCAGCGCGGAGTGGAAGGGGCCGGTGTGCGTCGAGTTCAGCCCCCAGCAGGTGAGTTGACGCCTCGCGATGCGGCGACACAGCGCGGCACCCTTGGGCGTGGCGGTGTGCACGGTGGTGTGGCGGCGGGGTCTGTCGAGGGGGATTTCGGTCGTCATGGGAGAAAGCGTGGCGGGGCGGACGTACGCTGACCATGGATCCGGCGAGCACAGAGAGTGCTTGTACAGGTGCGGACAGCTTTTGTTTGGGGGTGGTCGCGGTGAGTGCGGCGCGCAACGATGGCGTGGGCGACGAGATTCGGCCTGAGCTTCCGGAGGATCTCGCCGAAGCCTCGGACTTCTTCCGAGCGATCGGCAAGCAGATCAAGCTCCTGCGGGAACGAGCCGGGATGACTCAGAAGGAGCTGGCTCACAGCGTGGGCTACGGAGAGCAGTTGATCCGATCGGTCGAACGGGGGGTGCGCACGCCACAGCCCGAGTTGCTGATCGCTGTTGACAGGGTCCTCAATGCTGGCGGCTTGCTGGCCGTTGCCGGGGACGACGTAGTGAAGGCCCGAGCCAAGGCGCGAGTGAAGCACCCCGCCTGGTTCCGAGGCTACGCAGTCTTGGAGGTCGACTCGATCGAGATGCACGACCTAGCCACCCTGGACATCCCCGGCTTGCTCCAGACCGAGGACCACGCACGAGCCGTGTACGCCATGAGGCAGCCGCCGTTGTCCGAAGAAGTGATCGAGATGCGGGTCGCAGCTCGAATGGCACGCCAGGAGGTACTGACCCGCTGGCCTCGGGGGATGTTCAGCTGGGTCATCGACGAGAGCGTGCTACGACGGCCCCTTGGCGGATGGGACGTGCACGCGGCTCAACTCCGTCGCCTCCTGGAGGTCGGACGGACGAGAGGGATGGTTATTCAGGTTCTCCCGCTGAACAGAACTGAACACGCCGGCATGGGCGGACCCTTCATCTTGATCACGCCGAAGGGACGGCCTCAGCACGCGTACATCGAGGTACAGACGAGCAGTAGGCTGATCAGCGATCCGGACGAGGTCCGAATCATGAACGCCCGCTACAACATCCTCAGGGCGCAGGCTCTTGACCCCGAGGAGACCCTGGCCTTGATCGAGAAGATCCTGGGAGAACGATGAGCACCGAGCTGGAATGGTTCAAGAGCAGCTACAGCGGCAATGAGGGTGGCGCCTGCGTCGAGGTCGCCGGGGCTCCCGATGCCGTCCATGTCCGTG